>CAYGQW010000039.1:0-11493 GCA_964352175.1 uncultured Halobacteriovorax sp.
GTCATATTAAGAAAGTCATAATCATTTTTCTTCGTAATGAGACGTTGTAGGTAATCAAGTACTTCAACAAATGTTACAACTTTATAACGAGAAGTAAGTTTATAAATAATGCTCTTGATTTCACGTGGAGAAAGTCCAAATTTACCTTGGTAGAGATTATCATTTTCAAACTCTTCCATAGCTTCAGTCCAAGATTGAGACATAAGCTGTCTTGCCTCTGAGTCAAAACGTTCTGGAATATAGTTCTCGGCATAAAAGCGCGATTTTTCTAGAGGGTTTAGTGATGAAAGAATTTCAGCTAATTTCTTGTCTTCGAAGTTTTTCGCCAGACTGGCCCTAAGTCTCGTCATAACTGCAAAAAGACACAAGGCTCTTAATGCATGCGGCTCAAATTGTGAGCTGTCGGATAGGCCTTCAACTTGTTCAATATAAATTTTTTCTTCCTCAAGATAATTAAGTAGGTACGGAACCTTAATGAAATTAAACCTTCCTTTAAATGAGTTGAAGTCAGGGTGCTGTTTAAAGGCAGCCAAATGAACTTCATTACTCGTTCCAATAAAAAAGATATCAAGCTCTGTTAAAATTCCTTGAAGATTAAGCGTGCTTGATTCCATCGTCATCAAAAGATATTTGTAAGTATCAAGTGGGCGCTTTAGAAGATCTGAGTATTCTAACAGTCCACGATTGGCCATGACAGCTTCGCCTTGTAGGGAATAAAGATTGAGTGATTGAAGACTTGGTGGGAGTGAGCCTAGTCTCTTGTCCATCGTAATTTGTTGCATGCGCGCATCGACGTGCATCTGTGGCTCGATGGTAACCGCTCCGTTAGAATATCTTCTTGAAATAAAGAATCTTTCAACCCGAATATGTTTTAGAACTTCCTTATGCCTTCCTTTGTAGTTTTTTAATAAGGCATCGTAAATCATTCTATTTCTTTTAGATAAATCACCTTTGAAGAGATAACTTTTTTTGATCGAATCAAGTTGTATCTCGTTATTACCCAAAGTTTCTTGTAAAATTTCTTGGCGGTATTCTTTAGGAATAAGCAGGAGCGGGTGATCTTTAAGTTCTGATGGGAGAATGGCGCTAATATCTTTATCTTCTAAGTAGGCATAGGTAGTAATATTTCTATCTGTAGGTGTTGAGGCTAGCCCTAATGAGCCCTTCACGAAACTATCAATCGGAAAGATCCAGCTAAAAGTATAAAGTGCGCCTTCATCAGATGTTGAATAATCCTCAGCCCCTTTCATTATCTTTTTTACTATACTCGACTTAGAGGAACCATTAGGGCCAACTAGTAAAATAAATTTATTGTTAAAACCTTCTTCTTGGAAATTTTTAAAATTAGAAACAAGGGATTTAATTATTTTTTGCTGACCATGAACCGCAGGAGCATCGGTATGCATAATTTCAAATAACTTATAGTTACCATTTTCATCTAGCCCAAAATGATTAAGCATATCTAGAAGATATTTGAACGTTGGTCTAGTCTCTCTGAACGGATTAGCCTCAAAACGATCCATATAATCCTGGAAACCCAGAACTTCGGCTCCAGCGTCACGATCTTTTTCAGCTTTTTGTGTCCAATCAATACTCATTATGGCCCCCGGGCGATTGTTCCCTTATAGTGTCCATTATAGCCTTTATGTCTTAAGAGAACTACAAGTGCGAAAATCTGGAAATTTTAAACTCATTATTATCATTGTAGTGCTTGCATCTGTGGCTTTTGTGGTCAGGTACTTTATCAACCAAGAAAAGACCAAGCATTTGATTCAAGAAAGCAAAGAGCGTTTAGAGTTAGCTACGGTTGCCTCAGAGCTCGTAGCACTGTGGCGATCAGGCGATCCAACGATGATGGCCCCATTTTGCCGCGACATGTTTGATGTTGAAATTCAGTATCACGACCAATATTTTCGCTGTAATCCAGATTATATGAAATGTCTCTTGTCACAGAAACCTAAGTTCGGAGAAGTCGAAGCATCATGGCTACGTGTTTTACCGGCAAAAGCTTCTCGACAATGGAGCCTAGTACTTAAATTAGAGCTAAATAAAAATATTGAAACTCTAATTCTGGGAGATAGCTGCTCTCAAGTCGAATTGCCCAAAAGACGTTATAGCTACAAAAAAAATAAAAAAGAGGACGTTCTTTGGGATAATTTTGATCAAGATATCTTTATTGATAAATATCCCGTGAATTGGCGCGATGTTAAAGAATGGACCAGTACACAAAATTTAAAATTAGATAATGTAGACTTATTAAATATTAAGGTTCGATATCTTCATTTACCAGCTGTCGGTCTCAAGAAATCAGAAATGAAAGAATACTGCCAATACAGAGGAAAAGAATTAGCAAGCTTGCCTGTTTTTGAAGCAGCCTCCTATCATCCCCGCGACAAAAATAAACCAAGACCTAAGAAAGTAATTAAGTCCCCATATCCTTGGTCAATTTATACTAAGTCAGACTTTTTATACAAAGCCAGAAAAAGTCGTTGGAAAGTAAATGTAGAAGATTGTCGAAAGGCATATGTTAAAGAATGCGGTGAAATTATTCCAAGAGAGCAGCTGACTGATGATATACCTACTTGGATCGGATTACACGATACAATCGGAGGAGTTGCCGAGTATCTGGAAAATCCATTTGATATAAATAAAAATTTATTTTTATCTAACAGTGAACTTAGTGCTAAATCAAAATGGCATGAACTTGGACAATATGCCTTTTGGAATGGAGAAGGGTTTTCTCCAAGTGATTTCAAAATAGAAATGGAAGAAAGTGAAATTGAATTTCCTTTATTGCCAGGCTTCAGATGCATGGTGGTGAAGTAATGATAGAGCTGTTTGTCGCTTACTTGATAAAATATTGGATATTTGCTCAAAATATCGTGATCGACCAAAACCTTAAGACGACTTCTCCAGGTGCTTGGCGAGAAGTATCTTCAAATAAGGATCACTGCTTAATGTTTAAGGGGGCACTAAAACATGAAGTTTATTCAGAGCTAGCGATCTTTAGGAGAAAAGTGGAATCAACTTGTCTTGAATCAATCATAAATAAACCTATAACAAATATTCATGTTGATAAGCTGAGTAAACTTACAAATATCAGAGGGAAATTTTTACTCTCTTTTGTTAAGGATAAAAAAGAGGAGACGGTGCAGTTCCCTCTTTGGGGGCAAAGTGTTGAAGGAGAACGTCTTGCTTATATTGGCGACATTAGGTCCTTGTCTACAGAATTTCTAGATGAAGGTTTCCAATGTGAAGATCAGTGTGACCTTTGTCCTGGCGGATTTAGCAGAGTCGTTACAGTGGATGGGGTAAAAAAAATCTGTCTTGACGATTCTTCATGTGGAAAGAAAAATCAGCCGGGCTGTTTTTTAGGGACGGATCGTTTAAAAGGAAAAGATCAATGCATTGATGGATCGAAAGCTGTCTGGTGTGATAGTGAGCTTAAGGTCACTTGTTCAAAGGAGCTTGAGTACCTTGTGTGCGAATAAGCTTAAAAGATTCTTCTATTTCAATATTTTCAATAATTTCATGACCCCAGAATTTAGCAGGCTTAATTTCATTAATAGATTTTCTTAACATTGCTAGACGCTTCTTTTCAGATTCTTCTCCCGAGAGAGGAAAGTGGCAATCATTCGTGTCATGAAAAATTTTGTCACAAATTCGTATAGGTTCTAACATCTCAACGTTTTCTATATTATTATTTTTAAAAATAAGGCGAACTCGAGAAAGCCACTTGCCTTGACCAGGAATAAGAACGGTTGGGATATTATTAATTAATCCGCTCGCAATTCTATTTGGAGAAGCTAAAACGAGGTTAATTGTATCTGGAGGTATTCTTTCGATAAGCTTTTTTAAGTCATCACCTTCATTGGGACATGCTAATTCTTTTTTATGACTTAGATGACAGCCGCTATCAATATTAGTCATAAGAATAGTAAAATCTACTTTGCTTTTTGCGAATTCTCTCTTGGCCCTAAGAATGCTTAAGACCATATCTTCGAAGAAAAGCCCTCTAGTCTTTGAAGGCTCGTCACCTTTTATGAAATTGTAATTTGTAACGCTAATTAATCCAACTTTGAGTCCATTCTTTTCAATAACTTTCCAAGGTTTAATTGATTCATTACTAAAAGTTTGTCCTGTACTCAGGTCAATCATATTGGAGATGATAAATGGTAGCTTGTAATTATTACTTTTGGTGCCAATGACGGCTAATTCTTTTTCTGTAAAGGCGATGGCATCATAATTCATCTTTGCTAGAAAATAACTGGTTGTTTCAAGATGGATGGGACCACTTAATGGATCGAATGAATTTCCAAGATCCAGCCAGACAGTATTTTTATTTTTTTCTTTTGAAATTAAATTATAGGCCAGTAATAATGAAGCTCCGCCGTAACGAATTGGGCTAGCTTCTTCTGGTGAAAAATATACCTGTTGAGGTGTGAGGGCTCCGCCTAGTCTATTAGTTGCAAAAATTTCGATCTCTTTTTCATTTTTGTCTAGAGATTGAGCCCAATTGGGTTCAACATAGCGTTGTTTTCTTACTTCAGTTTTTGTACAAGAAAAAAGTACAAGACTAGTAAGCGCTAATTTTAGAAAGTTTTTCATAGGCACTTATTAAAGCATCTCCGATCTGATCATACCAGCCGGCTTCTGAGCACATTCCAAGACTAATTCTAACAGCGCCGCGACCGACATCATCTGATACAGACATGGCCTTAAGAACCTTACTAGTTACAGGCTCATTATCAGAGCAAGCAGATGAAGTTGTAACGTAGATTCCATTACTTTCAAGTTCTATTTGCACTGCTTGTCCATGAACTCCAGGCAGAGAAAGAAACGACGTGCTGGCTAAGCGAGGGGAGTCTCCTCCGAGAATGACGATTTTTGGAAACTTCTCTTTGATTCTGGCTTCAAAAGCATCTCTTCGACTACGTAGTGACTCAAGTTTTTCAATATTATTTTGAAAACTAGATAGTGCAACAGCAAGTGTTTCGTTACCAATATAATTCTGAGTACCACCACGACGTCCGCGCTCTTGTCCGCCACCAATAATCATTGTTTTAAGATCGGTCGGATCTTTTACCATCATAATGCCAGTTCCTGGCATCGCACCTATTTTATGGCCTGACATAAAAGCAAAATCCGCCCCACTTTCAGTAAAGTTAAACGGAGTTTTACCTACATATTGAGTTGTATCACAAACAAAAGGCACGCTGACTGATTGGCAGGTTTTATTTAATTCTTTATAGGGCTGAATAACACCGGTTTCATTATTGGCAGCCATGGCACAAACCAAGGCAATCTCATTTGCTCTTTCAGAGATAATCGCCTCGAGATGCTTAACATCAATTTGACCATTAGTCAGTGTCTTAAGAATCACTTTCTCAAAACCTTTAGTTGAATAGTGATCGGCTAAATTAACAACTGCGGCATGCTCTATACCTGAAATGATAATGAGCTTTCGACCAGATTGGACCCCATCACTTAAGAAGTGAAAAAAGGCATGACTTAAGCCTTCGGTTGCACCTGAGTTAAAAATAAGCTGACCAGGCTTTGCTCCTAAAACCTTAGCACATTCGCGACGTGCTTTTTCCATGGCACCATTACATTTTTGTGCAAGTGCATGAATGGCATTTGGATTTGAATAAGGGCCCTGATTTTCCAGTCTAGATATTAAGTATGTTTTTACTTCTTCACAAACTGGTGCGCTGCCATTGTAATCTGCATAGATCATAGAGGTCTCTTATATTTAGACGATAGCCAGCATCCGCTCAAGAGCAACAAGAGAGGATTTGCTTACGTCGTCAGATACTTTAATAACGTTAATAGGCTTATTCTCTTTTATCGAGCGGAAAGTGGCAAGAAGCCAGCGAGGTCTTACGCGGTACATAGTAGTACAAAGACATTGGTAAGGAGAGAGCGAAATAATGCTCTTGTCAGGGTTTTGCGCCTGTAAGCGCTTCACTAAATTAATTTCAGTTCCTACCGCAAATTTACTTCCAGAGGGAGAATTTTGAACTTGTTCGATGATATAAGCAGTCGATCCGTTATCATCAGCCGCTTGTACGACTTCAAATGAACATTCAGGATGAACAATAACTGTCCTATCAGGTTCTTTATTTTTTAAATTCGTAATTTGATCTTTAGTAAACCCTTGGTGAACCGAACAATATCCGTACCAAAGAATAACTTTTGCTTTTGCAATTTTTTCAGGGGTTAATCCGCCAAAGCGCATATTAGGGTTATAAACAACCATTTCATCTAGACCTATGCCTAAATCAAAACAGGTGTTTCTACCAAGGTGTTGATCGGGAAAAAATAATAATTTTTGTCCCTTGCTTAATGCCCAAGTAATAACTTTTTTGGCATTAGAAGATGTGCAAATTGCACCGTCATTATCACCAACGAATGCCTTCAAAGAAGCGGCACAGTTTATATAGGTGATGGGAATGATTTTTTCGCTCGTGCAGGATTTCATCCAATCCCATGACTTATCAATATCGTCTCTATTGGCCATGTCTGCCATTGAGCAACCAGCATTAAGATCTGGTAGGATAACAGTTTTATCTTTGGTCAAAATATCTGCTGTTTCGGCCATAAAGTGGACACCACAAAAAACAATATAAGGCTTAGAAAGTTTAGCAGCCTCTTTTGCTAGAGCGAGAGAGTCGCCAGTGATATCAGCATAGCGAATTACATCATCTTGCTGATAGTGGTGCCCTAGTACAACAACTCTGTCAGACAGTTCAGCTTTAAGTTGATCTAATTCTTTTAAGACATCTTCATCACTTAAGTCTTTTTCACTAATAAGCGGAAGATGAGCTATCTCCTCAATATTATCTTCAAAAAGATTAATCATTTACGTCAAAACCTTCATCCATCCAGGCCATAATTCCGCCTTCTAAATTAGTAACGTCTTCGTAACCATTTTCTTGCAGAAAATTTGCAGCTGTTAAAGATCTTTTACCAGAGCGACATTGTAAAACAAGTGCTTTGTTTTTTGGTAATTCTGCAAAACGAACTTCTAGTTGAGAGAGTGGTAAAAAAGTTGCGCCATCAATATGTGCTTCATCCCACTCGGCTTGCTCGCGGACATCGACGAGTACCAGGTTTTCATCTTTTCCAAGTTTTTGGTTGAGTTCATCAACATTCATCGTTTTGATCATAAAATCTCCTATTTCAAGGGCATTGATATCTATTTTTAAAACTCGGGTCAATCAGGAGCTTGTCTAATTGTGCATCGGGCCAACGCTAAACGTGGGCCTATAGTCGTACTGTCAGTTTATAGGACCAAAATTTTGACTAACCGAGAAAGGCCCACTACAATTTTTAGGAGCTTACACTTTTTTCGTTTCAGGTAGCTCATGGATGCAATGAGTTAAAACCTGTTAGGAGTGATCATGGATGTCATCACTGTTGCCAATAATAAAGGCGGCGTTGGTAAAACAATGCAGTGCTATCAATTAGCCTGTCACCTGGCCAATAATGGTCGAAAGGTTCTTGTGATCGATCTCGATTCACAAGCTAACTTAAGTTCTACTTTTGGTGTTCAGGTTCAAAGAACTTTGATTCCTGAGTGGCTTATCGGTGATGTTGAAGCAGAGGAAGTTATTGTCGCTTCTGCCGGAGAGGAAGAGTTTCATCATAATATCTCCCTCATTCCTTCAAGTCGTCACTTAGCCAACTTGGCCAAGCTACTTATTCTCTCTGAGAATGAAGTTAGAAGAAATGCAGGAAGAAAAGAGCGCTTACTAAAAAAGCGTCTCGAAAAAATTACAGATCATTTTGACTACGTCATAATTGATACGCCACCAATGCTTGGTGATGAATTGATTATGGCCCTAGTTGCCTCAAATCGTATTCTTATTCCAACTCAAGCCCAAGACTATAGTATCGATGGACTTGAAGAGTTAATGGATACATTTGAAATTATTCGCGAAACAGAAAATCCAAAATTAGAGTTTTCAATTATTCCATCAATGGTTAATGCCAGAAGAAAAATTGAAAAACAAAGATTGGGAGAACTTGCTAGTTCATTCCATATTACGACTCCGGTTAGAAATCTAGTTGATATGCAGGAGTCTATTTCAACTAAGAAACCAATCTTCATGCTTGGAGCAAAAAGTCAGGGCAGAAAAGATTATGAAGCTCTGTGGGCTTCCCTTAACTTGCAATAAAGAGAGAGGCTAGTAGCATGTCTAAGAAGTTTGCAGCGCGAGTTACAAAAAAAGAACGTCAAACAATCAATGTGTCGGATCGATTTGAATCCGATCTTATGAAGAGACTTGAAGATAATCATCTTTTACAAGGTGCACGTCTTGAAGAACTTCGCCTTAAAGATATTGTCGTTAAAGATCAGGTTAGAACAAAGTTTAACGACTCATCTCTAAGAGAGCTTGCTGCTAATATTAAAGAAAATGGATTGATTCAGCCTTTGGTTGTCCATCGTGAAGGCGATCATTTTGTTTTAATTTGTGGTGAGAGACGATTCCGTGCCATGAGCTCAATTCCATTTGAAAAAGCACCTTGCTTTATTCTTGAGGAAAAATCTCATGAAGAACTGATGGCGATTCAGTTCTCTGAAAACTCATCACGTGAGGCCTTGCATTTTATTGATAAAGCGGATGGTATTTTAAATTATCAAAAAGCAACTAAAGCCAGTGAGAGAAAAATCACTGCGGCACTTGGAATTTCTAAGTCAGAAGTTCATCGTTCACTTTTGATAGCTAAAATGGCTCGCGATATTAAGGAAGCAGCTAAGCAGCATAATACAGAAAAATATGTCCTGCTTGAATACGATGCTCTTGATAGAGGGACAATTAAGGACAATGTTAAAAAACAAATCCTTGAAGGCAGTCTAACCAAAAGAGCGCAGCTTAAGCGCGTCGTTAGAAGTGGTGGCGTGGTTAAGGCCGGTAAAAAAGCTAGAAAGAGCCCTGAACTTCCAAAGGGACTTACAGCTAATGCTTTCCTAAAGGTAATGAATGCGAAATCCAAAGATATGGAACTCGATGATGCCACTAAGTTAGCGATAAAGCGTTTATTAGAAGAAACCAAGGATCTGGTGGATATGTAAATCCCCGATAATGTGTGCTGTGTAAGACCCCGGTTACTCCTAGAATGGGATGACCGGGGTTTTTCCGTTTCTATAGGGGCAATTTTGGCACCAGTCTTGCTTATATATCCAAGAGAGAGATCATTAGATTATGAATAAATAAGGGGTTAACTGATGAAACTGGTCACCTATTGTCACCAGATTAAAGTGAAGATTTTTGTCGACTGTATAAGTATTCGACACTTCGTCTGTGCCATCAGTATCCTTGGAGCCTTTGTGGCACCATACAATTCCTCATATGCCGAAAGAGCGCCGTCAAGAGCGCCAGCTAACTTTGTTCCAGATGATCAAATTGAACCATTGCCACTTGAGCAAAAACTATGGATTCAAGAAGTCCTGATAGATGATAGAGCAGGCGTGATGAGCTCTGTTCGGAGTAATTTTGAAGATTGGCATAAGAAAGAGGAATTCGTTCGTCGCTGGAAGGTTTCACCTATTGGACCGTTGGCAACACCAACAAAAGATCAACAACAATCTTATCTTAAGAGCCAATTACTTCGTTATGCGGATAAAAGAATTTCAGGGGAAATTAAGAACGCTGAAGAAGGATCAACTTTCCATACCATTGGAAAAGTTGAAAAGACGCTTTCACCGAAAGTCGAAGCAAGGATAGCTCCAAATATTAAGGTCAAAGTTCGCGCCAAAGTCTTGCGTGGCCAAATCAATGTATTGGTTAATAATCCATGGGTTGATAACAATATCACTGTAAAACTTAACGGTGCGGTTAATGTTCATATGGAAAAAAATCTAGAAGAATTTGGGGTTAGAACAACGCTAGATTACGATGTCCAAAATGGCATTTATGTAGCACGCATGGAAAAACCATTAACAACTGAAATCACCGCGCACTTTAGTGCAACGCAAGATACATCATCAGCTCCATTTACAAGCGATTCAGATTCACGCATTGAGTTGACTTACAATCGCGGGTTCTAAATCTCCTAAATATCTAAAAAAAACGTTATCAATTTACGACGGCAGGAGTAGTTTATGTTGAAAATACATGAATGGAGATTCCTATGGCCGATGGTCTATTTGATAGCCCTCTTTTTAAAGATGCTTTTGAACAACTCGAAGATGCAGCTAATATCATGGGACTTGATCCAAATATCGCTGAACGACTAAAGTATCCTAAACGTGCTCTACAAGTTGCAGTTCCTATCCGACTTGATGACGGAACAGTAAAAACTTTTATGGGTTATCGTGTTCAGCACAATATGACTCTTGGGCCCGGTAAAGGTGGTATCCGCTTTCACCCACATGTTGATCTTTCTGAAACAGCCGCACTTGCAATGCTCATGACTTTTAAATGTGCACTAGTAGGACTTCCACTTGGTGGAGCAAAAGGTGGTATTTGTGTTGATCCAAACGAGTTATCTCGCCAAGAACTTCAATCACTGACTCGTCGTTATGCTACAGAAATTTCTATGATTGTAGGACCAAATATCGATATACCCGCTCCAGATATTGGAACAGATGGACAAACGATGGCTTGGTTCATGGATACTTACTCACAACTTAAAGGTTACACAGTTCCAGGAGTTGTAACTGGTAAGCCAATTGCTGTTGGCGGATCTTTAGGTCGCGCAGAAGCTACCGGTAAAGGTGTTGCTTACTGTATTAACTTTGCTGCTGAAAAACTTGGAATGACAATTGATTCGAAAACAACTGTTGCGATTCACGGCTTTGGTAAAGTTGGTATTCCTGCAGCTCAAGATCTTCGCGATCAAGGGGCTAAAATTGTAGCCGTCTCTGACGTTTCTGGAGCTATTTATCATAAAGATGGAATTGATCTTGATGCGGCTATCAATTGGGTTAAGGGAAGAAAATATCTAAAAGATATGCCTGGTGTTGATGTTATTTCAAACGAAGAGCTACTGGCTCTTGATGTAGACATTCTTATTCCAGCTGCTATCGATGGAGTTATTACTAAAGATAATTGTAAAAATGTTAAAGCTAAGATTATCGCAGAAGGTGCCAATGGACCAACAACTCGTGAAGCCATTAAGCATTTAACCGAGCAGGGGTCTTTCATTATCCCTGATATTCTTTGTAATGCTGGTGGTGTGATCGTTTCTTACTTTGAATGGGTTCAAGGTCTTCAAAACTTCTTTTGGAGTTTAGATGAAATTAACAATAAAATGCACGCCATCTTGAAAGAAGCTTTTGAAAACGTTGTAACTGCCGCTGATACATATAATGTAGATATGAAGCGTGCAGCACTGATCGGCGCTTTGAGAAGACTAGAAAAAGCTATGCGACTTCGTGGTCTTTTCCCGTCTTAAAAATTTCTAAACCCTGAGTAGCCCTAGAGGTTGCTCAGGTTTTGTCTTTAAGCATCATTTGTTGTTATTATTAACCAATGAAGATTATTC
>CAYGQW010000039.1:11503-17536 GCA_964352175.1 uncultured Halobacteriovorax sp.
TTGTTAATTATCTTGGAAAAAAATGCGCTGGAGATTATTCTTTTTATTTTTCTCTTTCTCTTTATTCAAATTGCAAACGCTGCCGTTCTTAAGAATGAAGTTGGCGTACAAAAAAGAAAATCTTTTGGATTAAAAGCGGCTTGTGAGCAATTTGGATTTAAAGATAATCTTTTGGTTGATGTCATCAATCCTACAACCATCGATTGTATGGGGCGAGAACTATCTATACGCTCTTTTTGTCAAAAAGTAGACGGTGGCGGCTGGCAGTTACTTCGAGGTTTTGCCTCTAAGTCTAAGTCACAAATTTATTGTGAATATGGCGAGACGGTTTCTCTTTCTTTGAGTTGTGATGAAGACCATTTCCAATACTGTCAAAATGCCCATAAGGGTTGTGATGAACTTCGTGAAGTATTTGCCATGACTCTAAATCTTATGCATTCATCTCTAACAGGAACCCCCAAAAATCTTAATTGTTATTATTCAATTTCTGATCCTCTACTGCCTCAAGTTCTTTAAAAACAGCGATCTATATTAAATACAACGACTTCATCTTTGCAACCAACTAGGTGGAGGTTACTCATGATGGGAACAAGCCTTAGCGGAATCATTCCGATTGGTAAAAGAATTAAGATTGTAGAGGTCTTTGGTTACTCGACAAAGGGAATACCCGGACTTGAAATTATTGGTTTAAAAAATCTTTCAAGACAAATGCGAGAGAAGTTTGTTTTTATCGGAAAAATTAAGAATATCCCAATTCCTTTAAAGCGCTATGTTTTATGTGTTGAAAGTACTGTCGATAGTGAAAAACTAACAGATGAAGAACTGAGGTTCTTAGAGTTTCCCTTGTTATTATTATATTGGAGTTTGGCCGGTGTGATTCAAATGGGAAACCTAAGTGATTGCCTTGCGAGTGGAAAAATAGATCCAAATGGAAACTTAAAAAGCTATGACTTTCCAAAGGAAATATTAGATTGGCTAGCACTTAAAGGAGAAAAAAATCCCTTAAGACTACTTGTTCCAAGAAGTTTCAGTATTCCTGAAAACCTCTATAAATTACCAATGGAGGATGTCATGGAGCCTTTATTTCGCTTAGATGGAGAGTGTTCTAGCTAGCTCTAGATGCCCTGGTGCAGATTCAACTCTCTTTGTAAGACAATCAGCTAAAGGAGCAACTCCTACATGTCCATTGACATAAACACTGACGACTGGATATTCCCCTGCAATCATGCGCTCAACTGCTTCAAAGCCCATTCTTGCTGCCAAGAAACGGTCGATGGCTGACGGATGTCCTCCTCGCTGTATATGACCAAGAACACAAACATGGGCATCGATATCATATGAAGTCTTTAAACTTTCTTGAATTTGATAACTAACTAGGCCTGGTTTTTCACCTTCGGCAACAATGATAATACTCGAGTTCTTACCACGCTTAACTCCGCGCTCGATGTCTGCTGCGATCTGAGCTGGATCAACATCGTCGGTTGGTAAAACTATATTTTCAGCACCAGTACAAACCCCAGTGTGAAGAGCGATGGCAGGGGATCGACGACCCATTACTTCAACAATAAAAGTTCTGGCATGAGATGAAGCAGTGTCGCGGATTTTATCAACGGCTTCGATTGCTGTTTGAACCGCAGTATCAAAACCGATGGTGTACTCAGTTCCACTAATGTCGTTATCAATCGTGCCAGGAATACCGACGACAGGAAATTGATGTTCGAGCCACATTTGGTGAGCACCATTAAAGGAGCCATCTCCACCAATAACGACGAGACCATCGATTTTCTTTCTTCTTAAAAGATTAACTGCTTCTCTTCTGGTCTCTTCTTGATGAAACTCTGGACATCTTGAGGTCTGAAGAATTGTTCCACCGTGCTGAAGGATATTGCCGACAGAGGAGGCGTCCATTTCTCTAAAAGCGCCTTCGAGTAGGCCTGCGTATCCTCTTTGAATTCCCCAAACTTTTAAACCTCTAGCTAGACCAGTTCTAACCACAGATCTAATCGCGGCATTCATTCCAGGAGAGTCTCCACCACTTGTAAGAACAGCAATTGTTTTAATTTTTGTATCAGTCATTACTTTTCCTATTTAAAAATTGGTCGACCAGAAAATGAATCGGGTAAATCAATACCCATGACATGAAGCACTGTTGGACTAACGTCTTTAAGTGCATGTCCGGATTCATTAAGTTCTATCTTAATACCTTCAAGCTTTGGTGAATAGATTGAAAATGGAACAGGTGCTCCTGTATGTGAAGTGTGCGGAGTTCCATCTGGGTAGCTCATTTGATCGCTATTGCCATGATCAGCAGTAAGAAGCATTGTAACATTATGCTCTTTGCATGCCTGCATTAACTTACCGACACATTCATCAACATACTCTACGGCCTTAACCGCAGCTTCAAAGTTTCCCGTGTGTCCAACCATGTCGCAGTTAGCAAAGTTTACCAAGAAGAAGCTCGTCGTGGTGTCTTTTAGAGCTTCAACAAGTTTTTCTGTAACTTCTGGTGCACTCATCTGAGGTTTTTGGTTATAAGTTTCAACCTCTTTAGGCGAAGGAACTAGTACAAAAGTCTCGCCCTTGTGTTCTTTTTTATTTCCACCATTAAAGAAATAAGTCACATGTGCATACTTTTCTGTCTCGGCAATATGAAATTGCTTCAAGCTGAGACTTTCTAGATGATCCGCCATTACACCTTTAAGTTGTTCTTTATCAAATAAGATCGGTAGCGCAACTTCATCAGGAATATAGGGAACCATGCATAAAAAATGAGCTGCTAAAAAAGGTCTTTCAAATTCATTAAAATTTTTATCATTGAAGGCCAGTGAAAGTTGAATGGCACGATCTGGGCGAAAGTTAAAAAAGAAAATGGCATCATCTTTTTTAATAGCGCCTTCTTCAGCAAGTAAAACCGGTTTTAAGAATTCATCGGTTCGACCAGCTTTGTATTCTGATTCCAAATACTCAAGCGCACTGAGATCTGAGGATTGTTTATTTCCTAAAAATGTATCATAAGCATCTTGTACTTTTTCCCAGCGACGGTCTCGATCCATGCCAATGGAGCGACCCTGAATGGATGCAAAAGTTAGAAAAGAAGATTGGGCAATCCTTTCAATATATTTTTTTGCACATGCTGGTTCTGTATCTCTGCCATCAGTAAAGGCATGCAGAAAAAGATGAATCCCTTGCTTTGAAAGAATTTGTGCCAACTCTTCAAGATGATCAATACTCGAATGAACTCCACCATCAGATAAAAGACCGATGAGGTGTATGCGATTAGAATTGTTTTTAGCAAACTTGATTAGATCCAAAAGCGCCGGCATTGTGGCTAGCGTTTTACTCTCAATCGCTTCATTAATTCGAACAAGATCTTGCCTAACAGGTCTTCCGGCTCCCAAGTTCATATGGCCAACTTCTGAGTTACCAGAGACTCCTTTAGGTAAACCAACTGCTTCTCCACCTGCCTCAATCGTCGTGGTTGGGAAAGAATTAAATAGATAATCAAGATTTGGTTTTTTAGCAGCAAGGACCGCATTTTTTAGATTCGCGGAATTAATACCAAAGCCATCTAGAATGACTAGCAGGGCTCTTTTGTTGAGATTATAAATACTCTTAGTCATGATAACCCCTCTCGTTTTGTCTTTTCATAGCAACTTTAACCTTAATAAGTGAAGGATGCTGATAGGGTTGATCTTAGGACAGATGTCTTCGAGTCGTCAGTATTAACGCGATTGCGATAATTGGCTTCTGCATTAAAGCTGATCCCCCAGTTCCATACATAACTACCTACAAGTGTTAAGTTGTACTCGGTGTAGTCAAAGAATGCGTTATTGTTTGAATTTTTTCTAACCAGTATATTTGTAAAAGTTGAAAATTTAGGAGCCCATTCACTTTGAATGCTGGTTGTTAAATCGATTCGACTCCCGGATTCATCCAGCGATACTTCCTTTCGGGAAAAATATCCAATTGAAAATGAAGGAGAGAAAAGCTTGCGTAACCAGTACGGAGTATATGCAATAGAGAGTCCGACCGACTGTTCCTCTGCTCCCGTTTCAAATAAAGTTTTATAGATAGGAATACTATAATTTAGCGATCCACTTTTAAGCGATTTAATATATGACGGCTCAATTGTATGAGTCGTGGCAGTACTTTGATAGTTATCAGAGTTGTCTGGAGGATTGAGACTCTTAGTATAAAAATATCTGAGCTTTGGTAGTGCATTTTCAATTTGAGTGAACTTAGCGTCAAATCCTAAAGAAATTGATCTTTCATTTCTGTTTTGATGCAACTCCTCGTCATAGGTCTGCTGAGAAAAAGAAGCAATAAAGAGTGAATTTATATTTTTAAAAAATGTTGGTTGATTATAGTAAGCGGAAAGACTAATTTGCTTTGAGGTGCCATCCTTAGGGCCTAAAAATTGCTCAAAGCTAGCATATTCTGATAATTGAAAGTCATTCAACTCGTAAATATTATCACTAATAATATAGTCATATTTAACTGATAGTGAAAAATATTGATAGTTGATAGCGTCCAGGTATTCTTGCGCAATAACTCGAGACGAATTATTGGCGTCTGTATTAAAAAAAATTGATCTTAAGTACAACGTCCCCGGATCAAAAAGTCCTCCCTGAATCATTGTTGTCCCTATCAGGAGATTGATTTCCTCAAAGCCTCTTTCTGATGTCGTCTGAAGGTCTTCCTGATATATTTCCTTTGCGGTAATAAATTCATTTAATGCATCTCTGTAATTTTCTCTTTCGCTATGAACTCTACCTATATAGATTTTTGTCAAACCGACTTCATATCTAAAATACTCTGCAATACGAAAATATTTTTCAGCTAATGTTAAGAGCCTATTATTAAAGCTAGAATTGTAGATTTGCTTTTGATACAGACTGTAATAGAGCTCTCCAATGGAGAAGTAGATAGCGAGGGCATCTTTATTGGGTAATGATAGGCTTGAGAGAAAATTGTTAAAATTATCATCGTATCTAGCTTGCAGTACACGCTTATCATGCAGTTTTGAAATGATATAATGGAGAACTCTCAAGGCCCTAGAGTATTTCCTATTTTTTAAATGATAGTCCAAGACAAATTGAAAGCTGGCATTATGAAATGAGAAGCGATCTAGGTTTTGTAGGATTAAAGACAGGGCCTCATTCTCGTTGCCTCTTGCCATCGCAAGTTCAGCCCGGGCAAGACGAGCCTCTTGCTGCTCTACGGAATCTCTAGCTAAAACACCGAAACTCAAAAAAAGAGTGAATAGGATAAATAATTTTAAGCTCACAACCAATTTTAGCTAATCCTTGAAAGAATTGTTTATGGTGGAAAAAACTGTCATTTCAAATAGATAGAGACCATCCGCCATATTATCTTGACACTTTTTCTCAAGAGATTTCCTCTAAAGCCGATAAGTAGCTGTAGATGCGATGAGGCTTTAGATCGGTCGTAGAATATGTAGATAACGAATCAACAATTTTTGAGGCAATTATGAAAAAGACATTGTTCACATTAATAATTTCATTACTAGTCGTCGTAGGTGCTAATGCCGAGTCTATTGGTACTGTCGTCAAAGTTAAGGGCGAAGTAATTATTGTTAATGAAGCGGGCGAGTCAACACCAGCTAAGGCTTTGTCCGAGCTTCCGGTTGGATCAAAGCTTAGTACAGGGCCGGGTGCATACGCCAAGCTAATCATGAAAGATGACACAGTTTTTCAGGTTGGTCCCAATTCAGACTTTGCTCTAGAGGAGTTTGATTTTAAGACTAAAAATGAAAGAAAAGCAGTTTACTCCCTTGCTAAAGGTCAGCTACGAAGCTGGTTCGTGCATAAATCTAAAGATAAAACTCTAACCATTAAAACTCCAACTGCCTCTATGGGGATCCGTGGAACAGAGATTTTAACTGATGTTTATAACGAAAATGGAAAGTCTAAAACTGATATTGCCCTTGTAAGAGGCAAGCTTGAGGTAAGTTCTAAAGCCCTAGGACAAAACATTATCCTTCTTCCGGGTCAACTTTTAGATAACCTAGGG
>CAYGQW010000040.1:0-17533 GCA_964352175.1 uncultured Halobacteriovorax sp.
ACTTAGCCGATTATGAAACTATTTTGAGCTTTAATCTTGAAATAGAAGAACGCGCGGGAAGTTTAATCTTAGAGCAAGCTAAGAAAAATGATACAGAAATTAAAGTGATGGAAAATTCATTTGATCTAGGTGATAAAGCTATTTTTAAAACTCTTGGTTGGCTTAAAGAGAAAGTGAAAGAACGCTCGGTCACTGAAAAAGAATGGAATGACCAAACGTCGATTTTTTACCATGAGATGGGAGCTGTTTCTCAAAGCTTTAGAACAATTTCAGGCTTTGGAGCGAACTCATCTATTATGCATTATGGAACACCGTCACATGAAAAAATCTGGGAAGAAGGAGAGTTTGCTTTAGTAGACTCTGGAGCTTTTTTCGAAGGCGGTCTAGCAACTGATACAACTAGAACGATACTTCCTATGGGGCAAACGAGTGCTAAGCATAAAGAAGTTTATACCTTAGTATTAAAGGGCTTACTGCAAGCTCAAAATGCAGTTTTCCCAGAAGGAACCAGAGGTCAAGCGATCGATTCACTGGCCCGAGCCCCGATGCGCCGAATGGGCTATGACTTTGCTCATGGTACAGGACATGGTGTTGGTATTAACGTTCATGAAGCTGGTTATTCTGTAACCCCTCTGTCACAAGTTCCTCTCTATGCCGGCCGTGTAGGTTCAATTGAACCAGGTATTTATATCCCGGGATTTGGAGGGGTAAGACTCGAGAACATTGCTGTGGTCGAGAAACATCCAACATTTAAGGGAATGCTAAGGTTTAGACCACTCGTTTGGATTGGTTTTGACCTAGACTTAATCGAGAAAACTCTTATGAATCAAGAAGAAATCCAATGGTTCATGGAATACGAAGCTGAATGTCAAAAACGTGGCAGAAGTTTTCGTCCGTAAGCTGCAATCATAAAGCCCAGGAAGATCCCGAATATCATTCCAACCGGTGAGCCTTGTCCAGTCCCATCAAGATTGACTGAACCGCAGATTCCGAGGTCAGGTTCTTCTTCAGGGTAAAGCCAAGTGATACCGCTAATATCATCTTGTGCAAGACGATCTCTTCCTTCGACAAATTGTGCAAACATAAGAGCTTCTCTAAAAGGTGAGTGGCCTAGTCCAAGTGCATGACCAATTTCATGTGCGATGATTGAGACTTTTGCGGCATGAGACTTTGAGGCAAAGCTATTTCCTGCTTGGTCATTAACCAAGACGAGTGCACCTCTAATTTCGCCGCCAGAAATATTATTAGGAACAGTCACACCAAGAACTTCGTTTGAACCAGAATAGTTTGTTGCGTTAGTGTTGCACGAAATAAGTATATCGCTAGATACAATGAGGGCAGGTGTAGGGTCACAATCTGAAGTCGATCCAATACAAACCTGACCGGTTTGAAAGTCTGCAGCAACAGAAACGATAGAGCCTCCTGCTAATTCTAAAGTTGATGTTGCAACTCTATTCCAGAAAAGATTAACAGCTTCTTCGGCAATGGAAAGAAGTTCACTATTGGTAATCCCAATATTAGTACATGTATGAGCAGCTACGTTGACTTGGATAATATCTTTTTTAAAAGCGGCACCGGCGCCATTATTTAATGTGAATGAATAGGCAGATAAACTAAAAGTAAGGGCCATAAAGAGAAGTTTTTTCATAATACAGATCCAAAGTGATAGTTAAGAGTCAGAAGATGATTCATGGCACGCTTTTCAGAATTAAATGCCTTTAAGATGGCTAAATCAAAGCGAGCACTCCAGTCCTTGTCAAAACTAGTTTGTACACCAAAATTCCAAGTTAAGTTTCTTGTCGTTGCCGTTCCATTTGGAACAGGGAATTCATCCGTCGAGTTCCCGTTTTGCAGACGAAGAGTTCCACCTTTTCCGCTGATCCTTGTAAAGAAAAACCCTGGTCCAAAACGAAAGGTCCAGTCTGCATAATGGTAAGCAATCGGTGCATTTAAAAAAGAGTATAATGTTGAAAATGTATCATCATCACTTGTTTCGGGCAGCGTAATTCCAACTTCTGGAATAAAACTGAACTCAGCGGAATACTCATATCTATAACTAGCAGCTAAGACGGGGCGAAACTCAAAGTAACTAACACTGCCAACATCGCTGGCATACTTCCCTGCTTGATGAGTAAGGTTACCCAAACCTATCGCTAAATCAGACCAACCTTGGACGAATGCATTTACTGAAGTGCAATAAAAGAAGCCGATAATCGTGTAAAACAATCGGGTTTTCATGAGATTTCCTTTGAATTGTCTTTCAAAAATCTATTGAAACAAGCCTAGTTGAAGGTGTCGAGCACAAAACGCACTAGATTGCCGGTGTACGGTTTCTTTTTAGCGAGTTACGATATTGGCATTTGACACATCTATGATGCTTTAAAGGAAATGCTATGTTTGAAGATTTTAAAGTTCCCAACGACCTCATTCCATCTGATCCAAGATTTGGGTCTGGACCTTCTTTAGTTCCGGTAGAGTTTTTGCAATCTTTGGCTAAAACCGGTGTTCATCTTATGGGAACCAGTCATCGTAAAAAAGCTGTAAGGGATCTTGTTGGTGAGATGCAAGATGGTTTAAGAGATTACTTTAAAGTTCCTAAAGACTTCACTATTGCTATCGGAAATGGGGGAGCAACCTTCTTATTTGATATGTTGGCTCTTGGAATGGTTGAAAAGAAAGCTGTTCATTTTGTCTGTGGCGAGTTTTCTGACAAGTGGTTCAAGTCTTCAAAAAAAATACCGTGGATTGAGACAGAAAAAATAGAAGTTGAAGCTGGTTTAGGCATTACTCCAAAGTCAGTCGAAGGTGCAGATGTCATTGCATGTACTCTCAACGAAACCTCAACAGGTGTACAAATCGACACTTTTCCAACAGTTGGTGCAGACCAACTCCTTATGGTTGATGCAACTTCAGGTGGCGGACAAGTTCCCTGTGATGTTTCTAAAACCGATGTGTATTTCTTTTCTCCGCAAAAAGTTTTTGCCAGTGATGGAGGCTTCTTTGTTGCAATCCTTTCTCCAAAAGCCAGAGCGCGTGCTTTAAAACTTGCTGCTGATAAGTCTCGTTATATACCAGATATTATGAGATGGGATCTTTGTATTGATAACTCTGACAAGGCTCAAACTTATAATACTCCGGCCATTAGCACGATCTTTTTTCTAAACGAACAAGTTAAATTAATGAATAAACTTGGTTACGAGACTGTTCAAAAACAAGCTCAAGAAAAAGCAGACCTTCTCTATGGATGGGCCAATGAAAAGTCGTACTTATCTTGCTTTATTAAAGAAGAAAAATATCGATCTATAGCTGTGGCAACGATAGATGTGGATGAAAAAGTTGACGTCAACCCACTGATCGAAAAGTTGGATAAAGATAAAATTGTTTATGGGATTGATGCCTATAGAAAGCTTGGACGTAATCAATTTAGAATTGCACTCTTTCATAATATTAAGAAGAGTGATCTTGAGAAATTAACCAAAATTTTATCATTAGCTATTGAATCAAAGCTTTAAGCCTTAGTGTCCTTCTTTAAGATACTGACTTAAAAACTCTTTTTTAAAGTCTAGGTAGCGGTCTTGTAAGATCGCTTCCCTGGCTCTGTCTGCGAGAGACTTATAAAAAGCAATATTATGTGCAGTCGCCAAGATCGCGCCAAGGATTTCGTTAGAATCAAAAAGGTGCTTGATATAACTACGAGTTAGATTCTGACATCCGTAACAAGAACAGTTGGGCTCAACTGGAAAAAAGTCTCTACGATAGTTACGGTGCTTAATTCTAATTTTACCGCGATTTGTAAATAAAGTTCCACCTCTTGCAAACTTCGTAGGAATAATACAATCACTCATGTCTACGCCATGTTCCCATAGCATGAACAAATCTTCAGGATTACCGACGCCCATCACATAACGAGGCTTATCTTTTGGCATAAGCGGAGCAGTGTACTTTACAACTTTCTCCATCACGTCAGGACCTTCACCAACAGAAACTCCACCGATCGCATAGCCAGGTAGATCTCTTGCAATAAGCTCTTCAAGGCATTCTTTTCGGTAGTCATCAAATTCTGAACCTTGAATAATTCCAAACAGAGCTTGTTTTGGATTAGTCCAGGCTTGGATACAACGATCGAGCCAACGGTGTGTTCTGTCGATTGAGTTTTTCACGTAGTCGCGGGTTGCCGGGTAAGGAATACATTCGTCAAAAGCCATCATAATATCGGAGCCAAGGTTTTGTTGAATTCCGATTGAAGTTTCTGGAGTGAGAAGAACAGTTTTACCGTCTTGATCACGAAATTCAGCGCCCTCTTCCTTGATATTTTTCTTTTGCAAACTAAAAACCTGAAAACCACCAGAATCGGTAAGAATAGGTCTATCCCACGCCATCCACTTATGAAGCCCACCTGCTTTTGCAACAAGATCAGAACCAGGTGTTAAATGAAGGTGGTAAGTATTTGAGAGTAAGACTTTGACATCCATCTCTACCATTTCTTTCATTTGGAGAGCTTTAATCGCTCCGTGAGTTCCAACTGGCATAAAAACAGGAGTGGGAATATCTCCGTGAGGGGTTGTTATAACTCCGGCACGAGCACCACTATTTTTATCTTGATGGACTACTTTAAACTTAAAATGCTCTTTAACTTGATCTTGAATTTTCATATTATTTCTTTAGTTTTCTTCAGCGTCAATTTCTACCGCTGTGTTTTCAGTTGGCGCAGGCGATTGCCAAAGCGCTTGGTCAACGTTCATAACATTAAAGATAGCACTTGCCCATGGGTCCTGATCTGCATTAACGATTTCCTGCAAAGTATTCATGGATCTGCGGTAATCATTATCAATAGTAGCTTGGGCCCATTGGTGATTTCCTCGTTGGGCCAATATATTTTGCATGAAATTCCTGAGAGCCCCTTCTGCCGGAGGCGTTAAGGCAGGTGGAGACTGAGTATTAAAATAATCGATGAAATCAAAAGGAGTCCATTTATTAATCTGTTCAGGCTCAATTGAGGCTTGATCCAATAAAGGAGCAGAGTTGGACAAGAAAACACGATTGAATTTATTGACAGCATTACGACCACCTTGTCGTGATGAGATTGATAAAGTAACTAGCTTGCCCGCATTAATAATTGTGATTGTAGAGCGGATCTTTGAGGGGAAAACCTCAATCACTTTTTTTCCAGCGAGTAATTTAGCCGATACATCATTATTCAATTGAATATTAAGCTGATTCATCAAAGCTTTTTTAAGATTAAAGTAAGGCGTTAGTGTCGGACCCCTCTCCATTAAAAAATTAGGCAAAGTTTCTTGATTCAAACTTAAGGTATCAATGAATAGTGCCATTGAGTCAGTGTCACTTTCCGGGGTGAATTCTTGAGTCTCTAAAGACTTAAAAAGTTGTGGGTATTTACTTTTAAAAAATGGATCTAGTTTACTTATAGTTTTGATATTTTCTAAAGGGTAAAGAGTTTTTAAAATTGGTCCAACTGAAACAACTTCAACTTGCTCTGCGTTCATTCTTATAAATCGAATTCCTGTGAGTAGCTTATTTTTGGAGCCATTAATAAATGGAGAATAAGCCCACTCGTCCTTTATATTCTGTGCATAGCTAACAGCCATATGAAGACTACGTAGAGGATGAGTTTGTAAGGGTATTTCTATTTTTTTATCTTTAATTTGTAGATCTTTTGTAACTAAAGGTCCTTCTAAGAGTTCAGGTTCTATTAGTATTGGTAGTATGACGATTGCGATTGTCGTTGCCGGTAAAATGAGGAAGTTACCTAAGACCTTTAAAATTCCGTGACGATAAGAAAGTTCACTGGCGGTTAGGACTTCTTTCAAGGTTCTCTTTTTGATGAGAGCTGGCACATCGAAAATAATGAAAGGGGATAGAATTAGGCTTAACAAGAAGCGAATTAACCCTTTAATTCGAGCAGTTACAAAGCTTCCCTCAGTTCTAACAAAGATAAGAGCGTGTCCCAAATTTACACTCATGACAATATTGCTAATTAAATTCAGTGCTAACCAGGTAGCCAAAACAGAAATGAAGTTAAAAGTATTAACGAAAGATAGATAAGAAACTTTATCTTGAAGATAGGGAGATAAGTAATCAAGGCCTTTTGTAACTAATGGAGATATGTCTGAAAATAATTGATCGTAGAGACTTGAAACTTCTAAAATTGGAGCGACGTTCGAAACAAAAGCAAAGGCAATGATTATTTCACATAAGAAAGCCAGAACTCTGCCAAAAAATGCTGGCATTGTGCTTCTATCAATTCTTTCTTTTTTCTTTTTCTTCTTCTCAGGCTTTTTTACATCCTCATTGACTGTTGCTTTAGGGATATAAATAGCATCTTTCATTTTATCTTCAACGGAATCTTCTTCGGAATCTTCTTCTTCTTGAATCTCAGTATCCGGTATACTTTTTCGTTTAAAGAGCTTGCTCCTTACTTTAGAGAAAAATGATTTTTTAGTGGGAATATCTTCATCGTCGATATCATCTTCGAATTCTTCATTATCTGATAGGTTTGGAACTTCAATTCCCTCATCGGTTTTATCGTCATCTGCAACTTCAACATCATCTTCATCATTGAGTAGCCCTACAGCTTCCTTTTCGATGCGAATAATACACTTGATATCTTGTAAAAAAAGTTTATCGCTTTTCTCTAAAATATACATTCGGCCAGTATCGAGTTCTTGTGAGCCAATCTTTGTTGAACCGCTTTCAGCCACTTGAAAAATAGTTAGAACTTCTTGATGAACTCTTAGTATGCAATGTCTTGGAGCAAGTTCAAAATCTGATAGGTAAATATCATTGCTAGATGAGCCGCCGATGGTAACTTGACCGTCGATTTTATATCTATTTTTGCCATCTCTTGGGTGATGAACTTCTAGGTAGTAAACACTGACTTTTTCGCTCAAGTGTTGGTGCTCCAATCAATTTAGTTTCTGCTAAGATCTTGTTATATTGTCGCTTTTGGATAGGTTTTTGGCAATCTTTGCGATCAATTATCTCAGGCTTTGTTTAGATTAATCAAAATTCTTTTAAGTCGCTATTGAGAATAAAAAGATGAATTATTAATGGTTTCAAACTAATGATTACTTAGGTGCTTAATTTTCAACTTGGGTATAAAAATGGAAAACTGTGTGGAATAATTTCTATTGAATATATAAACCATGTAACTAAAAACAATGTGGTTACATCATAAAGTCCGGCTAACTGGGGCAGCAAATTTGGAACTTTTATTCTGTAAAAAAGAATGGTTTTCAATCTTAGATGTATGGCCGGTGAAGAACTATTGACTTTAACGCCTAGGCTCAAACTTTGACCAATGCTGCTTGAATGCAGCCTAAAACAACCATTATAACCAAAATCAACGACACTATGGTGTCCGCGCTACATTCTTTAAACTTCAGATTGTTCTTTTAACTCAAAGCGTGATAGTAAATCTATCGAAGGCTTAGCCCTTTTTTCGTTCTAAAATTTGGAGATCGCCTAATGGCCCGCTTTGATCAATTGGTTAGCTTAAAACCACTACAAGAGTTTATAAAAGAAGAAGGTTTTAAAGAGCCAACTGATGTTCAAAATACGGCAATCCCAGTCCTTTTGAAGGGTGAGTCTATTGTATGTACCGCCCAAACAGGTACTGGTAAAACCTTAGCTTATGTTCTTCCTTTAGTTGAATTATTAAAAAAAGCTGAGGCAGATAAAACATTTGACCCAACACTAGCTTCGGCACCAGCTGCAATTATTCTTTGTCCGACTCGAGAACTTGCCTCGCAAGTTTTCGGTATTCTCAAAAGAATTTCTCACTTTGCAAAATTTAGAGTCAGACTTTTATCAGGTGGAGATTCTTCAGCAAAGACAACCCAAATGAGATCAGGCTTAGATGTTTTAGTCGCAGCTCCATCTAGGGTTAGGCAAGCAATTGATAAAGGTGATCTTAATGTAAAGCAAGTTAAGATGCTGTACATTGATGAAGCCGACCAAATGTTAGATCTTGGCTTTGGGAAAGAACTAAAAAAAATCTATGAAAAAATTGAAGGGCCATGTCAGCTGGCTCTTTTTACAGCTACAAGACCGGCTGATTTAAATCAAATTGCCATGGATGTTTTCAACGGAGCTCCACTAACTGATTTGGTTATAGAAGGTGCTCACGGGGTAAAGCTTAATATTGAAACATTTAATATTACCTGCTCGCAAGGTGAAAAACCGTATATGCTTGAGCTCTTTTTAAAAGAGCAGGGCGGGATGAAAGGTATTATCTTTGTTAATCGTAAGGAAACGGTTGAAGAGGTCCATAATATCTTGTCCGAAAAATTTCCTAAGCGAGCCTTTGCCAAGCTTCACGGTGATATGGATAAAAAAGATCGTGAAAAGCAAAATGCCGATTTTAGAGACAAGAACGTAACTTTAGTGGCAAGTGATATTGCCGCTAGGGGAATAGATGTTAAAGGTGTTGTTTGGGTCCTTAATTATGACCTTCCCTTTGAGTCTGTTTACTATCTTCACCGTTGTGGCCGTACTGGTCGCTCTGGTGTCCCTGGTCGTGTCTTTAACTTTGTAAATTCAAGAGACCAAGGCCTTATTTCAAAAATCAATAAGTCTATCAGTGAGCAAACTCTTTTAAAGCTTGATCCTATCGCAGGCGACAAGACCAGAGCTAAAATTGCTGTAAAAAAGAAGGCAACACAAATTAATAAGAAGGCTGCGGTTAAGAAAACGCCTGAAAAAAAGAAATACGTAGTGAAGACAACAAAGAAAACGCCACGATATAAAAAGCAACAACCAAAAAAGAAATAAAAAAAGCCCCGATGATCGGGGCTTTAATTTTTAATTTACTTAAAAATTACAAACTAAATGGACGACATTGGAACATTTGTGGCTCAACTCTTTGTCTTGCATAGCTAATTGCAGCTGATGAAGACATGTTTAGTCCACGACCAGAGTATGCAAAGTCGTATAAAGATTTGAATTCCTGCTCAAAACTATAGTTTTCACAAACTTGATCAATACCTTCGTTCGCATAACTAACAGCACCACTAGAAGATAGATTCAAACCAGATCCAGAATAGGCAAAGTTTTTTAGGCGGATATATGTTGCAATAAAGCGTGAGGCATCTTCACAGGCATACTTTCTAACCCAGTCAGCGGCATAAGCAGTGGCGCCAGAGGTTGAAAGATTGATACCAGATCCAGAATAGGCAAAATCTTTGATTTTAACAAATGTAGCCTGGTAATCCTGCATACTCGCGCGCTCACATGTATATCTTGGAGCTGGAATCGGTGGAAATGGTCCTGGTCCTGGATTCGTGTCGCGACCGAGTAAAATATCTTTAGAGCGTTCAAGAGTTCTAACAAGCTTAGTCAGGTCTCTATCGTCGAGGCGATCAACATTGCGATCAACTAAAATCTTCATCTGTAGGGAAAGTTTCTTGGCTTCAGCTTCAAGGTCAAATCGATTTTGATAAGGTTGAGCTAATGCTGAAAAGCTTAACATAAGAGCTAGTAGGCTAATTATTTTCATCTATTCCCTCTGGATATTGATTAATATTGTTCGCTTTATATAAAGAGTTATTCAGAATGACTGGCCAGCATGAAAGTCTTACATACTTGAGTTTGTTTATGTTAAACTTAATGAATGAAAATATGCATAATGATCATTTTGACGTTAATCGTTTCGAGTTGTTCTTGTTCAAAAGAAGAGAAGACTTATTCGCCAACAGAAATGTGGTTGATTGCTCAAGAGGCAGACCCCTCAATCGTGCTCGTTCCCATCACTGAACCAGAAAAAAGAGTTTTATGTGAAAACTATCCTGTGCCGGGTTGTGTGCCCGGTAGTGGTAAAAGGATCCTAGTCTCTAAAGTGGAGCTTTTAACGATACAATATGAAACCGTCGAACAAGCGAGAGCTGCCGCATTTCAAATTGATCAGTGGTATGCAGGTAATTGGCTTTTCGATGATGTAACGAATGAGCCTGTTTTAGAAAGTTTCGTAGTAAAAGTTTTTGATGGTAAAAGACCGGCTTTAATTATTGGCAAAGAATAACTGTTTTTTAAAAATCGTCTCAAAATGTTTCAGTTTATTTCTCCAACTTAAAATCAGCTCATCTTCTTGATCATATTGATTTAATACGTCTTCAAAGAGTTTTATCCAACGTCCAAGCTCGCCTGGAAGAATTCCGAGTTTACGATGAATACCTAAAAGGTCGAAAGCTTCGCCTTGAATCGTCTGTCCTAAAAGCTGCACTTCCCAGAAGTTTACAATACGAGGTATGTGGCTTGAAAAAGCATCTAACGGAGGCTTTAAGGGATGTTCTCCATCTCTTTCTTTAATTTTTCTAAAGTGATAGCCGATCATGACGTCGGTTGTAGCTAGAGAATAAAAATCTTTTACAATTTTTTCAATTGTTTGATTCATAAAAAAAGAGCCTCTTTCGTGAGGCTCTATTTTAACCTAATTACTTTGAAAGATCTTGTAGGGACTGACCTAAAGACTTAGAGCGTTTCATGTGAAAGTTATTTCGCTCATTCATCTCTGACTCTTCTTTACATCCGATACATAGATCAGCTGTAGGACGGGCCATAAGTCGTTCAAAACCAATCTCAACATCACAGTCTTGGCAAAGACCATAAATGCCATCTTCAACTTTACGTAAAGCTTTATTGATTTTTTTTAAATAAAACATTTTACGATTTCTAAAGCGAAGCTCTTGAGATGTTTGAATGTTCACGGCCGCCTCATCAAGAGGATCAGCGAGTTCATTCTTATCAAGAGAATAACTCTCGACATCTTTTCGGTCGTTGAGAATGTTCTCTTTTTCAGACATTAATAAGTCTTTAAGTTGAACAATCTGTTTCTCAATCAAATATGCATTTTCTCTGGCCATCGAGTCTACTCCTGTTAAGAGGACGGTGTGTGCGTCCGTGTCTCAAGCCTTACCAACAAACTTTGAACCCTTGTGTGATCGCATCTTGCGAGTGTGTAAAAAATTCAAAGCTATGGACAGTTGGTAAGATACGATTTTAGACGGATATACGACAAAGGTTAAAGTCTTACAATTGGTGACTTCTAAGGGCTTAAAAACTCATTAAAACTTGAATTTCCCTTCACAAAATGGGCAGAAATACCAAAACTGACGATCAATTTCATGTTGGCAACCTTCACAAGTTACTAAATCTTCAAGGTCTTCAAATAATTCATTACCCGCTGCGAAAATATTTTTGCGAAGCGCTGCGAGTGTAATGGGGTGCGCCTTAAAACCACCGGGTATTAATGGGTCAGGGATAAACATTGCAGGTTTAACAGATTTGTCGGGACGCAAGCTCACTTTAATATCTTGTGCCTGGGGAATATTAAAATGTTGCTGGCCGCCAGCATTTGTGGCTTCTTTTAGAAATTGCAGTCTACGCTCAAGCTCGATTTGGTCTTTACTATTCAAACTATCTGCCATGTGGACTCCATCTTTTTTCAAACATATCCACTAACTGAGTTATCGCTTTTGCCTTAGGACTGATAAAAGACTTTAACTTCATTCTATTTTGGCTAATTTCTTTTTGAAGTAATCTTCCTTGAGGGCCAATTTGATCAATTGTTCTTAGAGACCATTCGACTAACTCATCATTTTTTGAATTTAAAAAACTTCGTAATATCTCTATATAGCGCATAGGAATTCTGTCGCCTGATCTCGACCATCTGCCAAGCATATGCTTCCAAGAAGCGCCCATCGCGAAGACTAGAGTCTGCTCAGAAAGTGGAGCCTCAAGTGTCTTGTAAAATAACTCATCAAAAAGATCGTAAGTATTTCTGGTGTAATCAAGGACGCACATAATTGAGTTGATTACTTGGCTATCTGCTTCGGCCAATGCTTTTTGCCAGAGTTCAATGATCTGGTTTAGCACTTCTTTTGAAAGCTCTAAGTGTGGTCTTTCGTCTTTTTGCAGGCGCAGTAGTAGTTCTGCATAAATTTTATCAAATTCTCTTAATTCCTTCATAGGTTTATTATGCCATTTAGAAGTCTATCAAGAAAGAGTTGGGGCATTAGGGGAAATCTCGTATAATAGCTCTATGGTCAAAGTTAGTGAAATTACAAATATTCAGCTGCAAAAACAGATTCAAAAGTATAAGAAGATTTTGGATCAACTTGTTAAAGAGCGGGAGAAGCGAAGATCGAGAGGAGAACCTGGTCAAGAGCTTTACACTGGAGAAGAAATTGCTGAGATGAAGGCTGCAAGCTCTGCTCCCAGACCGAATCCTAGGTCTAATTCAAGAGGTGCTAGCAGAAACGGAAGTTCAGATGAGAGCATGAGTGATTACTCTGCACCTGAATTGTCGATGTCAGATGTTCAACTTGAAATTGATGTCGATGAAATCGAACGTCTAAAAAAGGAAGAAGAGGTTGCAAGGTTAGAGTCAGGTGATGTGGAAGAAGTACGAGTCACCCAATTACTGCAGCTTTCAAAAGAACAAATTGCTGAATTAAAAAAATCTAAAAAGTAATTAATTTGAGAGTAGAAATTTTAAGATCGTTTGTCCTGAGTTTTCACAATTAGAAAAAGCCTTATCTCCCAAAGATTGACTGACATAACGAATTAGGGATTGATGAGTACCAAGCGACCAGGCTTCTTGACCACTTGATAAAATGACAGCTCTTGTGCTGGTAAAGTCCTCTATAAGCTTTCTATATTTAAAATAATTTAAACTTGTTTCAGTGGCATAGTGGGGCAGTATAATATCCTGCCAAACTTCTAAAATAACTCTTGTTGGTGTGCCTCGAGGTATTTCAAACATAATCGTATTAATTTCGGCGACAGACTTAGCTTTCAAAAGTTTTTTTGTCCAATTCTCAAATCCATCCCAAGGTAAAAAAGATTGGATATTGATAAAGTTTTTATCAAACCTTTGTCTAAAGAGAATTCTTTTTTCTTCATCGAGGGTTTCTTGTAGATGAACTGCAACAAGAGCAGCTTTATACCACTTCTTGTACCGAGGATGAGTCATCACTTGTTCAATATAATCATCAGAGATACTTTCGTTCTCGAGAAATTTTTTAAGAGTTGGATAAGAAAATGCATCATTATTAAACCCCATTCTATTGAGGAAGTTTTTAAACCAATTATTCTGTCTTAAGTTTATTGCTGTAACTTGAGAGGAGCCTTGATCAATAAGAGGAACTAGAATATTGTCATCACTCATGGCCTTTAGGGCCTCTCGAGTTGCACGCTCTTGGTGCATATATGCTTGGTAAGCCTTATCTCCTCCTAAACTATTCTTAACCTTAAATCGAATTTTTAATTCTGTAACTTTTTGTGGAAGTAAAGAGTAAATAACTTGGTAGGGAGTTATAGCTGAGACAGGGATTAACCATGGAAGTCCTAAATTGGTTAAAATTATAGGGACAGTATAATCAGAAACGAAGCCCATAAAAATAGCAATCACAATGCCAAAGCCTTTTCGCTTGAACATTGTTTGAATACCTAATGTGGATCGCTTGAAAAGTTCTACAAGGTTTTCCCATTTAATCTGTTGCCATGCTTTCTTGAATAAAGATTTTTGCTCAGGTCCTAATGAATCGAATCGTTCTAGATAAAAATCACTAAGCCTTTCACTCTTTTGTTTGAAAATTGAAGTTAGTTTACCGCCGTCATTCCAAGGTGAAAGACCAGGGTGTTCACGATCAATTTGTGTCGCAACTTCAAGAATTAATGAATTGAGCTTTAGTCTTAGTTCGAGATCACCTATCAGTTCTCTTTCAAGTTCACGTGTTCCAATGAGTTGTTCACGAGCTGCAAGATCAGAAAGGTCTTGGGCATGAATAAAAAATGAATTGAAGAGGACAGCGAGTCCAATAATAACAATCTTCATGTAGATAACTCTTCGGAAATACTGGCTTGTTTCTTGATGAAAAAAATCGGAAAAAGGCATTAAGTCACTAGTTTCACATGCCGATAATGTAATATGATTCGTTTGCTCAATGTTTTTATTTTAGTCTTTGCCTTAGGCCATACATCTTCTCAGCAAAAAGCTACGAGAGTTCCCGCTTCGGTTTCATCTCATGATCCTTGCCATGAAGCGATGAGAGATATTTTTTCTAGAAACCTAGACGATGTTCAGCCTGATGAGTTTATAGATGAAGTTATTGATCTAAATCGTTTGATAGAGAGCGAACGTCTTAGTCCAGATGAGTTTAGCCAAATATACGATTCACCGGCTTGGCGTGATTATTTTGTTACTAAAGAGTTTGATGCGAGTGATGAAGAAAAGGTTATGATTGCTGGCTTACTGCAAAAAGCTGATCCAGATGCGCCTGTCGAAGCATTGCAAAGAAAATATAGTTTGCTAATCGAGTTTTGCGGCCTATAGTTCCCACCATGAAAAAAATCAAACTAACTCTTGTCGTTACCCTTTTGGGAATCTCTTTGTCTTCTCATGCTGATTGGAAAAATACTTCTGAACTGAATATTTTGAAATCTGGAGGTAATACGGATGTCTCTGTTTACAATGTAAAATCAGAAACCTCTGTAGCTCTTGGAAAGCATTCTTTAAGTCTTGATGGACACTACACCTTGGGACAAGCTGATGAAACAATCGATGCTAGAAATTGGTCGTTCCGCTTTAAAGATCAATACACCTATGCAGAACATTGGGGAGTTTTTCTTGCTCAAAAAATAGCAGGAGATCGCTTTAGAGGTTTTGAGCGCCGCTATTTCACAGATGCCGGTTCTGTTTATAAGTTGTTTAATCTCGACGAGAAAAAATCCAATATCGAAGCTGGTCTACGTTACGTCGTGGAAGAAAAGACTGATATGTCTTATTCACATAATGTTCAGTTCAGACTCTTTGGTGATTACGATCAAAAGCTTAATAAGAACGTCTCTTTTAAGTTTTATACGGAGTATTTAAAAGATGTTGAAATTGGCGACGCTTGGGAACTAAACTTTGGCCCTTCTGTAACTTCGACATTGTCGTCAACTTTCTCTTTAAAAGTAGGATTTGTGGGTGAGTATCGTAACCTTCCAGCGGTCACAGGTGCCCGAAAATTCGACTACACATACACAACAGGACTAATTGCTAGCTTCTAGAATGTAATATTTACTTCATGTAGCTAGCGTACCTCTTTCTGACATGTTACAAACCCGACCTAGACTAACTCGGAGTAGCATTGTCTTTATTCGCTATAAACGCCATTTATAGAGCTTCAGAAGGTGAAGGGATCCACATAGGGACTCCACAGGTTTTCGTGCGTTTTCAAGGCTGTAATATCGGTTGTGTAAACTGTGACTCCATCGATACTTGGGACTTTAATGGTGGCGAAAAGCTAGGCTTAGATCAAGTTTTAGCTCAAATTATTGAACAAGGTGGAGATAAGCTTAAGCGAGTTTCCATCACAGGTGGAGATCCTCTTCATCAAAAAATTTTACCTCAAGTTTTAGAACTAGTCGGGGTACTTAAGAAAAAAGGCTATTGGATTAATGTTGAAGCTGCCGGAACAAGAGTTGTAAGTGAGCTGTTTGATGCTATCGACTTTATTAGCTTTGATTACAAAACACCATGTACAAAAGTTAAGACTAATCTTTCATTGGTGGCCAAACTTGCCACTCAATTTCCGAATAAATTTCAAATTAAGAGCGTCATTGAATCAAGAGTCGACTTTGACGATGTAGTTCAGGCCAATGAAGAACTCTCTGCGATGCTAAAGAATACTATTGTCGATACAAGTTTTTCATGGGTATTAACACCAGCTTTTAATCTTGGTGAGTCTATGCCATTTGAAAGAGTTCTTAATGTTATAGCTTGGAATGAAAATGAAGGTCATAACTTTAGAGTCATTACTCAGCAGCATAAAATCTTACATGGTTCTGAAAAAAAGAAAGTCTAGTTAGGCTGCTTTCTCACTGGCTTGGATACTTTCACGCTGCTTGATCTCTAGCATTTCAGTACCATATTTAGAAAGCATCGCTAACGTTACTAATGAGTAGCCATCACTTTCAGCCGCTTCTTGCTCAGCATCTGTAAAAGAAGAGGTTACAACCACGAGTCTGGTATCTTTAGGTACTTTTTTAAGAGCTACTTTAATAAGAGCTTTAGCAGAAGAAAGTCTTGGAGCACAATATACAGCATAGACCTTATCTCGGCGCTTATTAACCGCCATAAAATTCCACATAGTGCTCTGGTTCTTTGTAATAATTACTTCATGCTCAAATGCTTTGAAAGTAAGCGTACATGAAGTGATAAAATTTTTAACCAGATTAGACATGAGAATACCTCGTCATATTCAATTATATTTCTTTATCGGCATGTACTTAAAAATATTGAGAGTTTCTTGATAATATTTTAGTTCTAAAACCAGCTTATAGTGGTCAATCAAGCACTTTTGCTGAATTCTTATACTTAGCTGCTAGATCTTTGATGGCTAAAGCCCAGCAGAATAAATAACCTAATCCGCCAACAGGAATGGCCATGGCAATCATTTTTTGTTTAGTAACAGCGTAGGCTAAGCAGCCACCACTAAAAACGATCATTCCTAGGGTCATTGCAATCCTAGAGCGCTTAAACTCAAGGCTTAAGCTTTGGCTCAGGCTAGCTAGAGCTAGAGCCCCAAGCCCATGGTAAAAAAGGTATTCAATACCAGTTTGGTAAGTGGCGAGTTGTTTCGCAGATAAGGTCTTCTCGAGTCCATGAGCTCCAAAAGCACCAAAGCCTACGGCCGCCATCAACGCCACAAATCCTAGTAAAGTAAACTTAACACTTTCATTCATAACTATCCTTGTGCCCAATTAGAGATCTCAGTTTTATCAGCTGGGTATAAAGAGAAGGTCCCCATGGCCTTGGCGATGAGTTTTTCTCCACATTTAATAACTGCATTGGCAACGATTAAGCGATTGCCAATAAACTCGACTTCACCGTAGGCATCCAACAGGTCACCAAGTACGGCGCGATTAAGATAATTAATTTTAAATTCAACAGTCGAACAAAGATTACCACTTTGAACAGCTTCAGTTAAAACAGCCACACCCATGGTCGCATCCATGACAGCTGCTAAAACTCCACCATGACATTGTGTTGGGCTAGCAAGATGTCTTTCATCAACTGTGAACTTGTAATGAGACGTTCCTGGTTTTGGAACAGTAAAGTCAATCGCAAGAGTTTCATCAAAGCGACAAATCTTTCTAAAGACGGTTTCTAATTCTTTAGGAGTCATAACTTAAAAGTTTCCCTTGATTACCACTTTTTTCAATTCCAGTTCTAATATTCATCTGTTTGCCGGCTAAGTTTCCTGCATTTAAAGCATTACTGTCCGATCTAGAACTTGAGCTAGTTGAAGAAAGTCTGCCGTAAACTCTTGCTAACATTTTTTGCGAAGAGGTTTGCACTTTCATCAGAGCACTTTGGTGAAATTCTTTTTGAGTACTTTGAATTTTTTCAACGTAACCACGAGCAACACCAGCGAAGAATGAATTCTTGGCGCGAAGTCCTTTAAGGTTATTGACTTTTTTGGCCTTGAGCCAAAGTCGCTCGAGTTCATCTTGCAAGAAAGCACTGACA
>CAYGQW010000041.1:0-17432 GCA_964352175.1 uncultured Halobacteriovorax sp.
ACAATATTCTTGTTCAAGCTGGAGCTTCAGTACTCGCTCAGTCGAATCAGTTCCCCAATGTTGCATTGAAGTTACTGGGTTAGATTAAATATTTCCGAAATAGAGACCCCAGGATCGAATGATCCTCGGGTCTTTTTTTGCATTTTTTCCCCATCTCCCATATTCACTCACAACCCTGTATGATGGTTATGTGGGTAATATAGTAAAATTAAAACCTAAGGCTAAAAAGGGTACCGTCTTAATAATAGGCATCTCATCTTTTATTGGGTCAAATCTCGCTGAACACTTTAAAAATGACTACAAAGTCATTGGAACCTATCACGATACTCCAGTTTCCCTGGATGGTGTTGTTTGTGTTCCATGTGATGTTTTAGTTAAAGAGGAAGTACAAAGTGTTCTCTATGCCTTTAGGCCCGATGTCACAATATATTGTGCGGGAATTTCATCAGTTGTTGAATGTGCCAAAAGAGAAAGTTTTGCGGACGCACTTAATACTTCGGGATTATTTAACGTTTCCGAATATTGTCAGCGCTATAAATCTCAAATTTGCTATATTTCTTCTGGATATGTTTTTGGCGGAGAGGATAAAAATTATCTAGAAATGGATATTCCTGATGCCATAACCACCTATGGTCGTACGCAAGCGGCAGCAGAGTTCTATATTCAAAAAACCTCACTCAATTATATTGTTTTTCGTTGTTGTCGTCTTTACGGTAGAGGCATTAATCCATCACAGTCGAATTGGTTTGAATTGATGCAAAAGAAACTTAGCGAGGGGCAATCACTTCCAATGGATGATAATGTTAAGGTTGGTTTCCTGGATGTAGACTATTTATCAATGATTGTAAGAATCTGTATTGAAAAAAATGTTTCAAATAGACTGTTACAAGTTAGCTCTAAAGATATTATGACTCATTACCAGTTTGCTAAGGAGTACTGCAAAGTTTTTGAAACCCAAGAAGATCTGGTTAGTAGAGGGAAGTGGCCAATTCCAATTAGTAAAAATAGTATGCGTTCGGGGACTGGCGACAAGTTTTCTTTTCGACTAGATATCTCTAATATCGAAGGTTATCTTAATATTGATATGCCGCAAATTGAAGAGTCATTGCACTTTAGTTTGAAGAGATTTAAGGGAAAGTCACTTGATTCGCAAAAGAAAAACAGTGGTGGTGCAGAAGGTGTTAAGTTTATTTAACGAGCAGATTGCCTAATAAACTCACTTAAATAATGTCTTACCAATGCATCAACATCAACGATTTCTCCTTGAAAACGCCAAGTGATTTTATTAAAAGGCCCGACATTGGCACGAATTTCATGAGTTCCCATTTGTTGACCGTAAGTATCACTATCCGAAAGCCTTGGGGATAATAGGTCTTTGCCGTTAGATAAAAAACCAATGCTAATAGCATCGTGTGATCTTCTAGCAAAAATCATTCTTAATGAATTTCTAAACATCATAAAATCATTAACAGTATTACTAATTTTAAATGTCTTAATAACGGCACCGGCATTGGAGCCACCACGGTACTGGTTAAATTTATTAATATAAAATTCAAAACGATCTCTAATTGAATCCATGAATTCGATAGAGGTTTCTTCAAGAACAGCACTAGGATTGAGATGATCGTCCATATGGACGATACCAGACTCATCCATGTTGATCTCTTCAAGCGCTAAGTGCTCAACCCATTTTGTAGAAAGCTTATTGATTTGTTCTAAATTATTCATACCTTAATGATCGGTAACTAGAGAGGTGCTGTCAATATTTTGAGTGAGAGATTGATAGAAGAGCCCTGGGGTGGCTTTAAGGTTCCGCCCGTCTTTAGACAGGTGGATGCGATTATTAACCACTTTAGGCTTCTCACTATGCTTTGAGCTCAAAGCGTGAGCTTGCTCACCATGATCAGGGACCGCGCCCTTATAAATTCTTGTAGGGCGGAAACAACTTATTCGCCCCAAGGCTCAAGACTATTATATCCTTTCTGCCAAAAGACAAAAGAGATATATTCTTGGCACAAAAAAATACTATATTGACTATGTAAGTGGTTGAAATCTAAATACCTGAGCATTTTTCTTGCGCGCCCACTGCGCCGTGTTATAATTAACTTATAAGAAGTTCTCATTTTGCTAAAGTGTTGGCTGAAAAGCTCCGATACTTACCTTGATTGAGAGCGGAATACGAGGAGATGGAAGATGAAAAGCGTGATCGCATTCTTAAAAGACGAGAATGGTCAGACATCAACTGAATATATCTTGTTGGTAGCTGTTGTGGCTTTAATTGTGATGAAATTTAAAAATATCGCAGTTACAAAGCTAGAAGAGATTTCTAACGGTGTATTTGGCGCTGGTAAACAGCTGAGTGATAATATCAATAATGAAGTTAATAGTAATGGTGGTTAATAGAAATTAACTAAACTACTAACCTCGGTAATTTATTACGCTTTGGTTGAACTCTTTGATAATTTAACAGTTGTGTTAAACTTCTGTTATGTGCATTTCCGTTAAAAAAAACCAAAAAGGCCAAGCCGTCATTGAATATGTCTTCATTTTGGCATTCATGATGGTTATCTTGGTTTCATTTATAAATACATTTTCTGAAGCTATTGGACGTAGGGTTCAGGGCTTGAATTATACTCTTACACATTTTCTAACGACGGGTAGTTGCCCTACTCTTTGTGTTGCAAAGCAAAGTTCTTTTGAAAACGAGCTGGGTGACTAATGAATCCCGTGGCAGCTATTTATATAAGCTTACAGATCATCGTCGTCGCTTGGTTTGATTTTAAGACGAAGAAAATTTCTAATTTGTGGACTATTTTAAACTTTATTTTATATTTGATTTTTCCATTCCTATTGCCCGATGTTTATAGCTTTAAACTTTCAACATGGTTTGTACCACTTGCTTTTATTTTTGTTGGATTCGTTTTGTTTAAAGTAGATGTCATGGGGGCAGGTGATTCTAAATATCTTTTTTCGTTATTCTTAATAATACCTCAAGTAAAACATGAATATTTTTTAATGACGCTCTTGAGTTTCACCGCTGTTATTGGAGTTATATTACTGGCATGGCGACTTATATCAAAAGCAGAGCAGATAAAGTTAATTATATTAACCAGGGCTGGATCTTTTAGGGATATCTTGGGAACAAAATTCACCTTTGCTCCGGTTATTATGCTGTCGTGGTTCTGGTTCTTATATAACGTTGGTGCAAAGTGACTAAGCAGGCAGGACAATCAACTATTGAGTATGTTCTTCTCCTGGCCGTAATTATGCTATTGGTTTCAATAGTTTTTAGAAGTCCATTGTTTGCAGATCTTTTGGGGGAAAACTCAAGTTTTTTTAAAGTACTGAAAGATAGAATGGAATATTCATATCGCTACACTCATGCAGGTTTAAAGGAAGACAGTGGTTTGGAGGTGATAACTTCGCCAACTAGTCATGACTCATATGCTAAAGATGGTAGGTCTCGATTCGCAGGGGAAACGAGTGAGTATGGAGAGTTGTAGTGAAGAATCTTGCTAATCAAAAAGGTCAGTCTACAATTGAGTTTATTTTCAGTTTTAGTTTTTCATTCTTTCTGATTGTTTATACGCTTAAAGTGGCCCTAAATTACACCAGTGGCTATATGGTTCATTATGCTACTTATATGGCAAGTCGAGCTTATCTGACGTATGAAGACAATGGAACCCAGGCAGCGTCAAACCCTGGCACAGTGTTTAGCGATATAACAAAACCTGTTTTTCAAGACACTAAGATCGAGTTTTTTAACAGTCAGTTTCTTGTTGATGGAACAAAACTAAATTTTAATCGAGACACTTCTGGTATTTTAAGTGGTGTAAGCTTTGACTGGGAAACTTCGTTTTCAACGGTTGGACTTTTTGGTGGTAGTCAAACTTTGCATTTTAAATCCGAATCCTTTTTGGGGCGAGAACCTGATAGGCGAGAATGTTCTGAACAAACATGTATTGCTGCAAGGGGTGGGAGTGGAGATCGCTGCATGCTAACTTTTACACTGGTCGATAATGGTTGCTAGAAGAATAAAAAACCAAAAAGGACAAGCTCTTTTTGAGTTAATCATATTTTTACCACTTTTTCTTTTTTTGATGAAGACACTATTTGATTATGGAGATGCTATCAATCACTCTATTAATCAAAATAAAGCCGTTAGAGGTTATTACTTTTTTGTATCTCAAAACGATAGTTTTGCACCGAACCTTACCTTTTTGCCTTTTTTTTCTAGTAAATCTATTAATTCTCTTTCACTGGATACTTTCAATTGGAGTACGATACGTGTACCAGATGAAAGTAGTCAGGCTAGAGGGTCTTGTGTAAAAGTTCCTGGTTTTTTAGGCAATGGAATCAATGAAGAATGTGATGCACCAGCGCCAGAAGGTAATAAAAGTCAATTTATCAGAGTCTACACCTCGTTTGGAACTTGTACTGGAACGTTTGCATTGCAGCCTGGTGGAGAATATCGACTCAGCTGGGAAACAGCAGCACAAGCTTTATGTCAGAGATCGACAAACTAGAAACCTTTCTGGATGTTATTGCCGGTTCATCTTTGTAAGTCATTATTTTTGCTAAAATTGATAGAAGATCAGTTCACAAAATTAAGGCAAATAGTATGAATACACGCGCGTTTACTTTGGCCCTTATTATCTCTTTGTTTTCCATGTTCATGGTCTATACCTATATTGAAGATGAAAAATCAGTAATCAATCAAAAATATGGTACATCGGCTTCAGTCGTAATCGCGAAAGTAGATATTAAAGAATTAGAATTGATTGATGACTCCAAGGTTACAGTTCAAAGTGTCCCGGCTAGTTTTGTTCAGCCAGGAGCTTTTAGAAAAATTGATGAACTAGAAAATACTGTAGCTACAGTTCCAATTCTTAAAGGCGAACAGATTACAAAGCCAAGAGTTACTTACCCTGGTACAGGTACAGGTCTCTCCAGACAAGTTAGTGCTGGTAAGAGAGCTTTTGCAATGAATATCACAGATGAATCTGCTGTTTCACGATTAATTAAACCAGGTGATAGAGTTGATATTATAAGTGCGATTGACTTTACCTCAGGCAAAAAAGAATTACAGAAAATCATGACGATTTTGCAAAACGTCTATGTCCTTTCTACGGGAAGAAGTATTACGAATAACCTGCCCATGTTTGGTATCCAAACTCCTAGAGAAATTACCACAATGCGAGTTCCAACCTATACCCAATACAATACTATTACTTTGGAGTTAGATCCGTATCAGATTCAAAAGCTAACTCATGTTTTAAAATTTGGAGGTAGAAGAGTTGATCTATCGCTTCGAAATAACAATGACAATGAAATCTTACCAATGAAGCCAACAAGATTGTTTGATATCTTAGGAGATGATGCCGGTGAGGCTCGAACATATTTTTCTGATCAAAATAAGCAGGCAGGTCAATGAAGATTATTCAACTCATCATAGGACTAATTTTAGTAACGCAATTGAGCTTTGCTCAAACAGCCGCGAACAAAGGTCAAGAAGAAGAAGTTGAGGTTGTGATTGGAATAAGTAAAATTCTACAAACGGATTTTATTCCTGGAAATATTCAAGTCAGTTCGGATCAAATTCTAAGATACACTCTGGTGCCAGCCAAAAGAGAGTTGGTGCTTATTGGCCTCAAGCCAGGAAAAACGGATATCATCGTTAGAGAACAGGCAACTGGAGATATTAAGAAAAGATACTTGGTTAACGTCACAGAAACTGGTAAGTCCAAAATTCTTCAAGAACTTAGAGAGTTTGTTGGAGATGTTGAGGGACTAGAAATTGGATTGATTAATGATCAAGTGTTCATCGGTGGGCAAATCGTCGTTCCTGGTGACATTGGGCGCGTTGTAACTATTTTGGAAACGGATAAATTTAGAGAAGTGCTGATGCTTGTCGAACTTTCTCCTCAAACCCAGTTAATTATCGCTAGAAAAATGCAAGAAGAGATTCAAAAAAGTGGTATGCGTGATGTGAACGTAAGGGTTGTTAATGGATCATTTATACTCGAAGGCATTGTAACATCAGAAGATGAGGCTAGGCGTGCCCTTCAAATTGCAAAAATTTACTTACCTGATCGAATTGAAAGTTTAGCCAGAAGGACGGATTCTGTTCAACAGAATAACTTTAAGGGAATTATTGATACACTAATTCAAATTAATCCCAAAAGTCAGCCTCCCGAAATTCCCAAAATGATTAAAATAACTGCTCAATTTGTTGAGCTTACAAAAAACTATAAAAAAATATTTGGTTTTGAGTGGCAACCGCTACGTTCTGGAACTGGTGGTAGTATCACGGTTGGAAAAGCCAGTGATGGAGGAGTAACTTCTCAGTCTCAAGGAACACTTTCTGCTACGATTTCTAACCTATTCCCCAAACTACAAAGTGCCAAAAGTGCTGGTTATGCACGTGTAGTTCAGTCCGGTGTGATTATTGTCAAAGATAAAGATAGTGACCCAGCTATTCTTAAAAAGGGAAATGAAGAGGTTTTTGAAGTTGGTAGTGGTGACTTTACTCGAGGACAAACAACAAGTGTTGGCTTTGATTTAAATTTAAAAGCTTCAATATTGGCAGAAGAAAAAATTGAAATTGGTATCAGTTTAGGTGTAAGTAGCACCGTTCAAGGAAATGCAAGGTCAAAGCAAGATAACTCGTTATCCACAAGAGTTATTATTAAGTCGAAAGATAGTGCCGTTATTGGAGGCATTGTCATTGATAATTCATCGACTGAATACGACAAGCCGAGTGGGACACAAATTGAAGGTAATGCCACTCCGCTGTTTTCCTTTAATCGTTCTAAAGATTACTCTACAAACAAAAGTCAGTTTGCCATGTTCCTAACTCCCGAGATTTTAGACAATATAACTGATGGTTCTGAAGAAATTCAGCGTAAATTCCGTCGACGGACTCGATAAGTTATGTCAGGTCATATAATAGCAATTATGGGGGGAAAGGGCGGTCAAGGCAAAAGCCAGGTCGCTGCCAACTTGGCGTTTGCGTGGACTCAAGAAACAAAGTCTAAAGTTTGCTTAATCGACTTTGATCAACGTGCCAGTGGTGATTTGAACTTGATTACTGGAATCAATGGTAAAAAAACGGTTAAGGATTTAAGTGAGTTTACAGGAGCAATAGATCCAAGAAGTATTGTTCCTTTTTTAACGGCCCATCCAAGTGGAGTTAGTTATATTGGTATGCCTAATGATCCAAATGCCTCTGATAATATAAATGTTGAAGGACTCGGGAAAACTTTAAAATCGATTACGAACATATTTCCATTAACAATTGTCGATCTTGGAAGTGATATATCTCCGTTAGCTGAAAAAGCCTTAGAGTACACAACTATGATCATGTTGGTTGTAACGCCAGATATTCTTGCTTTAAATCAAACCAAAAGAATTTTTAATGATCTTGTCACAATGATGTACCCAAAAGATATGATACAGATAGTTTTGAATCAATATGTTAAGGGGCATCCAGTTACACCTGATGTCGTTTCTAAAGCAATGGGGAAACCTGTATTTGCACCCATTCCCAAAGATGAACAAACTTGTGTGATGGCGTTAAATAGAAAAATGCCAGCAGTCTTAGTTGCTAAAAGTAGTCCTTTCTCTAAAGGTATTGTTGATGTTGTAAGAAAAGTAGTTCAAAAAAGTGTTTTAAAAACACTCGCTTCTTTAAATCGTCCAGCTCCTGTCACAAAATCTTCTAGTAGTGCCGGTGGTGAAAAAGATGGGGCGGATATAAAGTCCTGGGTTTCGCTGAAATCAAGAATTCATAAAGCACTTGTTGAAGAAATGGACCTTAAAAAAAGTGATGATAATGATCCTAAGGCAAGAATCATTCTTAAAGAGCAAACGAAAAAAGCAGTTGTTGATATTCTAGGCAAAGAAGACACCAAAGGTATTCTTAATAACCGCGATGATATGAATCAAATTGTGAAAGAGATTCTCGACGAAGCACTTGGCCTTGGACCGCTTGAAGATCTTTTGGCCGATAAAGGTGTTTCGGAGATCATGGTAGTTGGTCCATCTAAAATATTTTACGAGCAAGGCGGTAAAATTAAGAAGTCTACTGTGACTTTTACTAATGATCGCCAAGTCTTAAATGTTATTGAAAGAATTGTTGCACCTATTGGACGTCGTATTGACGAAAAAACGCCTTATGTTGATGCACGTTTGCATGATGGCTCTAGAGTTCACGCAATTATTCCGCCCTGTGCGATTGATGGTTGCACGATCACTATTCGTAAATTCCCTGAAAACAGACTGACCTATAAAGACCTAGTCGCTTTTGGTTCTGTTACGCAAAATATGGCTGATTTTTTAAGAATTGCAGTAGAAGCACATAAAAATATTATCGTTTCTGGCGGTACAGGCTCTGGTAAAACGACCTTAATTAATATTTTGGGTGGATTCATTCAGGCCAATGAACGAATCATTACCTGTGAAGATGCTGCAGAACTTGATTTTCCCCAAGACCATGTTGTTAGACTTGAAACTCGCCCACCTTCTCTTGAGGGCGATGGTGCCATTGATATTCGATGCCTTGTTAAGCAAACCCTAAGAATGCGTCCTGATAGAATTGTTGTAGGAGAATGTCGTGGCGGTGAAACATTGGACATGCTTCAAGCCATGGGAACTGGTCACGATGGTTCTCTTACTACAGTTCACTCCAATAATCCAAGGGAGTGTATTGGACGAATAGAAACACTGGTTCAGTATGCTGGTGCAGGTCTTAGCCCAAGGGCAATTAGGGAAATGATTGCGAGTGCCGTGCACATGATTATCCAGCAATCACGTCTTGATGATGGGTCTAGAAGAGTGACTTATATAACTGAAATTGGTGGCATGCAAGGAGAGGTTGTTACTCTTCAGGATATTTTTACTTATGTACAAAAAGATATTGATAAAAATGGTAAAATTGTCGGAGAGTTTCAAGCCTCGGGTTTCATTCCCAAATTTATCGAAGTCTTAGAAAAGAAAGGTTTCAATATACCGCGCGGCCTCTTTAGCAACGCTGTTCCAGCTAAAGCCGCTGTAGAACCTACCTCTGCACCAAATAAGCCCAATCCAGCATTAAACAAGCCTCAAGGTAACCCCGTTAAAAAACCTGTCGGTGCGAAATAAGGAAATTTTGTTATGGAAATTTTCGTAAGACTTTTGGGACCCACTGGCATCGTTATTGTCGTTGGACTTTTAATTTTTTTAGTTTCTTTTAAATACAGTATTAATATTTTCAATTGGATTGAAAAACAAACAATGGGAACTAGGACTTATATCTTAGAGAAACTAGAATTACTTTTCATTGAGATTGAGCCGCATAAGATAACTTATTTGCTACTATGCTGTTCATTCTTGCCAGGTGCAATCATCATATCTTTACTCGGATTTTTTGGAGCTTGGATCCCTGGGCTCATTCTGGGGTCAATTACTATATTTTTAGGCTTTAAAGTTCCTAAACCTTTTATTGATTCAATGATTGAGAGACGGATAAAGGCATATGAAGGTCAAATGGTCGATGCCATGCAGTTATTGGCTAACGGTATTAGAGCGGGACTATCACTGCCACAATCTCTAGGCATGGTGGTAGATGAAATGCCTCAGCCCATCTCTCAAGAGTTTAATATGATTTTGCAGCAGAACAAAATTGGTGTTCCATTGGAAGAGTGTTTTGAGGGTCTAGTGTTAAGAATTCCAACAGAAGATAATGAAATGTTTGTTGCCAGTGTCAATATTTTACGCGAGACCGGTGGTAATCTTGCCGAAGTTTTTGACACAATTGTTGATGTTATTCGAGAGAGAGTTAGGCTTAAGCAAAAAATAGACACCTATATTGCTCAAGGAATGTTTCAAGGGGCAACAATTTTTGCCATGCCATGGGCAATTGGAGTTATTTTTGCCTTTAATGACCCAGAAATGATGAAACCTATGTTCACTCACCCATTGGGATGGCTTGCACTGTTTTTGATTCTTGGGTTTGACCTTGCCGGAGGCTTCGTCATTCTTAAGATAGTGAAAATTAAGGTATAATTACTGGTAAATTAATTCTAAAGCTCAAGGCTTTAGATGTCGATATGATTAATGAGAGAGTCCTTTTGCAAAAAAGAATTACTAAAGAGGGTGTTTCGATGAGATTCTTAAAAGCGTTTTTGGTTTTACTATTACTTCCTTCACTGGCATGGTCTGGTGTAAACCTAAAAAACGGAAATTTTTATATTTCTTATACTGATATTATCGTTCCAGGCGGTGGTCAGGATCTAGAAATTGCTCGAACTTATAATTCGAAATCTACTGATAAAGGTTGGTTTGGTTTTGGATGGGGATCTCCATTTGAAACATACCTAAGTCTAGGTGATGACGCTACTGTTGTTGTTCATGAGAATGGTTCAGGCGCAACAACACGTTTTACTCCTAAAGAAAACGTAGATCCGGCTGCTGCTGCAAAGAAAATCATCGAAGCGATGAGAAAAAAGACAACAATCTCGACTCAGGTTGCAGAGTCTCTTGTTGAAAAACTTAAAAACGATGCAGAGCTTCGCCAAGCCTATGGCCGAAAATTTGATGTTAAAGCTGAACTTGCTGCAGGTACAAAGCTTTTCTCAAATACACGTGGTATTCAAGAACTATATGTAACGAAAACTGGTTACATGAGAAAGTTCAATGATGGCAAAGAGGAGCTATTTAACTCAGAAGGAAAACTTCTTAAAGTTAAAAATAAATATGGTTATGAAGTTGACTTTGTTTATGAAGGAACAACTTTAAAGTCTATCAAAGATTCACAGGCAAAACAGCTATTCTTTGATTGGTATGCTGACGGAAAAGTTAAGCATGTTTGGTCTGCTGGTGATAAGAAGACCTTTTATAAGTACAAAGGTGATGATCTAATCGAAAGTACTGATGTTGGTGGCAATAAATTTGTTTATGGCTACGATACAAACCATAATCTTTCATCTATTGGCTATGCCGATGAATCAAAAATGCTTGTTAAGTACACTGCAAAAACACAATTCGTTGAAGAGATTACAAGCAGAAATGGTGAAGTTACTAAGTATGATTACGGATCTAACCCTAAAAATCCTGAATATCACTACTGGACAATTGTTAAAAAGAAGGGTGTATCAGGTAAAGAAGTCGCTAATCGTTACGAGTATGAAATTAAATCACGTCCAGATGGATCTGATTATACTTACCGTATTCTTACTGAGATCAATGGTCTTAAGACAGAAACTTTCTATACAGAATGCTGTTCTCTTCCATCAAAAATTATTCGCGGAGATAGAGTAACTACATTCGATTACCATGAAAATGGTCTTCTTAAGAACAAGGCATCTAATAATGGTGAGTTTGTAAAGCTTGAGTACCATCCTAAGTTTAACAAGATCACTAAAGTAAACTCTAATAAGGGTTGGACAAACTTTGAGTATGATAAAAATGGAAACCTTTCGAAGGCCGTAAATGATGCCGGCATGTCAGTACTTCTTTTGTATGATCGCCAGGGTCGTATTACAAAGATGCTAGACAACAATAAGAAAACGAAAGAGAAGCGTACATTGAGCTTTAAGTACAACGCTTTAGGTAAGCCAGTAGAGATTGCAATGGATAGCGTAGGTAAGATTAACGTATCTTACGACAACTACGGTGAGATCAAAAAGGTAGAGTCAAAAGCGGGCCATAAAATGGCATTGCAAGTAACTCAAGCCTTCCAGTCTCTGTTGTCGATTGTTAAGCCAGCTGGTGTAAATCTGAATATGTAAGATTGCCGATTTTAATAGGCAGGATAAGTTGTTGAAAGTTGAAAAAAAGAGTGTTTTTTTGAGTTACTAGCTTCATGACTTATAATGGCTTTAGAAACTTTAAAAAATTTAAAAGAAAAGAAGATACGGAGAATATTTTATGAGAACTTTATCATTGCTAGCATTTTTGATGATTACGATGCAAATATCTCAAACAGCTTTTGCTACAGGTTGTGATGATATAAACGACGGTCCTCGCGATTCGAATCCTCAGATTATTGCTCCACCACCGGTTATAAACACAGATACAACTCAGCAAGAGGTTTAAGAATTTAAAGAAGTAATATATTAATACTAAGCCCCTCTTTCATAGAGGGGCTTTTTTTTGCCACCTGTTCAAACTTTAGTCAATTTCTCGAGTCTAACAGCCCGAAAGTCTATAGACCCTTCTTGGCACAGCTTATGCATATTATCTAGGAAAGAACTAACAATCCTATTTAAGAATAATTGGGGGAATATATGAAAAAGGCACTATCAATCATCGTTCTGGCTTTCTTATCAACTAGTATCGCTTTTGCGGGTGATCTTGGTGAAAACATGGCTTCTGACTGCGTTAGCACACAACAGTCTAGTCGCTATCAGCAAACTTTAGGTGATGCAGGTTCATCGCAAGAAGTAGAATCAAGCTCAGCTGCTTCTGGAAGATAATTTAAAGAGAATTCATCATGGTTTTAAATTGACCCACCGTATGGTGGGTCTTTTTTTGTTTTGCTTGTAGCCTTTCGTTTAGAGCTCCATAATACACATATCAGTTCTTGGGAGAAGATTATGCATGAGCAATTTGTTTTAGAATTTACTGGTCTACAAAAAATAGAAGAAATCGTTAAAATTCAGTCTTCGGCCGCTACGTCTCGAGAAGTCTCAACCTTTGCAATGAGATCAGACGACCTAAAGAAGTTATCAAGAATTATCTCTACATATTCAAAATCTATTTGTGATGCCCTTTATTCAGATTTGGGCAAAAATGAGCTTGAGTCACAATTAGCTGAAATTGGTTTTGTTCAAGGCGAGATTAGGCATGCATTAAAGCATTTGAAAAAATGGATGAAACCCAAAAAAGTCAGAACTCCATGGGTTTTGATGCCAGCTAAAAGTTTTATTATAAGTGAGCCGCTAGGACGAGTTTTGATCATTTCTCCATGGAATTATCCCTTTCAGTTATTATTTTCTCCCTTAGTGGGAGCCTTAGCGGCCGGAAATCAGGTTGTGTTGAAACCATCAGAGTTAGCACCTGCGACGGCTTCAGTAATTACCAAGATGATTAAAGAGAACTTTGACCCCAGGCAGATTTCAGTCGTAAACGGTGCTGTAGATGAAACCTCCAAGTTATTAGAGCAAAAATTTGACCACATTTTTTATACTGGAAATGGGCATGTGGGAAAAATTGTAATGCAAAAGGCTGCTAACTATCTAACACCTATTACTTTAGAGTTAGGGGGAAAGAGTCCTTGTGTTATCGCTGGTAAGCCAGATATGAAAGTCACTGCAAAGAGGGTGGCATGGGGAAAGTGGTTTAATGCTGGTCAAACCTGTGTTGCCCCTGACTATGTTTTAATTGAAAAGAGTCTGAAAGATGAATTTTTAAAAGAGATAACTTCCGCCGTTCTGGAGTTTTACTCACAGGATCCGACTGATTCCAATGATTATGGCAGGATTATCAATGAGAGACATTTTGATCGTTTACAGGGATTGTTTAAAGCGGAAGACGTTATTTTTGGTGGGCAAGCCAATAGGGCTAAGCGATTCTTGGCCCCAACAATAATTTCAGCTGATTTTAATCACCCCATTATGCAGGATGAGATTTTTGGTCCAATTTTGCCAGTAATTGAGATTGATTCTTTTGATTCAGCCTTAAAAATCATCGCTAAAGGAGATCACCCTTTAGCTGCCTATCTTTTTAGTAGTGATGAACAGATGCTGAAAGATTTTTGCCTTAGAGTCGAAAGCGGCGGGATCTGTCTAAATGACTGTTTGATGCATCTTTCGAACCCTGACCTTCCCTTTGGAGGCAAAGGGCCATCTGGAATGAGTGCATATCATGGTGAAAAATCATATGAGATATTCAGTCATCATAAATCCGTATTAAAGAGGATTTTCGCTTTTGATTTAAGTCTTAGGTACCCACCATATTCCGGTAAGTTAGCTCCGTTGTCATGGTTAATGCGTTGGTTGGGATAAGTTGAAAATCGTCTTATGTTTAGGCAATGACTGAAATTTATTCAATTTCATCCATCTAAGATATTGGTTTTAGGTAAAAAAGCTTGGCACGGTTGCTGCATTGTATATATGTAACAACCATGAATAGGAGATCTTAAATGAAAACACTATTAACACTTATCGCTTTAACTGTATCTTTGAACGTAACTTATGCTGCTGATCTTGGTGAAGGGAATGCAGATTGTTCATCAATGGTACAAGCTAACCGTGCATCATCTGCAGTAGTTGCAACTCAAGACGCAGACGTAGAAGTAAGTGAATCTTCAGACGCTCGTTAATTAACGACTTAAGATTAGATTTAGAAAAAAACCCGACATAGATCGGGTTTTTTTTATTGATTTAGAATCTGCTTTAATAGTTCTTTTTCTTCAATCGTATATTCATCTTTTGGGTCTAGCTCTTTCGCCTTTTTTTCCTTAACCGATGAAGACTGTCTAAGCCCAACTTTATCTGCATTATTTGGAATAGCTTGAAAGAGTTGCTTAATAGCTTTCTTTCCAACTTGAACAGATTCATTGGCTCTATTGCCAAAGTCATTGATAACACCTTGGGCGGTTGGTCCAAATACTCCTGAAATATGGTTAAATAGTGGTTTATCACTAACTGGAATGCTTAAAACAAGAAAGCTAAAACTGAACCACAGTAGTGGTTTAATAATCATGCTTATCATATTCTATCCTTTGATAGCTCATCTTCAATTTTTTGGACGGCCTTTAAAAGTTCTTGTGGTGAGAATGGTTTTTTTAAAAAGTCTACAGCGCCCACCGACAGTGCCTCAATCATGACAGATTCCATAGTAAGTGATGACATCATAATGACTGCACCTTTAAATTTATTCTCGCTTAAGCGCTGAGCTAGTTGTAACCCACTTGAGCCAGGCATTACAACATCTATAACAAATAGTGAGATTGCTGAAACAGTTCCAAAGATTTTAAGACCATCTTCAGAAGAACCTGCAGTTCCAACTACGTTGTAACCAGCATCTTCAAGGATTTTTGCAGTTGTTCGCCTTGAAAATTCAGCATCATCTACAATGACAATTTTGAATTCTTGAGCATGTTGATCGGTCAAAAGATCCTCCGTTGGAAATTACTTTTTTCACTTAATATTAAACGAAAAATTCAAAGCTTCCAACGAAGTATATTTTTTTATGCTGCTGCAGGTGTTTGAGTAATCTTCTTTTTCTGAGCGGCCTTACGATGAACTCTAGTCATATGATCTTTCCATCCGACTAGAGCTACCTCAAGAACCTCATCAATCGTTTTAACTGGAACAAAGTTAATCTTAGCCAGGAATTCCGGTGGAATTTCAGCTAAATCTTTTTTGTTCTGCCAGGGAATGATTACGGTATCGATATTCATTCTCATGGCCGCAAGAGCTTTTTCTTTCAAACCACCAATTGGAAGAACTTTTCCTGTAAGCGTAATTTCACCTGTCATGGCAACTTTACGGCTAACGGGGAAACCTGAAAGAAGTGAAATAATTGCAGTTGCTAATGTAATACCGGCAGAAGGACCGTCTTTAGGTGTCGCTCCAGCTGGCAAGTGAACATGCAGCTCATACTTTTCAAAAAAGTCTTCATCAACACCAAGCTGATCCGCCTTAGAGCGAATATAGCCAATGGCGGTTTGTGCCGACTCTTTCATGACATCACCAAGTTGTCCGGTTAAAGTCAAACCTTTACCTTTCATTTTAGTCGTCTCAATGGGTAGAACTTGTCCACCGACAGAAGTCCACGCAAGACCAGTGGCAACGCCGACTTCGTCATATTGCTTTTCGTCTTCTTTGGTATAAATAGGTGGTCCTAAAAACTTAATAACTGTGTCATGAAGAAGATGTGTTTTAGCAACATCGCCTTTTGCAATTTTCATTGCCACTTTTCTACAAAGTGCACCAATGCGTCTTTCTAGATTTCTAAGTCCGGCCTCAGCAGTGAAATGCTTAATCACACTTTCTACAGCTTCATCTGAGAACTCTACATGATCAGTCGAAATTCCATTTTCTTTTAATTGTTTTGGAATAAGGTATTTCTTAGTAATAGCGACTTTTTCTTCCTGCGTATAACCAGAAAGATTAATCACTTCCATTCTATCTCTTAGTGGACCTGGGATCTGATCAAGTACGTTTGATGTTGCGATAAACATTACGTTTGATAGATCAAAGGGAACGTTAAGATAGTGATCTCTAAAATTACAGTTTTGTTCAGGATCTAAAACTTCAAGCAGGGCTGAAGCGGGGTCACCTTTATAGTCACCGCCAAGCTTATCGATTTCATCGAGAAGAATGACAGGATTATTAGTGCCAGCTTGCTTAATCCCTTGAATGAGTCGACCAGGCATTGAGCCAACATAAGTTCGTCTGTGTCCACGAATCTCAGCTTCGTCTTTCACACCGCCTAGACTGATACGAACAAACTCGCGGCCAATCGACTTGGCAATGCTTTTGCCTAGTGACGTCTTACCAACCCCCGGAGGACCAGAAAGACAAAGAATTGGTCCCTTCATATCCTTACCTTTCAATTGACGAACGGCTAGATACTCAAGAATACGCTCTTTAACTTTATGCAGATCAAAGTGATCTTCATTTAAAATTTCTAAGGCAGCTTCAATGTCGATTTTATCTTCAGATTCAACTGACCATGGTAGATCAACCATCCATTCAAGATAACTTCTGATGATTGCACTTTCTGATGAATCAGGATGCATTTTCTCGAGTCGAACAAGTTGCTTTGTAGCTTCTTTTTCAACTTCTTCAGGCATCTTGGCTTTCGCAATCTTTTCTCTAAATTCTCCAAACTCATCTTCGGGTTCGCTACTAGGTGTTTCCCCGTCTCCAAGTTCAGTTTTAATAGCTTTGATTTGTTCACGTAAGAAATATTCTTTTTGTGATTTTGAAATCTCATCTTTTGCAGCAGTTCTAATTTTTGCTTGCATGGCTAGAATTTCAAGTTCACGCGTTAAAATATCATTAATACGATTGAGGCGATCTGTAGGGTCTAATGTCTCTAGAATACCTTGTGCTTCAGCAACATGTAGATTCAAATTTGAAGCTACTAGGTCTGCTAAGCGACCAGGTTCTTTAATATCATCAAGCACAGTAAGAATATCAGGTGATAGAACTTTACCTAAAGAGATAACTCTCTCAAGTTGCTCACGGATGGTGCGCATAAGAGCACCAATAGCGACAGCTTCGTCTTGGCATGGTTGATCAGCAACTTTAACAATTTTCGTTGTAAAGAATGGTTCTGTCTGATCAAATGAAATAATTCGAGCTTTAGATAATCCTTGAACCAGAATTTTCACTCTTCCATCTGGTAGCTTGCGCATACGCATGATCATTGCAATCGTACCTAACTCATAGATCTCAGATGGCTCTGGGCACTCGGCCGTAATATCCTTTTGACTAGCA
>CAYGQW010000042.1:0-4465 GCA_964352175.1 uncultured Halobacteriovorax sp.
GTTCTAGGGGACATTCCAAAGCATGAGGCCATGTTCTCAATACTTGCACGACCTTCTTTTAGTTCATTTTTTAATTTTTCATTAAAACGCATTAAAAAAAGTGGCTGCGCATGTTCTTCAAACTTAGGAAGTTTTTCTAAAATCTTACGAGCATTGTTTTCTAAAAGATCCGCTAGATTTGAGTCGCTATCGACACAGGGAAGTTCAAGATAATGTTGGTCAAATATAATTGAATTGGATGTCTGGTCAAAGTTAACCGGACAACCAAAATATTCCGAATAAAATCCTTCAGTATTTGATGGTCTTTGATGTGTAAACTTAACCAGTTTCAGCGAAATGTTTTTTTGTGTCACTGCCTTTAATCGCTCAAAAATTAAAGCAATTTCGTATTCGATACTATGTCTTGAGAAGTTTTCTTCTGACGCCTGCCAAATTTGAAATTCATATTTGTCATCGTCTTCGATGCCCTTTGAATTGATTTCTTGATGGATTAGAGCAAAAAACCTTACAAATTTTCTTAGTCCTTCTCTCAAATTTGCACTACTAGAAAGAAGATAATCGCTTGTTTGGTAAGTCCCGAAGGGTGTCAGCTTTGCCATATTGATACCTACGAGTGGATCATCAAGCTTGTCGCAGGTAACTTCCCAGAATTTCGAAATCTGATCAATGGAGAGCTTACCATCTGGATCATCAACATTTTCGCGCTTAATGCCAGAGAGTTCTAGCACTTCATTTACATTCGCCTTGACACTGGCTAGCCCTACTAGGGCGGCTCGAATGCCCATTGAAGATGCTGACCTGTATTTACTCATGTACTCTCAGTTGTTAAGTGGCGACATTTTGTATCATTCTACGCCATGACTTTAGGCGTTGTATTCTAAGATACTTTGTCTAAAAAAACAACTTTATATATTTATAGTTGGTTAAAAGTTTGACCAAGGAAGCTTTTGAATTTCAATATCATTATAGTAGTGAGTTACGATATCAACATAATTCTTGGCATAGTTCTTGGCCATTATAAAAGCTCCCCACTGTGAAAGCCCAACATGATGTCCCCACCCATGCCCTTTAAAGACGAACCCTTCAGCAGTTTGATTTACCCTAAAGTGATACCCTGGAAAATTAGACCAGCCCAACGCAGTTCTGACTTCAGAGAAATCTAGTACGGCTGAACTACTGGTAGCATCTTGATTGATATTAAGGATTTTAACCGAATCGAATAAATCATTGATCTCAGCTTCGACAAGTTCAACAACAGAAGAATTATTGAAAGTACTAAAGCGCGATCCAACCCTCGAACTTCCTTTGAATTCTTTCATAAGGTCCGCTGAAGAGTAAGGGTCTGTAGTCCAACTTACAATCCATCTTGAACCTGGTGATAGTTCGTCGGTTAGCTCTGAGCGTGGAAAGATTTCTGAGTTTCCGGCACAATAAGGAACATTATCTTGTTTGAAAATATTAAGAGCGGAATCTGTTCTTCCTCCACTATAGGCATGGAAGAAAGCAACAATTACGCGATCTTCGTGGGTCATGATCTCGCCGCGTGTCTGTTCAACCGCGACATCAGTTCTTGGGTCTGAGCCCGAAATACCCGCGTAAACTTGAAATCTCGCCGTATCATCAACATGGTAATCACGACCGCTAGGAGCAGTTAAAAAATGATAGTAAGCATAGCTTCTTGCTGCCAAGGCTTGAGCTTTAAGAGATTCTAGTGGCCAGCCAGCGCCAGACTCTTTAGGCACTACACCTCGAAGATAAGTTTCTAAATCAACATGATTAATAGCCTGAATACCTCTTGTGCTGACAGAAATCGTAAGATCACCTAAATAGCTATGAGATTTTTCAGGAGTCACCACTCTAAATAACTTAATTGGTGCTTCACCTTTAACTTTGAAACTTGTTAAACTAAAAGTTTGTCCATCGTGAGTAACGGCTCGTATCGTATTATCTTGTAGAGTTAGCTTAAGATTAGACGTTTCAACTTCTTGATCAGTAAATATAATCTTAAAATTTTGCTCGCTTTGAAGCTCTAGTTGAGAGGCATCATCTGGCTTGCCGTGAAGCCAATCACTTTTTAAAGTGTGAGGGAAAACCAAAACATTAAGCGTGGGTAGTTCTATATTTTTTCTATTTGGAAGAGCCATCGATTTAGGTAGTGAGCTATCTGGAATACTACTTTCACCTTGGAAGCCAAAATGTTCACCAAAATCAAAAGCGAATGTATTGAGTGAAAATAAGATAAGTGAAAATGCTAACAAAGCTTTCATGAGACACCTCTTAATAAATTGGTAAAATAACCTATCAATAGAGTTGTCTTTAGTCCCGCCTAGGTAAGAAATTGTTAAAAAGATGAATATGTAAAATCGAGTAGTTAGGGAGCAGACTTTGACTCTACTCCCTGGTAAGTAACTTTAGTAAGGATATGATTCGGCGCGATGTGTCGCGTGGGTTAGGCGCTTTGAACGAAATCGACTGATTTGCGAGTTAATTGCTTTAAGGGTTCTCTCTAAACTTTCTCTGTAAAAAGGTGCTTTCTTTTTAGCAACAAACTCCTTACCAAGAGAATGAAAGCGGATAGTTGTTAAGTATCCGCCAATTTTTTTATTATTCTCTACTTTGATTTCAATATCCTCAACTTTAGGAAGGATTGTTTTTATCCTATCCTTTGCTTGCTCAACTAGCGATGAAGTTTTGTTTTGTTTTTTCATTAGATCACTCCTTGAATGTGTTAATAAAAAAATTACTTCCACAAACTGATCTTACTCCCACAAAATTTAACTGCAATGAGGGGAAAGTTGAATTGACATAACTTTACATTGGGCCGACATGACACTACACAGGTCTGACTTTGAATTAGTTGACCAATCAATAAATGAATAAAGCGATCAAGAGTTTAGAGTTGAGTGCGTTTTCATGCGTTTAGCTTTTGGCTTAAAGCGTTTAACGTAGTCACATCGTTGGCACAAATCTTCAACTAATTCTCCACGCTCAAAACCTGTTCTCATCGTTTGGGCTTTTTCATTATTTAAGATATCGATGAGTGGTTGTTCGAGCGTGTTTCCAAGAGCTAGACGAGCCTCTTTATCTAGACAGCAAGGTACAACAACACCATTGGTATGAATCGCGATATGGTTGATAAGTCCATGACAAGTACCTTGATTACCAGTGATCGGAAGATCAGGGTGAGGCCATTCGAAGCGACTGTCAAAATGGAAATAAACGCGGTTCCAAACTCTTTTAGATTTAAATTTCCCACTACCTTGGCGACGATTGATAGATACGTCAAAATATCTTTCAACTAAGTCATAAACATCACTATTGGCGGCTTCGCCTAAATCTCCAGCGCCTAAATTCCAAAGTCTATAATTGATATATGTTTCTGGATTAATGGAATGAAGTTCTCTAGAGAATTCTAGGATTGGTAATAGGTAAGGATGTAGATCTTTCTTTTCAAAATTATCTCTAAAACTATGAATCGAAAAATTAATCTGCCTAATTGAGCTTGATGAGAGTGTTTTTATGTGACGAGATAAAAGTGTCCCATTAGTCGTTAACATGACCTGAGCATGATGCTTTTCGCAGATCTTAATGATCTCTGAGAATTTAGGGTGCGCTGTCGGCTCACCCATAAGATGAAGGCAAACTTGCTTGGCCAAAGGGATGGCTTCAAGTAGGATAGATTCAAACTTTTCAAGCGACATAACATCTTGTTCTCGCTCAACTTCAGGACAAAATGAACACTGTAGATTACAGATATTACTTATTTCAATATAGATTCGATCGAGTTGTTTCATTATAAATCTTTTAGATGAGAAAAACGTTGAAGCAAATCAATATCGCTAAGTGTATTGAGTTGTAAAAGATCTTCATAAGGATTGTCTAAAGCTAGTAACTCACCGAAGGCTGGCTCTGTTTTAAAGCCTTCACGCTTTAACTGAATGATCCTCCGACGAAAATGCACTCCTAACAGTTTTAACAATCTAGCTTCAATTCTTAGATGCTGGTGTGCTCTTTGCTTAAGTGGATGAATTTTTTGGCAAAAAAACTCAATGTTTAAATCGTTATGCTTGAATATTGCAAGAACATAGTCTTGCTCGATCCTTATAACACTTTTAGGAAAAAATTCTAGAACATGTTTTGTAAATTCTTCAAAATTCTCAGACTGGAAGAGAATGTCGAGGTCAGAGGTCTCAATATTAATGGCGAGAGGAATAGTGCCAGTAATCAAGGGGTGAAACTTTGAAAAACGATAGAGAAGTTGACTTTCTTTTAAGAAAGCGACTACTTTTTGATTTTTTTCAATATTAATAATTTGCTCTAAAGAATGATAATGAAATTTTACATTAAAATCTGTGAAGGAAGTTTGAAGCTCTGGGTTCAACTCTTTATGCAAAGCTGATGTATTCCAGTCGATATCAGGAAACTTTGACATGAGTTCTTGAAAGTGAAGATCGATTACTACTTA
>CAYGQW010000042.1:4475-16989 GCA_964352175.1 uncultured Halobacteriovorax sp.
ACTTCAAGGTGTTCCAAACCGCTTTTAACATTTTTACCGGACTTGGGAGCAGGCAGTTCAATCAAATCGACATAAAAGCCTGTGCATTTAATAGGTCTTGAAGTTTTAAAAGTTGAAATTGGTCTTCCACCGACTTCAGACTCGATAAGAAATTGACAAGATTTAGTTAAATCTTTTTTGATCTGCTCATACTCTCTAAGGCTTTCAGTCCGATAGCAGACATGATCGATTTCCCAGTGTCGTTGAAGCATGGGAGAAAGCTGACTAAGTGAATTATTAACAAAATCGTTAAAATTAAGCATCGCAATCCAAATAGAGACTGCAAGCCTTTGATACCGCTTTGGTACCACTATTAAAGGCAAAGTTTATTGAGCCACCACTTTTTCCAGAAGCAAGGTCACCAACTAAAAAGATTCCACCTTGTTCATTTTCAAGAAAATCATCACCATCTTCTTTTTCAACTGATATGCCAATTTTCTTAAGATAGTTTTTAGGGCGATCACTACCAAGCGCCGTAACAACTGCATCAACCTCAATCGATTCGACAGAATTAAAACTGACAAGGCAATGGGAGTCTCTTTCGGTTATTTTCGTTACAATTGAATTAGGAAGAAACTTTATTTTTCCCTGCCTGATAAGCTCTGAAGTCTTTTCAAGGTTTTGTGGAATCATTCGGGCGAAATGTTCCTTTCTGTAACTCATCCAAACCCGGTGCCCTCGAGAAACAAGAATTTGCGCATATTCACCGGCAGAATCACCACCGCCGACAACTAGGACATTGCTCTGCTCAGGCTTAACGACCTGAATATCATCATGAATTAGGTGGGCAACAGAATCATCAACGCGTACACCTAAAGTTCTGGCCGAAGACATATTACCGATGGCGACAAAAACTACATTGGCAATCCAGGAGTCATCATTGCTATCGATACGCCATTGCCCATTTTTTAATTTAACCAGCTTTTCAACACTTTGATGAAAATGAACCTTAAGCGACTTAGAGCTTATTACTTGTTTCATGTAATCAATAAATTCAGGCTTAGTCATATCGGTAATACAAAGATCTCCAATACACTCGGCCATACGTTCTTTATAGTTGGCAAGAACAGGTTTTTCGTCGGGATATTTTGCCGCGATCATATGGGCGATTTCACCGGACTTTTCTAAGATAACGATGTCATCACTTTTATAGCCGCGGTTAAGCACTTCAACTGCCGTAGCAATTCCAGCTGGTCCAGCACCAATAATAATAACGGGATGAATAACCATAGAAACCTCAAGCTAATGTTAAAATGATTATAGAAGAAAAAAGACAAAAAAAAAGCCAGCGTGGGTTAAACACTGGCTTTAATATGATTCACTCCGAAGAGATCAGCATTTGAATATGAACGGACTTTACGCCCCGTTTATGCAAAGAGCAAATAAAAAGATATGCGCTAAAGTATCTAAATTATTCAATTTCGTATTATAGTACCTTATGCCGTTGTTCCAAACCGATAGAACCTATTTAAGACGCTTCCAAGAAAACGATCTATCGCAAATTATTGAGATGGAGGCTAATCCTGATGTGATGGTGCAGACCGGACCTGGTCGCGCACAAACCACTGAAGAATCGAGGCTAAGGTTGGATAAAATACTTAATCACGAGCCAGCTTCGAATCTTGATGGATATTTTGCTGTTATAGAAAAAACAACAAATCAGTTAATTGCTTGGTTTATGCTTCTTCCAATCAAAGACAAAGAATACGAAATAGGATTTATGGTAAACCAAAAATTTTGGAGAAAAGGCTTTGCATACGAAGTGTGCAAAATGATGATTGAAAAATCCATGGCGACTGATCGGATCGATAAATTTATTGCAAGAGCATCTAGTGCAAACTTAGCTTCAATATCTTTATTAAAAAAATGTCACTTTAAGCAAGTAGAGAAAAAAGAGGGGACAGTTTTCTTTGAAATTGTAAGAAACTAAAGATCTTGAAGTTTTAGCTGCTTTAAAAATTGTCTTACTTCCTTTCTAGATTGTAATCGATAAAATTTTATATGTTGGTAATTGGTATCGCTAAGCCGCTCTTGATATTTTTTCTTATTTAAGTCATAGGTATTTAATAACCATAGAACAATTGAATCTTTGGAAAACATGCGTAAAAAAGACTCTCTGTTGTTGGTGTTAGGCCAAAGTTCTTGCCTGGTAATAGCTCTTTTCAGCGAGCGAGAAATATTTTGGTAGAGAGTTAAGTAAAATGGCAAATCAATCCAAATAACAGTGTCTGCTTTCGTCCAGGTGATCTGATGAGATCTTGTGTAGTTCCCGTCAATGATCCACGTCTCAGAATTTGTCTCATTGGATATTTTTTCGAAAAATTCTTCGTCATCACAATGTTGCCAATTAGGCTTCCAAAAAAGTAGATCGAGTTGAATATAAGGGTAGGCTAAAGTTTTAGCCATTTGTTTGGCTAAAGTTGATTTGCCACTGCCCGTACTTCCAATAACAATAATTTTCTTCATCTTGACATTGTCGGTCAATCGATTATATTTTGCCAATCATCAATCAATCTTTTTTAAGGAGGCTCGTATGATCATCACAGACCATTATTCAATAAGAGTCCTTCATAATAATTCAAAGAAGAACTCTTTTTAATCAATTAATTAAAAAGGGAATTTAATGACATTTAATTCAAAAAACTGCCGTGCCTTTGCACAGGCTGAGTTACGTAGCTTTGACCTAAGTGAATACGATATTAACGAGAACTTAGTTTTAAATAGCCTCGAAAAAGATATAGAAAATTCAATTTTGAGTCTTAATACAGACAAAGTAAAAACACAAAGGAGTAATTTGTTCAAAATTGATGGTGCTGAGCCGGCAAACTATCAAGAACATGTATTAAATTTGAATAATGGTGAAGCCGTTATATGTGGTATTAGACATATGAATTTAAATAGAGAGATTCCTTTCGTAAATCTTCGTCCAAGTTTTGAAATCAAAGATAAAAAACAAGCGTTAAATTTATATAAAGAGATAAGTCAAAACTTCAGCGTGTTTAACCCAAAGTATTTATGTTTTCACTCGGCAAACTCAATAAAAGTAGATCGTTTGGGCTGTCTCTATATGGCGGCTAAAACTCAACAGGTTGTCAGTCTTGATAAATGGCCCAAACAAGACAGGTTAGATTTTATTAGAGTTGATACTGAGGATTATTATCAATGGTATGAAAGTGAGTATAAAAGATTTCATCAGTTGAGAGTCGATTTGAGCCAGGCAGTGACGCTAAACTCAAAAGAAATTATGAACACCTCTATGAAAGAAGGACTTCTATACAATGTCTACTGTAACGAAAAACAAATAGGATTGATCGCGGGAGAGCGTGCTGACTTCATGGGAAAAAAAGCATTATATTTTAACGATATCGTTGTTTCGTCTGACTTCAAAGGAGAGGGATTTGCTAAAGCTATGCAAAAGAAATTCATCGAAATGAACCAAGAGGAATTTGAGCTAGTTTTTGGCACAATTGACTTTAGTAACAAACCTTCCCTCAATACGGCTAAGGCCAATGCTAGAAAAGCGATTCGATTTGAAAACTTTATAGAAATCTGACTGATAAAGTCGTTTAAATAATCTAAATATAAAGTGATACCAAATTAATTTAAGTGCTATTATTGAATGATGAAAAAATTTAATAAGTATAATTCATTTGTACAAAGACTATTGTATACAAAAATTTATAGAGCACCGAAATGGATATATAGAAAGCTTGTTAATCAAAAGATAAATAGAGATCAAGATTATCTTGTGCCCATGCGAATTGGGCACAAGATTAAAATTCGCCCAACACAAAGATATCTGGAAAATGTAATTTATAGTGGTCAATACAATGATGAGAATGTCTTTTGGATAAAGCCATTAATGGAAGACGGCTCAGTTATTATGGATATAGGGGCTAATGTCGGTTTGTATACATGTGCTTATGCAGAATATTTTAAAAAATTAAAAATTCAGATTTATGCAATTGAGGCAGTTGCAAACAACTTTAAAAACCTTAAAGAGAATATTGAGATTAATAATTTTAGTAATATTAAAATAGATCAAATTGCTTTAGGAAAAGAGGAGGGCGAGTTAGTATTTGATTTACCCTACGAAGGCTTTATTGGTAATGCGGTCGGTGGCAATATTTTCACTAGTAATGAAACAAAGAAATTCCAGACCAAAGTAAAAATGATTACATTAGATAAATACGCTGTAGAAAATAAAATAGAGCGTTGTGATTTTTTGAAAATTGATGTTGAAGGGGCAGAGTACTTTGTATTTCAGGGGGCTGCAAAGTTCCTTGAAAAGTGCCGGCCAGTTGTACAATCAGAATTTAATGCACACTGGTTAAAACAAGCGAATGTGAACTTTCAGGATTTTGTTAAACTATTTCTATCGCTAAACTACTTATGCGCTATTGAGAAGGGCAATACGATTGAAGTTATCAATAATCCAGAACAATTCGTTCTACAAGATCAATTGGTTGATTTGATTTTTATCCCTCAAGAAAAGTTAGATCTTTTAAATTAATTCGATAGATATATTTAAAGCAATTTTTCCCTTAGAGTTTTTCTCAAATACGGATCGATATATACAGTCAAGATGATAGCTGCGACGAGAATAGATATATAGATAGAAATGCTAAAGATCGGTCCATTGTGAGTGGTATACCCAATAACTTTTGAGAGGAACTGCTGGGTAATTAGTTTTATAGGCGCCTGTAAGATATACATGGCATAGCTAGCTTCACCTAGAAAGAAGAATACTTTACTACCTAAAATACGATTGAATTTGTTTTCGCAACACGATCCTAAGATTAGTAGAGAAAAACATATCTGATAAAAAGGATTGAATGATGTATAAAATTCACTTTCAAAATCAGCAAAAAAGCTAAATATTAATAATGATGAAGAAACGATGAAAATTAGGGAAGAAAAATATTCAAACAACTTTCTTTTTAAAATAAATATTTTGGCTAAAATAACTCCGTTAAAGAAAGTAGCGAGATATAGAGGTGCAAAATAAGTTGGAATTTTAATGGGAAAGTTTGAGAATGAATAATAGTAATAAAACAAGGTATTTATAAGAAGCAATAGAATTAGGCTAAAGTATGCACTTTGGGCAGTTATCCTGCGTACCAAATGTATTAAGATAGGACTGCATACATATAAAAACATTTCAACACTTAGTGACCAAGAGTGAACATTCCAAAAATTAACAAGTTCTTTAAATGGAAACAAAGCTTGAGTCATTGAGAGGTGTGAAAGTATGTAGAGAAGATTATCTTTAACTGAAAGAGGAGCTTGAAGTTGATTGTAAATAATTAATGGAATAGCTAAGGCCATCGAGATGTAATAAATAGGCGCTAAGCGTATAAATCGCATTAAAATATATTTTTTCGTATTACCACCAGCTCCAAACTCAAAATCGTGATAACTGTAGGATAGTACAAATCCAGATAGTAAAAAGAAGAAGGGCACTGAAATATGACCGTGTGTGAAAAAAGTAGTTAAAAACTCTGAGCTTGGGAAATAAAAGTAATGAAAGAAAATTGTGTAGCTCGCCGCCAAAAACCTAAGGCCATTTAAATTATTAAGAAAGGGGCGATTTTGCATTAAAGAATTATATATCCATTTTTAAAATATTAATAACATTTTATTTACCGGTTCTTAGTTAAGTATAGAGCAAAATGTGTCTAAAAAATCACAAACGAAAAATATATGCCAGATGATCAAGCGAGATCTTAATCATAAAATTCAGTTAATCGAAAACTCTAAAGCTGGAGCCAGTATGGATAATAAAACTTTTGTGTGGACATTTTTAGGTCTCTTAATACTAAGCGCCTTTGGCTATATATTTATGAGCGATGGTATGGAGGACATGCATATGAGCGAAACAGTAAGAGAAATAGGTCAAGACTCAGTCAAAGAAGTTAAAAGTGGTATGAGAAAAATTCAAGATCCAACATGTGAACTTGTTGATGGGAAGATTGGCTGTGCTGTTGATGAAGCCGTAGATAACACTAAGGATGTTGCGGATGATATGAATCAAAGATTTTACTGACTTCCTGTCTTTCGAAAAATAGCTACAACTTTTAGCTTGATTGATTAGTTTATATTCATACTGAGCATTTTTTGAATGTTGATGCTCATGCTCATGCTCATGCTCATGTTCCTCACCATTTCAGTATGTTTATGAGTATGGGGATGAGCTGCACCGCTGTCGTCAATATTGTCATGTTGAGTTTTATTCGGATCAGAATAAGTATCAAAATGTGATTGCAGATTAACACCTAAAGGCTTGCTGGCTTTTTAATGGGGTGCTTATTTAGATGAGTTTGGAATGGATTGCATGACCTTAGCAATTTAATTTAAATTAGTTATAAAATTTTGGGTGTGCGGATATGGACACTTTTGGAACGAACTCTATTTTTTATATGTCGAAATTATAGTTGTAGCTCCTACAGAGTTTGTGAAAAATTGTTCTTTAAATTTTAGATACTTGCTATCTGTGAAAAATTCATTCATTTTTTCTTCATCAGGGAAAAAAATAGTGAAGACTCTATTTATTCTATTCTCTGTTTCACTTTTCAAGACTTCGGCTATTTTAAAATCGTAACCAAATCCACCGCCAATAGCCTTTAAGATTGGTGTCATACCTTCTCTGTATTTTGAGTAGTCTGTGTCATTTGTAACATTTAAACCTACTAACATTTCAATCATTTGATTACCTCAGTTCCAAAGAGCAATTATGGGTTAAGGATATATAGTTGAAATTAAATAGGAAATAAAATGGGGTGGCCAAGGGGACTTGAACCCCCGACCCTCGGAATCACAATCCGATGCTCTAACCAACTGAGCTATGGCCACCATAGGGTAGCAGTTATAAACGGGGACCGATTGCGTGTCAATGAGAACGAGGGTTTACGTGGCATAGCTGCGCCGCGTTTGATGCGATACTTTGACGGGAGGATTAGGATTTCCTACACTTAAGATAGTATTTCACGATTAAGGATGGTTTATGAAATTACGTAATATTGGCTTTGCTCTGACTCTCTCTCTTTTTTCAGCTTCAGTCTTTGCGTACGGTACAGGTTATTCTTCTTTTCCTCTTTCAGTTGAAAGAAAACTACTTTCAACAGAACTCACAGGTGTGACATCTACTGGTGGCGGGATGGGCGTTCAAGCTCGTTACACTCAAAAAGCTAGTGACCAATTAACTTTTGATGCTGGACTTGGAATGGGTTCAGGTGAAAGAAGTGGTCGTATCTTTACAAATGCAGACTTTGAAATCTTCCCAGACTATATGAGACAACCTCGCGTGGCAGTTCGCGCTGGCTTTGAGTTTGCCAAAGAATTTGGAGCTACTAGAAACATTCTTTCAGTTGCACCAATGGTTTCAAAAGGCTTTGCCTTTTGGGGACAAGAAGCTTTTCCATTTGTTTCGTTGCCAATTGGGATGAATCTTAATTCAGATACAAAGACATATGAGAGTACAATCTCTCTCAACTCAGGAATCAATGGTCACGTTCCAGTTGAAGGTTATCAAAACCTGATCGCCAGTGCCGAGGTTCAATTAGGCCTGAAAGATAGCTTTACAGCTGTGTTGGTTGGTCTTTCTTATCCTTTAGATTAAATGCTGAGTCCAAAAATAGTTTTAAGTGATTTTGATGGGACACTAACTGATCATACCGAGTTAGGTCCCATTTTTTTTGATGTCATAGAGTTTCTAAAGCAAAAGAAAATTCCGCTTCTTATCGTCACTGGCCGCTCAATTTCTTGGGGGCATTTTCTTTTAACTCATTTATCATACTTACAAGGTATTATTGTTGAAGGAGGCGGGGCATATTTGTGGCGCGACTCTAATGGTGATATCCATGAGCATGGGTTTGTTGCAAGCGCCGATTTGGCTAGACTTGAAGATGCTACTATCGAAATCAAGGAACGATATCCTAAAATTAGATTATCGGCTGACTCTCTTGGAAGAAAGTATGATCGAGCAATCGAGCTTCGAGATTTAGAGAAAAATCCAAAAACATTTCAAGATCTAGAAAACTTTCTACACGCAAGTGGAATTCATTTTTCATGCTCAAATGTCCATCTTAATTTTTGGGCGGGAGACATTTCAAAGCAGCGTGCAAGCCAATGGTATCTTGAGCAGAATAAGCTTACAAAAGATCAGATTGTGTATTTTGGTGATTCAATGAATGATCAAGGTATGTTTGCTAATTTTCCCCATACAGTCGGAGTTGCTAATATTGCATCAATCTTGGGCAAGCTAAATCCAGGTCCAACTCATATTACCAGAGGGGCTGGTCCACAAGGTGTAATGGAGAGGCTTAGTCAGATCTTTTGAAAATAACTTTCTAGATTTTTAGCAATATCATATTCAAGATATTCCATTTCCAACTTAGTTTTTTCTTTAATCCAATTTTTCAAATCTAGAGGAAGATTCGATTTGAAAATAGTGCGTCGACCTTGATACGTAATTGAAATTCCAACAGCATGGAGCGCGTGTCTAGGAAGTTCCATAAGATCATATTCTTCTTCACTTGCTTTTAGATCTTTAAAGCGTTGAAACATTTCAAAACTTCCAAGATAGAGTTTGTCACCTACGAGAGGAAGCCCATGGGCCATGGCATGAACACGGATTTGATGTTGTCTTCCCGTTTGTGGAAAAGCTAGTCCCACAACATACTGACCTTCAACGTGCAGTATTTTAAAAAGCGTAGAGGCATGCTTTCCTCTGTGGTCACTTTTAGGAAAATATTGGATAAAAACTCGCTTAAGACCATCACCGGCATTATCGAGTCGTTCATGAGCCCAGAATTCATCTTGTCCATTCCAAGCTCGATTCTTGGCTATAAAAAAATAAGCTTTTTTAACTCTATCTTCTTCAAATTCAAGAGTAAGTTTATTGGCCGCGACAGGATTCTTTCCAAGCAATAAAACGCCAGAAGTTTCTCTATCAAGTCGATGAATGGAGTGAACAGTTCTTCCTGTTTTAGCCTCTAAAAATACTGTTGCACAATTAAAAAGATGTCTTCCGGTTGGATGTGTTGCCATATAAGCAGGTTTTGAAATGACTGCAAGATCGTCATCTTCAAAAATCATGTCAGGCTCAAATTGCAACTTTACTTTTTCACCATTCCACCATTCATCTTCATGGGAGGTTTTGTTAGTTATTAAAGTGACACGATCTTTAAAGGCAAGTTTCATACTGGCGCGGATCTTTCCTGGTCGACCTTCAATTGTAATATCACCGGATTCAATTTTCTTTTTGACCATCTCACGTGACCAAGATTCCAAATGCAATTGCATGTATTGGTCGAGTCTCATGCCAGCGTGCTCCTCATCAACCATATGTGTGGCACAGTATTGAACAGGGCTAAAAGTCTTTGAGATTAATGTCATTACACTGAATTATCAGTTAGTTAGAGCAATAGTCGAGTGAAAAGTTAAGTTATTTAGATATATCACCGAAAAGTGGATCGTGACTAAACTGATTATCACCATATTTTTGATGTATTCAGCTATTTTAAACGCTGGCGATCGACCTTGGACATGGAGAGCAGGGAAGGTCTTAAGTAATGAACAAGGTGAAGAAGTTAGAATCTATAAAAGATTTTATCAGGATGCCACGCGCGCCTTTCCTATCGGGCAAGTTAGTCATGTACAGACGAAAATCGATAAGCAGCAGTCCTTTAATGATTACGCTTTAGAAGTTGGTAGAGCCGCAACAAAATTATATCGCCCCCAAAAAATGATGAAGAGAAGATATCAAGATTCATATGTTTTTGAAGGATTTTGGGAAAAAGGTAATCGATTTTTCAAATATTTCGTCTGGGAGAATAATGGAAAAAGACATACGAGTATCGCTATGTTTAGAATTTCTTTCGGAGATAAGCTTTATGTAGAGTCAGAACTTTTCCAGCGTACACTCTATTTGAAAAATTCTCCTCACATAAAAACAACATCGACAGATATTTTCGATCTCCTAATTGGTAAGGCTTATGCTCAATCTAGTTGCAGTTGTTCTCCTGGAGACTATCTGTGTTTACTACTTTGTACATCAAGTAATGCGACTGGAGGGACTGGAACTTTGGGAGCTGGAACTTTAGATATAAATACCAATACGAATGTTACGGTAGGTGTCGATCCACAAACAAATACACTCTTTTCTGGATTTTTAAGTGAGATGACTTCACTTAATACAAATATTTCGGCTTTTAATACTTATGCAGATGCCAACTGGGATCAATCTAATGCCAATTGGCAAGAAACCAATAACCAGCTTGGTAATGCTAATCAAAACTGGGCAAACTCAAATACAAATTGGCAAGAAACAAACCAAATCCTCGATCAGACAAGACAAGAGTTTGCTAGCTTTAATCAAATGATTGATCGTAATTGGGCTGAAAGTAATGAGATTCTAGACAGTCGAATGGGGGAGTTTAATCAAATTCTCGACCAGCGATGGGGTGAGAGTAATGCCATTATTGAAGATCAAATGCAACAGGCTAATGACATCCTAAAGCAAGCGATGAAGCCAGAGAATGCTTTTGTTCTAGCTGCAGCAACAGGTGCTGGAGCTGCTCTTGGAGCCACTCTTGTGAATTTTGCAATTGATGGAGTTGTTTTTGGTATAAAAAAACTAGTAGGTCTATTTAAGCCAGACATGAACGATGAACAAAAACTTGCTGCATTTCAAAAAGCAATTGAAGAATATGAAAAAGTAACATCGGCACATAAGCAGCTAGAAGATGTTCTAGAAAACCTTCCAATCATGATGAAAATGAGCCAAGAGCTTAATCGCACAAGAGAAGATACAGCATTTAACTTGCAAGACCTGCGAGTTGAAAGAGAAATGAAGCAGTATGAAATTGATGCCGCCAAAACAATTGAAGCACAGTTGTTAGGAGATATAAACAATCCCAATCGAATGTCTTGTGTCCGCGAGTCGATACAAAATCGACTCAATCTTGAAGATCAATTAAAAGATATGGATAAACTCATCAATTACTTGCAAACAAATACCAATATGGAAGAAAGATTTTGTGGTGATCTGAAAAATATTTGGAGAAAATATTTAGACGCTGAAATGGCCCTAGCGGCTCTCAGAAGAAAACTTGCTATTCCAGAGATGCAGGCTAACTTCTTAACATTTAAAGCTGGGCAATTGCGAGAAATGCGTGAAAACAATCGAGATATTTCATCACAAAGAGAAGCGAGAAGACTAAGAACTCAAATTATAAAAATCGCTGAAGATACGCGCGATAAAGCTCAAGTTGAAGTCAAGCATGCTCGTCGCGATCTATTGTCACGTTGTAGTAACGGTGTCAGTCGAATTGTTGGTTGGACAGGTGCGCCAAGCCCCCAAGTCAGAGAGAATGCGAATAGATATTCATCTTCGCGAGTTCGCCGTCATTGCGAACTGTTGATGGAGAACTATGCCAACTTAGAGCAAAATGCGAACTCGATGGGACAGGACCCTTATGCCATGTATGTCGATAGGATATTTTCGTCAGAAAGTAGCCAAGAACGTGATGAGATAAAAGCGTTATTGCATGGTGAACTCAATATTATAGGTCGCGTAAGGAATTTTAATGAATGGGAAAGTGAAATTGATGAAGCTTATCAACGAAATATTACCAATGCGAATGAGCAAGGAGAATTCTTACGTCCATTCAATGCTGATCTGATTAGAGTTGATGAAAGGCTGCATGCTTATCAGATGGAAAGTTATCTCAATTGGTTTCAGCAAATCACTGCTGATATTGAAAGTGAGCGAGTTTCAGGTGCCAGTAAGCATCAACGCATGATAGACAGTCTAAAAGACGTATGCCCGCAAGTCAGTGCCGGTTGGGTAAACGCGACTTCTAGTAACGCTCCTTAATTAAAAACTGAAGCAATCTAATAGCACCACTTGTTGTGTACTTATGGCTTTTTACCAGATTATTAACAACTTGATGAATTTGTTTTCTATTTTCTTCAGAAAGAGGAGTCGAAACTTCATCACCTTGTTTCTTGCCAGAAAGCTCTGCCTCAAAGAAGACTAGATTTTTAGAAATTGTTTCAATCACTTTTCTCTGCTCTGCCCTAAAACTCTCTTGAAGTCGTCTTACTAGATCAGGAAAGACCTCACTGTAATTGATATGCTTACCTGGATTATCTAAGTAGTAGGCACCAAGTTTTGAGATGAGATGCGATCTAAACTTATCAACATCTTCTTTAAGGCTAATTGATTGCTCAAACTCTTTGATAAAGTAGTCGTCTCCAGTTTCATATTTTCCAGTGATATTATTTTTAATCTTCTCGCCCTTAATGAGTGCATTCACATTGAGAACATAACGAGTAATGTATTCATCGTAAGATCTTTCATCAACGAGACCTAAGCATGCGCGAACTTCTTCATCAGCTAAATCTAGGCAGTAATCTTTGATAAGCGCTAGAAATCTGGTTGGGTGATGAAAGTCAGCTTGGGCCGTCATAT
>CAYGQW010000043.1:0-16943 GCA_964352175.1 uncultured Halobacteriovorax sp.
TGTACGTTTTAACTAGAAGTGGGGAAAAAGAACCCATTAAATTCGACAAGATCACTGAGAGAATTGAAACTCTTGCCCATGATCTTGATAGCCAATATATCGACTCGTCGATTATTGCTAAAAAAGTTATTGAAGGGATTTACGACGGCATCACAACCCGTGAGCTTGATCAGCTTGCCGCTGAGACTGCTGCGTATCTTTCAACAAAACATCCTGACTACTCTGCCCTAGCCGGGAGAATCGCTGTTTCTAACCTGCACAAGGAAACACGCGGATGTTTTTCAGAAAATATTAAATCAATGTACAACTTTGTAAACTCTACAACCGGTGAGCATTCACCACTTGTATCGAAAGAGCTTTATGAGACTGTAATGGCCAATGCTGAAAAGCTTGATCAAGCCATGATTGACAAGCGTGACTTCGGTTATGACTATTTCGGTTTCAAAACTCTTGAGCGCTCTTACCTTCTAAAAATGAACGGCAAGATTGTCGAGCGTCCAGGTCAAATGCTTATGCGCGTATCGGTTGGTATCCATATGGATAATATTGATGCTGCCATTGAGACTTATGATCTTATGTCTGAAAAATATTTCACTCATGCGTCTCCTACTCTATTTAACTCTGGGACTTCAAAGCCTCAGCTTTCTTCATGTTTTCTTCTTCAAATGAAAGACGACAGCATTGAAGGAATTTACGATACCCTTCGCCAAACTGCTCTTATCTCTCAAAGTGCTGGTGGTATTGGTCTATCGATCCACAATATCCGCGCCAAAGGTTCTTTCATTAAAGGAACTAATGGAACTTCAAATGGTATCGTACCAATGCTTAAGGTCTTCAACGACACAGCAAGATATGTTGACCAAGGCGGCGGAAAGAGAAAAGGTGCCTTCGCTATTTATCTTGAGCCATGGCATGCCGATATCTTTGATTTCCTAGAAATGAAGAAAAATACTGGTACAGAAGAGAGCCGTGCCCGCGACCTTTTCTACGCTCTTTGGATCTGTGATCTCTTTATGAAGCGTGTTGAAAGTGATGGCATGTGGTCACTGTTTTGCCCACATGAAGCTCCAGGCCTTGCTGATTGCTATGGTGCTGAGTTTGAAAAACTTTACACGAAATATGAAACTGAAGGTCGCGCTAAGAAAACGATCCGCGCTCAAGACCTATGGTTTGCTATTCTTGAAAGCCAAATTGAAAGTGGTTCTCCTTATATGCTTTACAAAGATGCTGTTAATGAGAAAAGCAACCAAAAGAACCTTGGAACAATCAAGAGCTCAAACCTTTGCACTGAAATCATGGAGTACACAGCACCTGATGAAGTTGCTGTTTGTAACTTGGCCTCAGTTGCATTGAATCGTTTTGCTGATACTGAAACGGGTACATACAACCATCAAAAACTATATGACGTCGTTCATCGTATGACGATGAATCTTAACAAGATTATCGACATCAACTACTACCCTGTACCAGAAGCAAAAAATTCAAATATGCGCCATCGCCCAATCGGTCTTGGGGTTCAAGGACTTGCGGATACATTCTTTGCTCTTCGCTTACCTTTTGAATCACCAGAAGCGCTTGAACTTAACAATCAAATTTTTGAGACGATTTATTTTGCTGCCCTTAGTGCTTCAAATGAATTGGCTAAACTTAATGGCGCTTATCAAACTTATGAAGGTTCACCTGTATCACAAGGACAACTTCAATTTGATATGTGGGGAGTAACTCCTACTGGTAAAAACTGGAACTGGGATGAGCTACGTGCAAAGATTAAAGAGCATGGAGTAAGAAACTCACTTCTAGTTGCTCCAATGCCAACAGCTTCAACGTCACAAATCCTTGGTAACAACGAATGTTTTGAGCCGATTACATCGAATATCTATGTAAGACGTGTTCTTTCTGGTGAATTTGCCATTGTTAACAAATTCCTAGTCAGAGACCTAGTTGATCAAGGTCTATGGGACGATAAGATGAGAAATGAAATCATTGCTAACAATGGTTCAGTTCAAGGCATCGATCGAATTCCAGAAGAAACTCGTGAGCTTTATAAGACTGTATGGGAAATCAAGCAACGTGCTGTAATCGATATGGCAGCTGGTAGATCTCCATATATCGATCAAGGCATGTCGCTTAACGTTCATATGGAAGAGCCTAATTTTGGTAAACTTTCTTCAATGCACTTCTATGCATGGAAAGCCGGCCTTAAAACAGGTATGTACTACCTAAGAACACGAGCAGCTGTTAATGCTGTGAAGTTCACAGTAACCCAAGAAACTAAGACTCCTGAAATTTCACAAGCTGAAAGAGAAGCGATGATTTGTTCTATCGACAATCCTGAAGATTGCGTCATGTGTGGATCTTAATAGTTTCATTTTTTCCTAAACGTACTTAATAAGAAAGGCCTCGAATGGGGCCTTTTTTTATTTTAAAAAGAGCTCGGCCCTAATTGATCCAAAAGTCATAAAAGATTTGTCTTCAAAAACACATACACTTTCTTCGTTTTGATTACCGTCGTGAAGTTGAATATAGGCCCCCTTCATAGTCAATAGACAAGCCGATACGGCCGGATCTTCTCCATTTGCTACTGGTGCGGCCTTCACCTCTACTGACTTGGCGATACAATCACTCTTCGCGCAACTAGCACTAACTAAACGATGCTTAATTTCAACTAATTCATATTTTTTACCAGAGAACTCATATAAAACATCAAGTGCAAATACATTAGTAGTAACAAGAGTAAATATAAGAATTATAGTTTTATAGGTCATACATTATTCCTCAAACAGAAGTTCAATTTGCTGGAGACTCTATCAGTCTGGTGTGACCGTAAAGTCCAAGACCTAAATAATCATCTGACAGATAATAAACTCCATTTTCACACGTAATTGAATTGTTTCCAGGACAACCTGAACGACCTATTTCAGCACATTGTGCCTTACCTCGTTCCAGTCCACGACAACTACCTACACCCCAAGAGTTTCTTATTTTAAAAAACCTTTTACCGTTACGATATTCTATTCCTGTGACAGTCACAGCATGTCCACCACCATTTTCACATCCACCTAAAGCACCTCTGTAACCACTAACAGTCGGAGATTTAGCATATAAGATCGATGTACAAACGAATATCCCTGTTGGTAAACCTGAACGTACTTGGCGATCAATCGAATCTAATTTAGGCTTAAGGAATATTCCACTTCTACGTGGGATCTGGTAAAGTTCGTTATTACAACGATAATTAGAGGACGCAGAATAAAAGTCATTTGGGACACGACTTTGATTTGTTCTACGAGCATATGACATACACTTGTTATTTATTTCAGTATAAGTCGTTCTTAAAATATGATTTATAGCTTCAGGCCCATCGTTACTAAAAGAAAAACTTTCTGAAATTCTATTAGCAAGAAAGACTCCAGGGCCAGAGACAAAGGCTTCAGCAATTGAGCTAAAAATGCCAGCAGACGGTCTTGGAGTTAACCTGGTAATAACCTCTCTAGCATCATCAACAAGCGCTAAAAACTTTGGGTTATCAAAATCAGCAATAGCATTAAGACTACAGGTGGCTGCGATTATTCCTCTAGCGGCAACTAACGCCTCTTCTCTATCGCTGCGACTCCAATGATATTCGGAAAATAAATCACTAAGAGCACCCATACTTTCTTCTAAATTGTTAATTTTATTTTTTAGATTAGTAACCGTGGTACCTGTACTTGCGACATAATTATTAAATGCTTGGACAGAGCAAACTTCAGTATCATTATTACGTGCTGGACTAAAAAGATCACATGTAAGACCACTATTGATATCACCACGACCAAGTTCAGCAGCAATGATCCCTCCAAGCAGTAACGGATGAGGTTGAACAACACTTTTTAGATTTTTTTCTTTTAAGTACACACCAGTAAGAAGGTCTGTACCTGAGTGAGTATAACAGTTGCCAATCATTTGACTAAGAATAGGCTGGCGAGACAAAAGAGATCGAGAATTCTCTTGAGTCTGGGCCACACTTGTTAAAAGTATAAATACTATAAATGACCAGAATTTCTTCATACGTTGACCTCTTCTGTTTATTATCGGACAAAACAGCTCAAATACTTAATATATTACGAAAGTTCAGGTACTTAGTGACTGTATATTCTCCATTGCATGAAATTGGCGCCCTAAAAAAATGTAAGCTATGGGAATGAAAGCACTAATTCTAGCTGTTTATTTAAGCCTAGCGTGTATGCCGTTAATGGCCTATGCACAAATCACAACCGATTTTGGGCATCACTCAAGAGAGGCACTTCCAAGTAGCTATATTAAAACTTTAATATGGAATATCCATGCAGGTGAAAGCAATGACTTTAGAAAAGAATTCGAACAACTAAGTAAAAATCAACACCTCACACTATTACAAGAAGTCGATTTAAATACAGAACTTGAAGCCAATCTCCTAATTAGTGACCTTTATTATACTCATGCAAAAAGTTTTATCTCTCCTCTATCAGGAAATAAAAAAGGAGTAGCAACTGGAAGCGTTAGTTTGCCAGTCACTTCAAGAGCACTAAGATCTACAGTCGTAGAGTTTGGGGTAACTACTCCTAAAGCAGTCCTGGTGCAATTGTACAAACTAACAAACCGATCAGAAAAACTTCTCGTGGTTAATGTCCATGCCATAAATTTTGTTACAAATGAAATGTTTAAAAAACATATTGATCAGATTATGAAGGCTGTAAAATTTCATCACGGCCCTGCCATTCTTGCTGGTGATTTTAACACTTGGAACAGACAACGACTTGTTTATCTAGATCAGCAAATGAAAATGCAACAATTTGATCGACTTAGTTTTAAACAAGGTCGTTCAGCTTTTCCGAATATTGGCAGATGGTTTGGAGTTCAAACTGGCGGTGAGTTTGATCAGGTCTACACTCGAGGACTAGAAATACGTTACAAAGAGATTCATGCTGGAAGCAATTCATCAGATCATAAACCAATCGAAATACATTTTAGTGTAAAGTGAATTCGGCCAGGAGAGGATAGGAAGGATTCAGGCGGGGTTTATTGAAGAAAGACTTAGAAGTAATCGACTTTAAAGACCTTCTCCTGGCCAACCACCTAATAATTATTTCAGTCAGAACACTAGTCTTAGTCATCTGATGGTCAGCTTAAGTCAGGAATTTGTTAAAGTTTTTCAAAGATTTGGATACGATACATTTGTACTTTTTCTTTGGATATTAGTGATGAATAACGCGTCGTCACTTCAGCATAGCCAGACCAGTCAGTCTCTGGAACTCTTAAATAACTACGCAGGACAACGACAGCACCCTTTCTCAAAGAAGGTAAAAGCATTTGAGCAAAACCTTGCTCTATTTCTCCAGAAAAATAAGAAGGAACATCAGATAAAGATACAAACTCTAATTCTTCTTGGTATTCCTTAGCTGCAGTTAACAAATCATTCTTAACAGTAAGAATACTTGAGCCATTAAGAATAGATTTTTTTACAAGATCAAAATTTTCAATTGTCGCTTCAATTGTATTTCCATCTTGATGTGCGATTTCACCATAAAAACATAGATGAGCAAAAAAACTATCTCTTGCTAAACCATTGCGAAAAAGTTGATCAAAAGAGGATTTATAGTAATCAAAATGTGTTTCTGCCACATTTTTCTTAATGAAATCACCTTTATAAAGTAAGGCATTAAATACTGGTTTATTCCCAAGTAAAAAAAGAACAGCATCCCAGCGCCTAGATGGAAAACCATTTTCAAGATAATCCGTTTGTTTTTGTAGACTGTGAAAGCTTAAAATCTTGCCATAATCACGTCCCATTAATAGGCGGAGAGCTTTTGAGAGAGTTTGAAACGTTTTCTCCCATTTCCCTTGATACAAAATCGATTGCCAGTTGAGTGCTTCAAAAATAGGTGCAAAAAAAGTTCTATCATCTGCACTCAAATTTATTTTTGAAAAGAGCTCTTTGCGTTTCTTAGCGTAATCATAAGCAGCATATGGGGGAAAACCCCAAAAAGTTAGATACTCGTCAAAATTTAGGGCCCTATAACATTCGAGTCTAAGTCTTGTTAATGCCAATTGAGAGCTAACTAGATCGACGCAAACAAGCTCTTTAGGCTGGCACACTAACAAAGGCAGAGCGCGTGAACCACATCCGGCAACAGCTAATATTTTTTGCGGCTTTAATTTAGTTACCATTTCTACTTCAAATGAAGTGTCTTCATTTCCAAGGGTGTAGTTCAGATCATTAAAATATTTTGGTGAACTCATTTTTTACTTACCTTTTCATTCCATGTTTTAAGATTATTAGCAGCATGATTTTTACAAAGTTCAAATTCTTTATCTGTTATGATACCAGAATGACCTGTAATATGTGAAAGTTTAACCCCATGTTCTCTCGCCATACGATCTATATCTAAAACTTTTTGATAGCTTATATTTCTAGATAATGTAAAACTCTCAAACCTGTTATCCATTGCTAGTAGTGCAGTTTCAGCTAAGCATGCGTAGACGATTCTCCCCTGTAGTCCTAGATCAACGTTCATTTTATATTCACCAGGCAGAGTAACCTCACCTGACTCGATGACCATAACATCTGGCCGCTTGAGTGCATCCTCTTCCGAAATATCTAATGGTCTGGAGACATCACAAATGACTGCTCCAGGCCTGACGTTCTCAATCTCAAGAATTTTTTGACCGCGTGCTGAGGTCGTAGTGATGATAAGATGTGATCGACCTGAATGCGCTTCAGGCGATGTCGCGATTGTAACTTTACAATTAGGAGCTATAAAAGATATTTCCTCTTTTAACTCAAGTAACTTATGCGCTCTAGGGGCAACTAAAACAAGCTCGTCCCAAGATTGGCACAAGACTTTGGCTGATACTGCTCCAATGCTTCCAGTGGCTCCAACAACCATGGCGACTCCCTGATAACGCTCATCCTGTTTCTTTACCATCTGTAATTTATCAACCGCTAATTTTGCCGCCCATAAAGTGGCACAAGCTGAAAGCGAGTTACCAGTTGTAACAGGTATAGGACTTCGTCTATTGACAGTGACTCCAGCATCTCCAACAATTTTAGTATAGGCACCTAAACCGATTATTTTCGCCCCATTCTCTTTAGCTAAACGACATAATTTAACCAATTTTCGATAAACATCTTCAGAATCTTTTTGCATTAGCATCGAAGGTGTTTCAGTTAGTGTATATATAAGACCTTTGACTTCTTTACCGGTTTTTTCACTAACAACACCATCAATAGTTCCCCAGAACATACCAGGGGCCATAGCGGCAAGCTTTTCAATATAAGGACTTAAATTTGATTTAAATGGCCTCAACGCTTTTGCAGCAGGATGCATAAAGAGCTGACCAGCATGTAACGGGTGGATAATAAAAGCATATTTTTCGATCTCAGTATCATCTTGTTTATGAGACTTAACAATATTTTGAAGAGTTGGCTCTAGCTTTAATCTATCAATCCATATTAAAATTTTGTTTTCATCTAGAGGCTCAGCCTCCGGCTCCATTGCCTGAAACAATGCCTCCAAAACAGAAAAATTAAAGTGACTTCCTTCAAATATTTTTGGTGTACATGAAATAACTTGCTGCACTTGAGCATCTTCGAGTTTAGCCTCAAGTTTAGGACTAAGATAATCTACGATTAAAGTTTTTCCTTTTAAATGCTCATGATCAAATTGCATTAATAAACTTTCATTACAAACAAAAACTTCATTACTTAAGAATTCAGTGAAATTTCGTGGTAGATTTTTTAAATTAAAGTCTGGAAGATTGGCGCTTTTAAGATTGATTCGTTTTAGTATAGGCCATAAAGTTTGCATAAATAAATCAAGTTTCTCTTTGCCATGTATTAAAAATGGCATCTTCCCAAGAAGGTATGGGTCCCCCATTACAGGCTTTATACCTAGATCCGTAAGAGCTGCAAGAAATGATGAATCTAAAACTCCTGAATAGAGTGAAAACCTCTTTTCTTGAAACCAGCTCGGATTATCAAGGAAGAACTTTCTAAGTGCCCAAGGCAGGTAAATTCTTTTAAGAATAACTCCATCTACAACTGGGGTTACACGAGCTGTATTACGAAGCATGCGAACTTGTGGATGTGTAAGTTCACCATCTTTAATCTGGTAGGTTGAAGGAACTCCGGTCAATGCGATAACGTCGCAGCGACCATCAAAGCGCTTAATCATTTCGCGTGTAGCATGAACATCAAAGTTCATTGAAAAATGAGATAGGCGAAAAGTTTCACACTCAAATTCGAATTCATAATCATCATCTGAGCCTTCAAGCGCGAAGCCCAAACAAACTATATGTTTCATAACAACCTAATTTTAATTAATATTCTTGATAGCTTGTCGGAAGAAATCTCTTTTTATTTCACTCCAAGAGACATCATTTAAAGAATTAAATCGCTCTTTTTCCAAAGTTAAATCATATTGCGGGCGAATGGCCATATAACCCAGCAGCTCACTCGGAAAAGATTGTGGCAATGGAATTCTATTAAAATTTTCTAAGATTCTAGAATTTAGCGGTAGGACCTTTAATCTAGCCTTAATATTGAGAGCTATTAATAGATCTTGTGTGAAATCTTTAATCAAAGGGAAATCGGGGATTACCAGATGATAGCAGCCAAATAAATCCATATCAATTGTTTCAATTGTCGCATTTACGACCATATCAACTGGTACGACCGGTAACTGAGACAAAGAATTCATCGGTAATGCAAAAAATGGAAACTTCTTAATTAAAGGAAAGTTTTGAACCAACTTTTTAAAGTAATTAATCGCAATGTAAGGTCCATCAGCTTTAAATTCTGATAAATTTTTAGAGTTTCCGATAATGATTCCTGCTCTTAGAATACACAGAACATCAGGTGCAAAAGTACGTCGTAAAAAACCCTCCGCTTGTGCTTTCGTCTTTGCGTAGTCGTTAGGGAAACTTTGACCAAATTCAACAGAATCTACAGGTACAACTCCATCATAATCTCCAGCAACAGCTACTGTACTCATAAAAATAAATTTTTTAAAATTGGGAAGCTTTTTGACTAAAACTGCTAGATTCATAGTTGCTACCACATTAGAAATATAACAACTCGAGTGATCAGCTTTAAGGTCATAAAGTGCGGCCAGGTGAATAACGATTTTAACATTTTTCAAAAGAGAGACTTGTTTAGAATCACTTAGTATATCTGTGTGTTCAAGGTCAGCCTTTAGAATGGTTAAATTTTCTCTTGCATTAATTTTTTGAGGAGTTCTAGCAAGACAGACTACTTTGTGACCTTTTGCCAGCAGTAAATCCAAAAGCAGGCTGCCAACATAGCCTGTAGCACCGGTTAGAAGGATCATGACAAAGCGACTTGTGCTTGATTCAAAGGCGTTAGATTAAGATCGCCAAGCTTTAGCGAAAAAACACTTAGGCTTGAGGCTAATGATGAAATGACAAATTTATCATTTTTTTCAAAAATTTCACCATCTCCAAAAAATTCAGTTGGCGTGCTGAACTTCAAAGAGGCCTGACTGGTTTCAATACTTATAAAGTAAGGATCATCACTCGGATATTTTCCTCGAAGAACTTTTAAGAAACAATTGATAAGCAGTGCTCGAGTAGGATGGGTAAGTATAATCATATTAAACTTACCGTCATCATTCCTAGTGTACGGAGCTATACTAAATGTATCTGCAATCTTAGACTGGTTATTAATCCATAATGCTGAGGTTGTAAATCGACCACTAAGTTCCAATGAGTCAACTTCCACATCAATTGTTTCAAAATCCCCCATAAAAAGCTCTTGCGCGACAAAGAAAGAATAAATACTTTTGCCTGTTATATTCATAACTTTTTTAAACAAAGGGGTTTTAATACGAAGCTCGTTAATTCGTCGAGCAACATCGCCGCCAAAACCAACACCGCCATTAGTTGCCATATAACGACCATTGATATCGATTAAGTCGATTGATTTTGTCTCTCGTTGTCTAATACATTTAATTACTTCATCGATACTTTCTTTATGACCTAACTCACTGGCTAAATCATTCGCTGTACCACCAGGAACGACTAGCAAAGCAATATCTTTGCCAGCTAGTTCTTGAATGAGAGTATTAACTGTACCATCACCACCAACTGAAACAATCGTGTCGACATTATTGGCAATATCAAATCTTAAAAGTTGATTTAATTCTACAAGTGTTTTTGGTGTCCTATACGTGACCTCACTTCTAAAAAGTGAGCGATGGATACGTTCTTGCCAGAACTCAAAAGAGCAATGGGAAGCCTGCTGATTCATATAAACACTAATTTTACTCATGCAAGGATTATGACATAATGCAGTAAAAAGATCAGCTATAAAGTAATAATTTCAACTATAGATCCTTTAAAAGAAACCGATAAGCTACTGATTTTTAAAAGGATATAAATGAGAATTGCTATAGTCACTAGTGAAGTGACCTACATTCCCGATAATTATAACAAGCTGATCCTCCCCTTGCTGGAGAACGAATCCGTCATTGCTCTCGTAAACCTTAAAAATAGAGCACCCTCACTCTACTTAAAGGGATTAGGGTTGGTCCTTTTTGGAGCCAAGAAAATTGGCATGCAATTGATCAAAAATAACTTCTCAACTGGAAAAAAAATACGAATAAACGCATGCAAAATGGAAAATGTTAATTTCATCGAAGCTAAGTCTATGAATGATGAAACTCTTTTAATGCAATTAGAGAAACTGAATCTAGATCTAATTTTAAATATCCGTACAAGATGTATATATAAAAAGACTGCACTAAATGCTGCCCGATTAGGTTGCATTAATCTGCACCATGGAATTTTACCTAAATACAGAGGAACAATGTGTGACTTATACGCACTTTATGAAAAAAGAAAAGCAGGCTTTAGCTTACATAAGATGGAATTAAAAATCGATGCTGGAAATATATATGCAACCTGTGAATCTGACTATCAAGGAACAGATTACTGGGAATACTTAAATCAATCTCACTTATTTGAACTATCGAAAATAAAGATCTTAATAGAGCAAGTGAAAAACTTGGGCCATCTCCCTTTAGGGGATCAAAACAAAAGAGACTCTAAAACTGTCTATAGCAAAAATCCTACAAGAAGAATGATTAAAGAAATGCTTAAAAAAGGAATGATCCTATGAAAAAAATAATTCTTGCCCACCATGGATCACCTGGACATCAAGATGATTTTCTACATCTCAAAACACATTTGAATGATGAATATCAACTAAATACGAAAACAAGAAACTCTACTTTCTCAGGCAATTACGATATAGAGTTAGGATATTCATTTGGTGCATACTTTGCATTAAAGAATGCGTTAAAAAACAAAGTAGAACATGTTATTCTAATCTCTCCATATCTCTACCCAACCTCAAGGCCTAGTCAGCTTAAGAAAATCATTTTAAAAACACCCCTGATCGGCTCTTTGGTTTTGGGAATAGCTGGAGAAAAAGCCATAGAGAAAATGTTAGTCGAATCTTCATCGCCTTCTCAAATACCAGTAAGTTATAAACAAGACTCTATCAACTACCTTATTCCATATAGGTTGAAAAAAAGTATCTTTGAAAAAGATGTCTCACAAGAAGAAGTTGATCAACTTTTAAAAGAGCATCAAAATCTAAAAACCAAGATATATATTATTCGCGGCAGAGAAGATCAAACAAGTTTATATAAAGATCAAATAGAGCCAATAGTTGAGCGAAATCAAGCTGAAGAAATGATCATAGAATTGGCAGGCCATGCTCTTTTATGGACTCATTCAAATGAAGTCAGTGATATAATAAAAAGCATAATTAAAAATACAACAGTCAAAAGTAATCAAGAACATAAACTTGGATACTTTCCAAACGAAGATATAGGTAATAACGTCTCATCATTTTTGACAAAACATCTAAACAATAAACCGACTCAAGAAATTTTGTCATGGGTTGCACCTAAAGATATCATGAATTGGAATGGGACAGACCCCTTGGTTCACGGTTCGGTTAAAGTTGCTGAGTTAGATCATCTTGTTGCTGTTTTATCCACAGGGTTTAAAAACCTTGGTCTACAAAAAGGTGATCGTGCCATCATTTTTATCCCAATGTCTTTATATATGTACGCTGCCATGTTTGCTGTTCAAAGACTGGGTGCTATTGCCGTATTTTTAGATTCATGGGCAAGAAGAGATCAACTTGGTAAATCAGCAGAAGTTGTAGCACCTCGTATGATTGTCAGTGTCGAAAAAGCCTATCAATATTTAGCAGAAGTTAAAGAAATAAATGACATACAAATAAAAGTAGTCGCTGGAGAGCATTCTGCTAGCTACACAGCCTCACTAGACCAGTTGATGCAAGAAACACAACGTACAGAACCAGTTCCTGTTGAAAAAGAGCACACAGCACTTGTCACTTTTACCACTGGATCAAGTGGGACTCCAAAAGGTGCAGATCGAGGACATCGCTTTTTAGCGGCCCAACACTATGCTCTTAATCGACATTTACCATATAAAGACGATGACGTTGACCTGCCGGTCTTTCCAATCTTTTCGCTTAATAATCTCGCAGCTGGAGTTAAAACAGTCTTACCAGCTATTGATGTGGGAGTTCCAAATGAAAAAGATCCACTTATTCTATATAACCAAATGATTTCACAAAAAGTAACTTGCACTACTTTATCTCCATCATTATTTAATGCGGTTTCAGCATGGTGTTTAAAAACTAACAACAAATTAGACTTTATTAAAAGAATAATTACTGGTGGCGCCCCTGTCTCAAATGATGATGTTGCAAGAATGAAAGAAATCGCCCCAAATGCAGAAATTCTTGTCCTCTATGGATCTACTGAAGTTGAACCAATGGCACATATTGAAGCCAATGAAATGCTTAACGAAACAAAGAATCCTGATCCTGAGATTGAAAACGAAGGCGTTAATGTCGGAAAAATGGATTCAGGTCTAAAAGTAAAATATTTAAAAATTAATAAAGACCCAATCTTTATTGAAAAGGAAAGTGACTGGAGCCAACACGAAGTTGAAATTGGTGAGGTGGGTGAAATAATCGTGGCCGGAGAACATGTCTGCCAGGGTTATTGGAACAACGAAGAAGCTTTTTACCGTGCTAAAATTAGAGATCATCATGCAATTGTATGGCATCGTACTGGAGATCTAGGACGTATAGATAAAAACTCGAACCTATGGCTCGTAGGACGTGTTCATAATGCAATTGAGCGAAAGGGGAAATACTATTTCCCTGTACGAGCTGAAGTCATTATGAAAAAACTTCAATTTATCCAAAAATGTGCATATCTAGGAATGAAAGATGAGGTATTAGGCGAAAAAACAATAGCAGCCTATACGGTTCACGAAAACTCCCAAGGCAATGCAAGAGACTGGGAACAAGAAATTCAAAGAATATTAGCAAAAAATGATGTTGTGGTTGATGAAATCATTCAAGTTGATGACATCCCAATGGATCCTAGACATCATTCGAAAGTAGAATACTCTATTTTAAGAGAAAACATTCTCAAGGCAATGAAGTGAAGCAAGCAAATTCGAATCAAAGCGACATTGAATTCATAAAAAAGGTTGGAAGCTATCTCGCCTCCTGGTTTATTTTCATCAAAGAGCGCTTTTCTCCCCTTTCACATATACCCATGATTCTTTTGTTTTGCTTTGGAACAGCGACCTTAGCAAATATCAGAACAGCTCAACCCGTTATTTACGCATCAGCATTGGCATTTTTATTCTTTTTCCGATTAAGGTTATTTGACGAAATAAAAGATTATGAACTTGATAAAGTGATCAACCCTTCTAGGCCTCTACCAAGAAAGCTATTAACTGTTTATGATTTAAAAACTTTTATTGTACTTGGTGTCGTTCTTGAATATATCGTGATCCTAATGCTTATGCCGGAGGCATTAAGAGCCTGGATCATCGCTACCCTTTGGTCATTTTTTATGTATAAAGAGTTTTTTATTCCTCACTTGATCCGTCCCTACTTAACAACTTATGCTACGACTCATACGCTCGTCACTCTGCCGTTAACATTATCACTCATCGCTGGCATGAACGAAACTTCAGTCATTCAGACTAATGACTTATGGGCAGCTTTTGGTGCCTGGCTTGTTTTTAATATTTTTGAATTAGGAAGAAAAACATTCCACTCAAGTGAAGAAAGAAAGGACGTTGAAAGCTATTCAAAGATCTGGGGAAAATTAGGCGCAGTTGCACTGGTTCTAGCACAGGCCCTACTTGCATCTTTTGCATTCACAAAATCCTATCCATATTTCAACTCAACTCTCTATATTTACATCCCATCAGTTTTATTATTTATTGCATCTCTGCCCTTTCTGGCATCGAAATCAATATTAACGGCTAAGATTTATCGGACCAGTAGTTCCATTTTTATTATTTTGATCTATAGCACATTAACTTTTCTACCTTATCTAGGAACTTAACTTGAATCAAAAATTCGTCTTTATATTCCCGGAGAGTCTAAATGCCTACGTCGCTAAGCAAGCTGGCGGAAAAGCGGGCAACCTTCATACGCTTAGTAATAATGGTTTCAAAGTCCCAAAATGGTGCGCTCTACCAGCATCTTTATTTGAAAGTTTTATTAACGAGTCAGATTTATCAAATTTCATTCAACAACAATTTGAGAAAGAAAATCCAGAAAAACTAATTGAGCAAAAATTTCTCGACATTGGTTTATCAGCGGAAATTAAAAATCAAATCTATGCAGTATGGGAATCATATCTTGACTCAAAAATGATTTCGGTTAGATCATCTGCTGCTGACGAAGATGGCAGTTCACATAGTTTTGCAGGGCAGCTTAGTTCATATCTATATCAAACTAATATTGAAAATATTTTTGAATCGATCTTAAAGTGTTGGGCTTCTGCATACTCTAACCGCAGTATGGCCTATAGAAAACAAAACAGATTAGACTTAAGTAACATCAAAGTATCAGTAATCTTACAAGAGATGATTGATCCGGATATTTCTGGTGTGATGTTTACTCAGGACCCTACAAAGCCGCAGGCAAAAGCTTTAATGATCAACGCTGTTTATGGAGTTGGCGAAGGTCTAGTGGGTGGTCATCTGGACCCAGACACTTGGTCATTAGCTCCTGATGGCTCAGTGCTTGAAGAAAATTTAGTAGAAAAAGATAAAAAATGGATTCGATCAGCAGAGGATGGAGTTAAAGAAGTTCAACTTGAAAAAACCGTATCCGAATCATGCTTAGCCCAATCCCAACTAAAAGAGCTAGCAAAATTATCACAACAAATCGAAGATCTTTATCATTACCCACAAGATATTGAATGGGCGCTAAAAGATGGTCAATTTTATATTTTACAATCAAGACCAATAACAACAGAAATTTCAAACCATAATGGCAGGCTCTTTGTTTGGGACAACTCAAATATTGTTGAAAGTTATGGTGGTCTTACAAAACCTTTAACCTTTGGATTTGCTAGATATGTATATCATCAAGTTTATGTCCAGTTTTGTGAAATTCTTTTTGTGCCACAAAAGCATATTAAAGAAATGGATTTTTTCTTAAAAAATATGCTAGGCCTTTTTTATGGCAGAGTTTATTACAACCTTTTAAATTGGTACAAACTAACTTCTATCTTACCTGGATATAAATTCAATCGCTCTTTTATGGAAACGATGATGGGAACGGATGAAGCCCTAGCGGATGAAATAGCCAAAAGGGTCCGCCCTCCATCGTTTAATGATAGCTTTGGTTCTAAGTGTCGAAAGATTTTGACGGGATTCAAGTTTCTTTGGTTTCATTTTTCTATTCAATCATTAGTCGACAATTTCCTTTCGAATTTTCTACAAGTGTGGGACAAATACAGAGCGATCAATTACAACAAGCTTCCCGCTGATGAAATTTATGAGTATTACAAAAAGCTAGAAATTGACATGCTGTGGAAATGGCACGCCCCAATTATTAATGATTTTTTATGCATGATCCATTTTGGAATCTTTAAGAAGTTAACTGATAATTGGCTTAGTCATCTAGGCGCAGGATTCTCAAACGATCTATTAGCAGGTAATGGCAACTTAGAATCAGCAGAGCCAACAAAAAGACTAATTGTCCTGGCCAGCGAGGTCGAATCCAAACCAAAACTCAAAGAATTAATACTAGAAACTTCTGCTTCCGAATGTTTAGAATATCTAAGGCAATCTGAATTTCAAGAATTTTTCGAAAAAGTTCAACATTATATAGATCGATATGGCTTTCGCTGTATGAGTGAAATGAAGTTGGAGCAAAAAGACTTGCATCAAGATCCGTCTTTATTTTTTGTTTTCCTTAAAAATATCATTAATTCCGGACAAACAGATCTCGAAAAATATGAAATTCGAGAAAAAGAGATCAGAGAAAAGGCAGAGACCCTACTGGCCAAGAATCTAACTGGAATAAAAAAGCTTTTTTATGGATGGTCTCTACATCACGCTAGAAAAGCTGTCAGAAATAGAGAAAACACAAGATTTTGTCGAACACGTATCTATGGGGTTGTAAGAGCAATGTTCTTTGGAATAGGCAAAGACTATACCTTACGAGGTGTTATTGATGTGCCTGAAGACATATTCTACTTATCTTTGGAAGAGCTTAAGGGCTCCTTTGAGGGCTTTAATACAATACAAGACCTTAAGAAAGTTATTGAGCTAAGAAAGGAAGAGTATAATAAATATGAAACTCAAGAACCGGCTCCTCGCTTTGCAACGAGAGGACCCACCTACTGGAACAACTCTCACTTTCCGCCGGAAGTTGAGATTAGCGATGAAGATCTTAAGGATAATGAAATGAAAGGACTTGGCTGCTGTCCAGGAATTATAGAGGGAGTCGTAAAAGTAATTTTATCTCCTGAGGATGATTTGACTCTTAATGGAGAAATTTTAGTGACCCATAGAACCGATCCTGGGTGGATTCCATT
>CAYGQW010000044.1:0-16770 GCA_964352175.1 uncultured Halobacteriovorax sp.
TTTTTAATGTCTTTGGACCTAACGAAAGCCATAAGGAAGAAATGAAGTCTTTGGTTAATAAAGCTTTCGAGCAAATTAATAATAATGGCACTGTGAAATTATTTAAGTCCCATAGAGATGGATACAAAGACGGTGAGCAATTAAGAGACTTTGTTTATGTTCGCGATGTTGTTCAGGCCATGCTGGATATGTGGCAGTTAAAAGAAATGAACAAGAATGGTCTCTATAATATGGGAACAGGGCTAGAACGATCTTTTAAAGATCTAGTCCTAGCCACATTTAAAGCGATGGAAAAGAAACCTTCAATAGAATATATTGATATGCCAACTTCTATACGCAATCAATATCAATATTTTACTAAGGCTGAGATGTCTAAGTTTAAGAAATTACTGCCTTCCTTCAAGTTTCAATCTCTTGAAGACTCTGTTTTAGATTATATTGGTAATTACCTTAATAAAGGGAAGGGCTATTCCGATTAATCTTATCTAAGGGGAAACATGCCTAAAAACTTTAACCATCTCGGATCACTTTGGATCAAGACTCCACTTACTATGCTCATTGACTATAGTGACTACTTTTATTATCCATTTTGCCTCTTAATTAATAGCTCAAAGAAAGTTGTCATTGAATATGAAAGAGATTCAATTCGAGATCGTTTACAGAATTTCGCTCAAAGAGAAGTGACACATATTTATATAAAAGAAGAAGATATCGTTACTTTTATGAATGATGTCAAAGCTTCAATTCAAAATAAAGTTGTGAATACCACTGCAATTACACCTGATGCGATTGAAGATGAAATTCTGTCATTAGCTTCATGTTTTGAGTTAATGAAAAATAGTTTTATTTCACTTGGTTTTAGTCGCTCTAATATAGAACTAGCTAAGCAGATTAACTTAATGTCGATTAAGCTTATTGACCAAACTCCTAATCTAATCAGCCTTCTAAAAAAGATGGAGAATTCATTAAATGAACATTTTGCAAATGCGATCCTTTCAGCATCTTTATCAAGTTGCTTGATAGATGCTTACACATGGGGCAGCAGTAGTATTAAACAAAAGGTTTCCCTTGGCTGCATGTTAAAGCAGTTAAATTGGGAAAAAGAACATTTTGATATTTATAAATCAGGTGAAAAGCTTGAGAGACTAAAAGAGCTTCCCTTGAAAATGTCAGCACTGATGCAAGAAAATGGAACTTTCTCAAAAGAAGTCATAGAGATTGTTGAACAGTCATTTGAAACACCCAACTCCAAAGGTTTTCCTCGTGGAATTGGAGCAGGTTCAATAGGACGTTTATCTGCACTTTCGATTGTCAGCCATGGGCTAATTAAAAAGCTAACCGATTATAAGTTTGATTATACTAAAAAGGCATCAATCATTGATGAACTTAAACATGAATATTGTGAAGGCCAATTCGTACAGATTATGGAAGGGGTTTCTCGCATGATAGCGGCATAAAAGTAATGGCAAAGTTTAATGGCGGAGTTGAAGCTGCAGCAAAAATGCTAGCGGGGTTAAATCCAGAAGACAGAAAGAGAGTTTTAGGCGAAATTGAGCAGCGCGATCCTTCAATGGCCGAAGCACTCAAAGAATCAATGGTAACCTTTGAAGATCTAAGCCTTATCAGTGTAAAGCAATTACAAGAATTACTAAGATCTATAAAAATTCAGGATTTGGCCTTGGGACTTAGAGTTGCGACTAAACAGCTAAGGTCTTACTTTTATACAACTTTGCCAAAAAGTATGTGCCAAGAAATCGACGATGCCTTGTTGGGACCTGTTCAACCACTAGAGAAAGTTCTACAAGCCCAAGAAGCTGTCATGAAAGTTGTGAGAGATAAGATCGACAACGGCGAACTTGTCCTATCTCGTCATGATGAGCCCCTTGTTTGAAATTAAATAGATTTTTGTCGATCTATCTAATTAATCTATAGGAATGATGTCTATTCCCTATTGGTATACTTCCCAAGAGAGGCGTACAAGTCTCTTATGAAAACTTTAATTCTTTTATTTATTCTTCTTTTTTCACTTTCAAGTTTTGCTGACTGTTCTCAAGCTTTAAGTGGTGATTATACCCATGACTCTAAAGCCTATCAGCTTTATGAGGATGAGGTCAGTCTTGAGTTGGCTCGTAATACTAGTAAGTTCGCTGTTGCAGCAGTTGCGGCTCTTCAATATAAGCTAGGCTGTGCTCATGAAAAAATCTCTAACCGTTTTACAAATGTAAGTTGCAACCAGGTTGTGCCAGGAGTCAGTCTTTCAACGGTTTGTTACCTGGAGAGTCAATCTGGATATTTTTTAGTGTCAGTGGATATGCTTGAAAATATCAATATCGTTTATAACAGGTTCGACTAAAAATTAGATAGGGTTTATACCATCTAGATATTTAACGAATCCCGACCATTAAGGTAAACATTACTCACATCGAATAGGGTCCGAAATGAAAAACTGCCTTTCCATCATAATTGCTTTGAATCTTCTGATGATTGCCGGAGTGCAAGCCTCGGAAAGAGGTTTGGTGGCTAAGTCTCGGGCTCTTTTCGAAGTTATTTCAGCGATTGAAGCTGCGCGCTATGATTTGCCTGTTTCTTATGAAGTGAGTGAAAGCTCACTGCCGCTTAAGCCAGAAAACTGTAAAGAGGTTGATGCTGTTGACGTGATTGTTGAATTTGAGCAAATGGTCTCAGCTTTTCAAGAAGTATTTCCTGATGATGAATTACCATATGAAGAAGCGATAGCAGATTTTTCCTTTTTGGTTGGTTCTTCTATATATATTCGTTGTGAAGCCAAAAGCTCAGACTCTAGAGATAATGTTACTGTTATCAGCTTCAAGTCTATGAGTAGTTCTTTCAAGGTTTCATTTCTCCACCACCAATACAAATAAACTTCATCGAATTTAGGGACAATTTGTCCTTAAAGGGCCAAAGTGCTGACTCGTACATCTCCTTAACTTATTGATATTTCAAAAATAATTCTTGGCACGATTCTCGCTTATGTATTGTCATCGGATGCTTCCACGGATTTGGAGGCACAGACAAGAAGTCTAAGAGACTTTCAAGGATGAAAGTCAGCGATAACCGAAACAAAAAATGAGCAGGAGCTCAGTGTATTTGGAGGAATCATGGAAAAGACTCAATTGGAAAATTTCAAAAACATGTTTATTGAAATTAAGAATCATCATGCATCTAATGCTATAGAGCTTGGTGCAGAGGGTGCTTGGTCTGCCAAAGGCGGAGATGAGATTGATCTTGCAAGTCGTGAGCGTGATCGTGAACTACTTTTAAAGCTACAAGGTAGAAATCGTTTCTATATGAAAAAAATCGATGAAGCGTTGTTCAGAATAGAAAATGGTACTTTTGGTGAATGTAATGAGTGTGGCTGTGATATCGAAGCGACTCGCTTAGAAGCAAGACCTACAGCTACTTGTTGTATTGATTGCAAAGAAGCACAAGAAAGACATGAGGATCACATTCCATATAGTAAGAAATCTCATACTCATGGACTTGAAATTGTTAATAGTAATGTTGTGAAGTTTCCAAATAAGTCAGATAACGCGCAAGCAATGTAAGCAGAACTTCTTTCCCCCAAACAAAGAAGTATTTCCCATGACAAAACGTGCGAATTTTGTCATGGGTTTTTGGCTTTCTATAATGCCATATTAGTCAGTTCTTGAATCAAAGATTGAGAGCGATTAACAAAAAGATCACGCTCATCATTCTTAAGACCATCTGAAGAAATTGAAGCAAGATCTTCTACATGACGACAAATCTTTTCAACCAACTCAACTTTATCACCGCGTTCATGTAGCTTAAGAGCATTTTGGATTAGTGGATTTGAAGGGTTGATGACTAAGGTCTTCTTTAATGGGAAAGCTTGGTCATTACCCATACTCTGTGCCATTTTTTGAAAACGTTTCATTTGTTCATCGACTTTAAACCAAGCAGGAGAGCCCTGGGCCTTTAATTTTTGAATTTCAACTTCTTGCTTATCTTTTTCATCAACATTCAGATTTAAAATTTTCTCAAAAATTTCTTTTACCTTAATGTCTTCTGGTCCCGTTGCTTCGCTGCCTAGAAGATCTGCGACTACAGCGTCACTCGCTACAAATTGATAGGATTGATCACCTTGTTTTTTCATCTCAGCATGTTGAGTGAAGTGTGGATCGATATGATCATCGATTTCAATCGTCTGAATACCTTGTTCTAAGAGTTGAGATCTAAGCGATCGATCCCCTTTTTCTTTTTCAAAGTAGACAACTTGGTCTCCTAGCTTTTCCTTCATCTCGGAAGGAACATTTTCACGGTACTCGGCTAGAGTTGTAAACTTGCCCTCTGAATTTTTAAAGATAACCATAGAGCGCATTGCTTCATCAAACTTTGTGTCTGAGATACAACCATATTTAACGAACATTCCGATATCATTCCAAATAGCTTCGTATTTTGGACGATCATTTTTAAAAAGCTTTTTAAGCGCTTCGGCAACTTTCTTGGTCACATAATTACTGATACGAGTAATATTCGGATCACCTTGAAGTGATGATCTAGAGACGTTAAGTGGAATATCACTCGAGTCAATAGCACCTTTTAAAAGCGATAAGAAATCAGGAATGACATTTTTAACGTCATCAGACACAAAGACTTGTTTGGCATATAGTCTTATGTTTCGCTCATTCATTGGGCGCATAGGATTAAGTTTTGGGAAGTACAAAATTCCCTCTAGAGTGAATGGGTGATCAACTTTAAGGTGAATCCAAAAAAGTGGGTCTTGATCCATTGGAAACATCTTTTTATAGAAGTTTTGATAATCTTCATCTTTTAGCTCACTTGGGTCACGACGCCAAAGTGGTTTAGTTTCGTTAATAACTGTAGGCTCATCTGCTTTTTCGTCATCTTTCTTTTCGCTCAATTCAGAAACTTCAATGGGGTAAGGCATAAAGTAGCAGAATTTTCTTAACGTTTCATTAACTTTGAACTTATTTAAAAACTCTTGAGAGTCTTCATTAATATGCAGGGTAATCGTTGTTCCAACTTCTTTTTTATCAGAAGGGGAGAAAGTGTAAGTTGGATCACCCATACAAGTCCACTTGGTAGCTGTTGAGCCTTCTTTCATCGATAGAGACTCGACTTCAACTTTTGAAGACACCATAAACGCCGAGTAAAATCCTAAACCAAATTTTCCGATAATATCTTTTCCAGAGTCGGCACCTTGATCTTTCATGTTCTTAACGAATTCTTCAGCGCCAGAAAATGCTAGTTGAGCTAGATATTTTTCAACATCGGCTTCGCTCATGCCTAAACCGTTATCAGAAATGGTGATTGTTTTGTTTTTAGGATCGACAAAAACTTTGATTTCGCCTTGTGGCATCTCTTGATTATCGAGTCTGGCGTGAGTTGAACGCTTGGTAATTGCGTCTGTTGCATTGGCGATAAGCTCTCTTAGGAAAATATCGTGTTCGGAATAAAGCCATTTTTTGATGATAGGAAAAATATCAGCAGTTTGAACTGAAATATTACCGGTACGTTCGCTCATTACATAACTCCTTTTAGCTGCAGTGCTCCTATAAGATGGTAGCGAAAAGGCCAGTGTCAAGGTTACAAATATAAGTTAAAGTCCGCCCATGAATAATCGCCCACAAGAAATTGTTGTTATCACTACCGGTGGTACCATCGAAAAAACCTACGATGAATCAGATGGTTCTCTGGCAAACAGGGAGTCGATCATTAAGGCGCGAATTATGTCGCGTTTAAGGCTTCCCTACACCGGTTTGCAAGTTTTCTCAGTTATGAGTAAAGACTCACTATTTATGAATGACGACGATCGGTCACTTCTCATTCAATTCATTAAGTCTCAGCTTGAAAAAATGATCCCGATTGTTATTCTCCATGGCACCGATACCATGTCTGTTTCAGCACAAAAATGTTTTGAAGAAATAAAGAATCCAAATGTACCTATAGTTTTTACTGGAGCAATGAAGCCTCTTGGCTTTGAAGACTCAGATGCTCTGCAGAACGTGACCGAGGCTTTATTGGCCAGCAAGCTTATACCTCCTGGTGTTTATCTTTCGTTTCATGGCCGAATCTTTAAGGTTCCTGGAGTAAGAAAGAATCGAGATCGTGGAACCTTTGAAGAAGTCGAAGACCAATGAGCCCATACTAAGATCTTGTAATTATTATGCCAGATTACTATGGCATTTCTTTTTGTAAATATATTTTATTTCCAAATCAATTTTCACTGTAAATACCTGAATATATTCATCTGAGTGGTATCTTCTCAGATTCCTGGGTGTGGGCATAATTTCCCTGAGATAATGGTTTCAGTAGTTAACTTCTAAGAAGTTATCGTTTGCATCCGATAAGGTAGAGGCATGGTGAAGTTTAAAAGTGTAACTACCATTTTCGTTTTCTTATCTCTCATCCTTTCTGGCTGTATGCCTGAAACTGCGCGAACAACTAGAAAAGCGACAGTTGGTGGATCTTCTACTGGCGCTACAGGTTCTGGAGGCTCACAAACTGGTCCTGGCGCTGGTCCAGGTGACAGCACTTTAGACGATAATTTGCTTGATACAATTACCGAATCTGGAAAGGTTGAGCTTCGCCATATTATTGATCCTGAATCAGGAAACTATAAGACCAAAGTTACTATTCCCAAAAATTATAACGGCTACCTTTTTCTATCGGGTCTTAACGTTACTTCGTTATCAGATCGCTTAATTAAAGTTCGCTTTAAATTTGGTAGAGAATTAGAGCCAGTAACAATTCCAGCAGTCATCACTCGAGGAGAAGGGATTAATCCTTCCACTGATATTGAAGTTTTGGCACTTAATTTAAGTAATAGACCATTTGAAAATATTCGCTTGATTTATGATCTTTATGATTACAATAACTATTACGATTCGGGTGATGCAGCAGAAACAGTAGAGCCAGTACAAGATGCTCTTGATGGTGGGTTGTTTTGTCGTGGTCTTAAGATTGAGCATGATCCAACATTTAACCTAACCGCTTCTAATCAGACATGTAATTTGGCCGGTGAAACTTGTCAGTATGCTTATGCAAAAATATTGGATGGTGGCCTAGTTAATACGGGTACGAATATCAGAATCAATCCTAGAGAGCCTCAAATTGATACTCTAGGTGGCGGTTATAGCCTTCTTTCTGAAACTGAAAAGCTAAAAAGATGTCTGCCCGATAATGCCGACCCGGCCCAGCTTTCATCTGTTTTGGGAATTAATCCGGCGTTAGCGGGAGTTGTTTTCGGTAATACGATTGTGACCGGTCACCAGTATCAAGGACCATACAGAGTTTTAGCAGAATCTAATTGGGAAATAAGCGACGGCGCAATCTTTTCAACAGTTGATGCCTCTACTAAAGCAACTGGAATTTTCCAATCAGCCTTCACTGCAGGCGTTACTGCTCAAGGATATAATAGTTTTCTTTTTCCAAGAGCGACGAAGTTAAGTTTACAATCAGGTGTTGAGCATTTTTCTTCAACACTTCCTTTCGAGCCTCGTACACTCATTAATGGTGGGCTTGCAGCTGCAGGTGATACGGACTGGATGGATGGCTGTAATAAACGTGTTTCTACTTACGATTCTTTTGCTAATGAAACAATTGCTTCGTGTAATGTTGTGGCAACGATAGAGATTTTGACGACTGATAATAGTGGACAGGATATTGTTCTTAATACGACGTCTCAAGTTAAGCTACAGTTGTCGAGAGCAAGTACCAAAAACTTTGACGGCAGAGAAATGCTTTACTCTTCACTAAACTCTTGTAGTAACTCGAGTGCTTGTGGTGGCGATGAGTGTTGCTTTAATAGTCGCTGTTGGTCAAAAGAAATTGTTTCTCAGTGTATTGAAGAGGTCGATGTTATCGGAAATCTGTCAACAGGTCAGGCGTGCTCATCTGATTATGAATGCTCATCATTTTGTTGTAATCAAAGTACAAATACCTGTGCCGTCCATTTGAACACCCAAGAGCAAACAGTGCTATGTGGTAAGTCTCCTGGCCAGGCTTGTGTTGCTAAGGAGTTCTGTCGAAAAGAAAATATTCCGACATGCTTTAAAGTGAAAACTGGAATAACGCCAGAAGGTCAGCAATTGTGTGCATTACGTTGCTACAATGTCCCTACTTTTGGAGATTGCGTTAATCTACAGTGTATTGCCCCAATTCCCCCTACGCCACCAGCATTCGATCCAGCTAATCCAAATTGCGGCGATGCAATTGATCCTCCGACAGGCTTCTAAGGCTTTGTAATTACATTAAACAGGGGTTTCATTTAGCCTACTTTAGGGTACAATCCCTTAAGTATGCGAGAGCTTATTATCATCCTCTTCATTTCTCAGCTGACGTCCGTTGTTGCCTTAGCATCACGACCCTTATTTAATTCCCGAGAATTGAAAAATATTGAATACTTAAAAACCGATCGCCGAATGATCTTAGATCAAGTTCAGGATCTTAAAAATCAAGATAAAAACTACTTCAAAAATGTCTTATTAAATACCTCGGTAGAGGATCTAAAAATACTTCGTCTGCAATTGCCTAAAATCCTAGATCTTATGGAAAAAAGTGATGAAGCTGCTTGGTTAAAAAAAACATTGGAAGAGATGAGTAAGAATAATCAAAGGATAAAATAAGTGAACGCGGAAGTTAAAAAATATTTAGAAGATTGTCATCTCGATCATATTGCCATCGCCGTAGAAAATCTTGAAGCGAGTGTAAAAGTATACGAAGCCCTCGGTCTGAAGTTTTCTGCTGAACGAGAGGTTGTTAAGGATCAGGCGGTGACAACTGCATTTGCTAGTGTTGATGATAAGGCTCATATTGAGCTTTTGGAGCCTTACGGTGAAGATGGACCGATTCATCAAAGCCTAAAAAAGAGGGGACCAGGTCTTCATCATTTGTGCTTTAGAGTAAAAGACGTAGAACATAAAGCTGCTGAATTAAGAAAAGCCGGTTTTAAGCTTCTTTACGATAAGTCTAAAATGGGGGCAGGTGAGTGCCTGGTTAATTTTATTCACCCCAAATCAACGGGTGGAGTTTTAATTGAAATTTCTGAGAAGGTATCACGATGAATCAAGCACAATTACAAATGCCACCTCTTTCAAAAACGAATAAAGTTTTAATGATAACGACTGGTGTTTTATTTTTACTTGAAAGTATCTTAAGCAAAACTTCAGGCATGAGCTTATCTGCAATTTTTGGTCTTTCTGCTGCAGGTTTTGGAAACGGACTCATCTATCAAGTCTTGACCTACCCGCTCATTGAAAAGCAGTTGTTGGCGGTCATTTTTAATGGCTTGTTGTTATGGTTTTTAGGCAGTGAGCTTGAATCACAATGGGGGACAAGGCGCTACTTACAATTTCTAGCAGGAGCAGTTCTAAGCGCTGCAGCTGTTTACCTAATGTTGGGGTTCTTTGTTTTATCAGAGACCACTGTTTATAGCTTTCCGTTAGTTGGTATGCAGGGAATTGCTTCCGCTCTATGTGTCGCATATGGAATTCTTTATCCTGATAGAACATTTATGTTCATGATGATTTTTCCTATGAAAGCGAAGTGGTTTTGTGCTTTGCTCGTTGGTATGGAGCTCTATACCGGTTTCTTTTCGCCGATGGGAGCCTTGGCGTGGGGGCATATCGCTGCCATCTTAGGTGGCTTTGCGATGCTGATTCGTTTTACACGTGTTAAGAAAAAAAATAGAGGTAATTTTTCTTTTAAAATGGAAAAGAAAAAAGGCAAGGCACATCTTAGTTTAGTTGAAGAGGAGAACGATGATTCTCGTCCTCCTAAATACTGGCAATAAATTTATAGTCTATCGAAAGGAAACCTGTAGTCAAATCGTCTTTCTTTAGTATTTGCAGCTCCACCTGGACTATCTGCTTGGGATGGATTTACGGCCGCGGCACAGCCATTTAAAGAAGGGTAATATGCGGTTGAAGAGTATGTTCCCTGGCCATAGTCTAGGAATATATTACGGTCATCGTCCCAATCACTTCTATTATTGTAAAAGTTTCCAAACAGGTCAGTCGATTCACCAGCGTCAGATAAAATCGGTCTGACCCAAGCCGCTTGAGTCGTATTAGTGGCAACTGAGGTCAAATAGAAGTCGAGGCTAGTAGCATTGTTGACAACGTCGACAGTGTTTACTTCTGTCCCAACTTGAATTATTCGCTTGCTAATGACTTCTGTATCTAAAGATGTACCAGTTGCAGCCGTAGAGCCAGCAGTGGTTGACATCGTTCCTGTCAGAGGCACAGTCAATTGGTCAATACGATCAGTAACCTTAAAGTCTCTATCCCAATCTCTAACCATGAGACGAATACGTCCAATTGTATCGAAAGCCGCATCTAGACAGCTAAACTCGTAATAAGGTTCCCCTCCATTTAAGAATGGATCCGCATAAGGACTTAGGGTAATTGCTTGCCCTGCAATTGCAGTATTAATTCGATTAGTCAGAGTAAGACTAGTGTCATTTGTGATGCTTCTGACGACATAAGCTTCTCCTGATGGGTCATAAAAGGTGTCGCCAGGCACGAGTTCCTGGGTGAAGAGAGTCCCAACACCAGCAACAGCAGCTGAGTATTGAGTCGTTGTGATTGTACCAGTCAGAACTCTACCACCTGTCACACTATTGATCATCGTTCTATTATAGCTTCTCCAACTCTCATTATTATAATTATAGTTATCTGTCGTAGAGCAAGTATTGCTAGCGGTATAGTTGGCAATTTTTCTATTTGAAATTAAATTACTACTTTGAGGAGAAGTTACTGAATAATCGATAGAGCCACCAGTTGATGTTGTTGTAAGCGTTGATCTAACACCACTTTTAAGTTGCGCCACACTGAAGGTGTCAGCCTGAGATCCTGCAAAGCAGGCCAAAGCTTCTCCACCACATTCAGCTTCTGATGTTTCAATCGTTTCAGAATCACAAGTACCATCTGAATCAGCGTCTGAATTTGTAACAGTGACAACCGTGTATTTACCGCTGTCACAGTTTGGTCCGCCGTCAAAATTTGTGTCCGCGGCATAGTTACCATGACATCTAAAGTCTGTGCTTGTTGTATTGGCATAATTTCTAGTACCACCAGTACATTCACCAGTTACATCAAATTTAATATTATTCAAAGTTGTCTTTTTGACAGGGTATTGCCAAAAGCCATAAGGTCTAATTTCTGTGTATTTGCATAAGCCTTTGGAAGCAAAGACTTTGGTTTGTAAGCCCTGTTGAAAAATATCCAGCTCTCCACCTTCAAGCATACAGGTAATATCTTTGGCAGCTTGATTCGATCCATTGATTTGATCTTGAGTCATTTTACATTCTGCAATTTCATTACCCTTACCTAAACGGTGTAAGACATAACTTGAAGCATTGGCTGTAGCATTTTCTAGAGAGAAAACATCATAGACTTTTATATTAAAATTAAATGTAGTTGATTGTGGAACTCCACCGACAGTATTGGTTGCAGTCAAAGTGTATGACTTCTTAACTGATGATAGTTCCGGGGCGCCAGAGATGACACCGCTTTCTGTGTCTAGCGTGACACCAGGGGGAAGATCAGGAGATATAGAGTAAGTAATATCATTACCAGCAAGAAGGGTAGTATTAAGTCTTATCTCTTTGGTTGTCGTCATGTAGATTGTGTTATCTGCACGATATCTTGTGATGTCTGCGACAGTGCCACTTAATGGGTTTTCATTATCAACATTGGCATCCCAATGAAAACCTTCTCTGTTAACATTTAAGGTAACAGTTGAGGCAGAAGAGTTAACGTCATGAATCCAACCAGAAGCATAGATACTACCATTTTCATAAGTGATATCTTGTCCATTGGTAAATGATGCAACGGAGTCTAGAGTTAACTCTAGGTTGTTGGCTCTAACTCGAGTAATGGTTGTTGCTGAGGCTGCATAAGTTTGAGTATTATCAATATTTACTGCCGTGCCTGGTTCAATGGCGCTAAAACCTGGAAATGTTTGTCTAATAAAAATTTGATCAGGGTTAGCTCCGTCTGCAAATATATGCGAGACGATACCAAGTCCACCAGCATCACTGGATATATAACCATCTCTAGCAAAGGTAGCGGCTCCGCCATCTGGAACTTCAAGTACGAAAGAAACATTTTTTAAATCAAGAACACTTGTTTTTTCACCGCCAAACTCAGCAGTATTATCAAGTGATTCATCTCTTTCAAATGATCCTTTGATGACTTTGACATACATGTACTCACTATCAATGACCTGAATAACTCGCGCTTTATCTCCATCTGGAGTAGAAACAAACTTACCATATTCAAAGTCACTTGTTCCCAGTACTTTTAAAACGACATTTTGAGTAACACTTAAGTATTGAGGGCTGGCGACAAGAGGTCCCATAGTAAAAGTTGCTGATGAAGAGCCTACTGGATTTTCAGCACTAGCAGTAATTAATGTAGATTGTGAGCTGCTGTAGTTTCCTATGATAAAGCCTGTTGCTTCATCGTAGGCACTAAATCCCGCTGGAAGATCACCTGAGTCTAACTTATATTCAATTGATTCGCCGGCCGTGACTGTAGGTCTAAGATCAATACTGTCGCCTGAATTTAGAACGAAATTAATTTTTTCAACCGTCATCGCAGTTGCGGCATAAGTTGAAACATCATCGAGAGTTTCAGTTGGAGCAAAAGTTCCACGAATCATATCGATAACAATACTGTCTGAAAGAAGTTGCTTAACCACACCTAGAGATGAGCCTTGGGTGGCTGGAGTAGATACATATTCTCCAACTGAAAATGAAGCAATATCAGCTGTATTAACCGGGAAAACTTGGATTGCATTTTTATAGTCAAGTTCATCAATAGTGAAAGCACTACCAGTTGTCTCCGTTACAGCTTCACCGAGAACAACAAAGTCAGTTGTGATTTCAACTTCAACGATATTTCCAGAAAGCTGTTTGATCGTACCTGAGCCAGATGCAGTAGTGAAAGTTCCACCAACGCTTAAGCCGCCTGTACTAGACATTGTAATAATCGCTGTAGGTCGAAGATTGTACTTTAAGCCAGCAGGTTGATTCAGTGTCGTGATATTGATTGTTGTGTTGGTTGTACCAGCCGTATTTGTTGCAGTAATAACATAATTGGTTGCAACAGAAAAAACTGTGGGTGTACCTGCAATAGAACCTGTTGTCGTATCAAAAGCTAGACCTGCAGGTAGTGTTGGGCTAATTGAATATGAATTCACGACACCGGTTACACTAGGTGATTGAGTTACAATTGGATTAGTAACAGTAAACTGATATGGAGATCCAGAATAGCTCAGGCCAGACGGAGCAGTGTCTTGAGTCGTCGATCCACCTGTAACCGTTAGCTGTGGCTTTTGTTCTTGCTTAAACTTAGTCAAACTATCTGGCATACAACCTTGAAAAAGGATGATCAAAAAAAGTAGGAATGTCTTAAAACCAATAGACTTCATAACGTTATTATCGGGCTGACGTGAACAAATATTGAGGATCTTTTGAGTTTTGAATGATTTCCTAGAGTTACGGAATAAGATTCCGGTCAAAAAAACTCGGATTTGCCAACATAAACTGCACTTGGGAATAGATAAGTTATTAAATATACGTTAAAGCCTTGCCAGTTCACACTATCTTGGCTAATTTCGTGCAGTTATAGCTTTCAATGTACTATGGGGTAAAATATGAAATTAAGTGATGCTTTAGAAGAAAAACAACTCGACGTTCGTCTTCGCGACAAGCTTGTTGAGCAGGGTAAACTTACTAAAAAACAACTTGAAGATTATATTGCAAAGATTGAGGATATTACTCAGAATGCAAAGTATACAGACGAACAAAACTAAGTTTTTAAAAAATGTTTTAAGCTGAGACCTCGCCGATGGCGGGGTTTTTTTATTGGATAACGAAATCTGTAAATTGAACGCTCTTCACAAGTGGCTTAGGAAACAAAGCGTTTATTCTATTCTTCATTCTACTTTCTAAAAGTATCTTACCTGAGATTGTTCCAAGTTCATTGGGATCCATGGAAGAGGTAATTTCAATGACAATGTCTTGGATACTAGCTTTATGTTTATCAAATGATTCGGTCGCTTCAGATTTAAAAGGAATGAGGTAAGCTTGCATATCTAAAAACCTTAGTCGACTAGATCTTGAAGGAAGATTGATCGTCAGCTTGTCTAGTTTATAAGAATTGGGAAACAGCTTGGCTTTCGCCTCTTCAAACATTTTGAGTCTTTCTTCTTCTGGGTTTGGTAGAGGCTTTTCATAAAGAAATTGTGTATAGACAAAAATCCCCGTCGTGGCCAAAGTTGCCAATAACATTAAGCCTATTAAAACAGTGTCGATGAGTTTTTTTCCAGTCAAAAATAGCTCTCCCAATCAATTCGCTCTTATTTTAGCATGTTAGAGTGAGAGAGCGAGAAATTTTTAAAAACCGAGTGGTGTATACGGAAGCTCAAGATCTCTAGCCACTTGTTCATAAACAAGATCACCATTAAAGATATTGATACCTAGCTTTAGAGCGGGGTCACGTCTGGCAGCTTCTTCCGGTCCTAGGTTGGCAAGCGCACGGGCATAATCGAGAGTTACGTTCGTAAGAGCGTAGGTCGAAGTTCTAGCAACAGCACCAGGCATATTAGCGACACAATAATGAACAACGCCGTCGACTTCAAACGTCGGGTTTTCGTGAGTGGTTGGCTTACAAGTCTCGATACAGCCGCCTTGGTCAACTGCAATATCAACCACAACTGAGCCTTTTTCCATTTTAGAAATCATCTCACGAGTTACAAGCTTCGGTGCCTTAGCTCCTGCAATTAAAACTGCACCAATGACGAGGTCAGAGCGTAAAACCGCTTCTTCAATGTTCTGAACGTTTGAATAAAGAGTTGTGATTCTATTGTCAAAAAGATCGTCAAGTTCTGCCAGTCGGCGAGTGCTGCGATCAATCGCTGTTACATCAGCGCCCATGCCCATCGCCATCTTAATAGCGTTGGTACCGGCGATTCCACAGCCAATAACAGTGACTCTTGCACGACGAGTTCCTGGTACACCGCCCAGTAATACGCCTTTACCGCCATGATCAATTTGTAGATAGCTGGCACCAACCTGAGTCGACATTCTACCTGCAACTTCAGACATTGGAACTAGTAGGGGGAGAGAGCCGTTTGGTAGTTGAATCGTTTCGTAGGCTACACAAGTAGCGCCACTCTTCATTAAACCTGTAGTTAGTTCTGTATCTGCTGCAAGGTGCAAATAAGTGTACATTAGGTGATGTGGACGCATCAGAGCAATTTCTCTTGGCTGCGGCTCCTTAACCTTAATAATCATTTGAGCCGTTTCAAAAACAGCTTCAAGTGAAGGCAAAATTTTAGCACCGGCTTGAATATACTCATCATCACTAATTCCAATACCTGAACCAGCATTGGTTTCAACGAATAACTCGTGTCCATCCATAACAAGTTGGCGAACTCCACCAGGTACAAGGCCTACGCGGCTTTCTTTAATTTTGATTTCCTTTGGCACTCCAATTTTCATGGTCGCTCCTACATTTTATTGTAAATTATGAGGCGACTATAATCGTTTAATACACGTTGTGTGAAGGGATTTTAAACAACTACCCTGCGCTGCAAAAAGGTTTAAAATTCCAACAGTTGAAGTTTGTTCTAAAGACCTCTAATCTGATCGATAACTTTATTGATTGATCAGCTTATCGGAGAGTCCATGAATCGATCCCTTGGTGCAATACTAGGCTTTATTCTTTTTTTATTGAGTAGTTGTAGTGACCTTCCTAAGAAGAATTCTCCTGTTAGTAATACAGAACGTCCAACTATCAATCTTGATGTGAAAAAGTGGGTGCTTCCTAATGGTTTGCGATTGCTCGTCATTGAGGATCACAGCCTACCAATCATGTCTTATTATACTTTTTATGAAGTTGGAGGCAGGCATGAAGGCCCAGGGACAACTGGTGCCACGCATTTCCTAGAACATATGATGTTTCGTGGTTCAAAGAATTATCCTCCACAAGTTTTCGATTCGACGATTGAAAAGCTTGGTGGAAGTACCAATGCTTATACAAATTTTGACATGACTGTTTACTACGAGTCCCTTCCTTCTGCCCATCTAGAAAGAATGATTGAAATGGAGGCAGATCGAGTAAAAGGTTTACTACTAGTGCCTGAATTAGTTGAAAAAGAACGTCAGGTTGTATTTGAAGAAAGAAAAATGCGTTATGAGAATTCTCCTGATGGGAAACTTTATCTTCGTATGATGCAAGAAATCTTTAAAGGCACTCCCTATGGGGGATCTGTTATCGGTGAAGTTGAAGATTTAAAAAAGCTTACTCCAGAAAACTTAAGATCGTTTCATGATAACTTCTATGTTCCCAATAATATGGTCATCGTCATTGCTGGTGATGTCGACTCAGAAGAAGTTTACTCTTTAGTAAAAGAAAATTTTTCTGATATTTCAAAAGCGGATAACCTACAGAATTTGAAAAGTCAGAACGATAGTAAAGAAAAGTTCGCTTTTAAAACAAAAGATATTGGTAAGGAAATTAAGCTTAACGGTACAAGTAGAACCCCATTATTCATGTATGCTTTCCAAGGTCTACCTGTAGGGCCTAGAGAAAGTTATGTAATGGATATTTTATCATCGGTGATTGGTGATGGTGAAAGCTCGTGGCTTAACCAGACATTGGTCAAAACCCGCTACCCTCAGCTTTCTAGCGTTTATGCTTCAAATTATACATTACAGCATAACGGGGTATTTTTTATAGGTGGAGAGCTGTCTAA
>CAYGQW010000045.1:0-16763 GCA_964352175.1 uncultured Halobacteriovorax sp.
AGGCTTGCTCCATTATCAAATGTCTTGATTCCTAAAAGACTGATCGTTGAAGTTATTGTAAGTTTCATTTTTGGAAACTGCTCTAAAAGTCTTTCTATATTTTTTTCAATTTCGCTAGTGCGCATACCAAAGCGAATATATTCGGCTCGTTCCCCCCAACAATCTATAGAAACATAAAGAGTCGTATTTTTATAATTTTCTGATGGGATTTTTTTAAAGGCTTTTTCGAAACGTTGAAAGACTTGAGTGGGAAAAGACAAGTTCGAGTTAAACTCTATGTCCATTTCAGAATTAGGGTGATCTTTAACATAATCCATAAACTTAAATGTATCTTCACTTAAGAAAGGCTCCCCACCTGTAACTCTTAAAACCTTAAGTCCAGTATAAATACTAGGTAGCCATCTCCAAAATGAATCAATAAAAGGATTATCATCATGATAGTCCTGACTTTCAACAAGTGGCAGTACATTTCGATTTAATCTCGCCTCTTTCGACATTTGTGTAAAGCGATCTGGATAAGCACCATACTGATCAATTTCTTTAGAAATCGATGAACTCGTTTCAGGGTTACAATAGCTGCATCTTAACTGACACTGACTTGAAAAACTAACTTCAACATATGTAGGCTGAATCTTTCGAGCATCTCCGTCGGCAGCTTCTATTTTATCCCAAGCCCATGTGTCAGCAGATTTAAAATGTCTTTCTGAGAAATTGCCTCGATCTTCTACATTCCAACAAGCAGAGCAGCTTTCAATTTTATCTCCCTTTCTAAGCGCTAACCGATCTTCGACATGAGATTTCGAGTTATGTAATAAATCGGGGTTTGAAATAATTTCGGTTGTAGTCAATGGCTTTGATGGCTGCAAACAACAGCTAGCAGAGCGACCGTTATGAAGGTTTAAGGTAACTTGATACCATTTTGCCAAACAATGAGTACTTGAGCGCTCATCGAGTTGACTGCGTACATTTTTTAAGTCTTCTAAAGTTAGAAGATTACTATCTTTTGGCGTAAATATCTCATTTGGCATATATCTTAAATTGTAACCCCTGCCGGTCTTATTGCCTAGTTTGAAGCGACGGCCGTCAATAGTTTAGACACCCCAACTAGTATCAATCAGGTAATTAAATGGGCATCTATCTTGCTTAAGTATTAAGCAGGGAGCATGACTTGAAAAAGACACCATTGATTATCATTTTTTTAGTATCAGCAGGACTATGTGGCGTAAGTTTTGCTCGGGTTTCCTTTAAAAACTGGGAGTTCACTCAGCATACCCGTAAGGTTGCGGCGGTTAAGGATAAAGAAAAATCCAAACTACCAATTTCGAAAGAATCCATCTTAAAGCCAAAAAACTACAAAATAGCATCTGCATATAAAAGATCAAAGTCGATCTGGGGTGTTTACGATAAAGTAAAAGATGAATTAGTTGATACGAAGCGTCCAAAAAAGAATATTAAAACGATGAAAACGAATTTAGGCGAGTTGATTTTAAAAGACGGCCAAGTCGTTTTAATTTCACCTATTCCTTATGAGGGATCGACTCAAATTGAAGTAGCAAATCTTCCATATAAAAAGAAAGGAAAAAATCGCTATATAATTGAGCTAGATAAAACTTCATTAAAACAGCGGGCACTCCTGACTAAACTTTATAGTCCATTAATTGATGGTGTTGAAGGTCATGAAACAGCTAAGATTGACGAAATGAGTTGTTATAAAAAAAGAAGTTTATTTTCTTGTGAACTCAATTTAAATATTCAATAAGATTCAGAAAAATTGACTCTAAATCCCATATCATCCAATATCTGGAGAACTTTTACCTGCTCATAATTGCCATAAAATGTAATTCGAACAGACATAGAATCTTCATTTTTCTCAGGTATATAAATTGAGTCTTCCCATACTTTTACTGGAATCTTCTGACGGTAAAAAGCATGCTCCATTTTCTTTGCCATCAATTTTTTAGCACCATCTCGAAGCTCCGGCATAGATTTAAGGTCAAGACTAGAAAGCCAAGGAAAGGCCTGATAAGAACTATTGAGTTTAACCAATGTAGTTAGTCTCTTGGTTAGTTCAGGTGCATTCCAATTACCTTGCTCGATTAAATTTAAAGCTTTAGGGCTTAATGCTGGGTGTTCTGAAGCTGATGAACCATATGGAGAAGCCACCCATAGATAGCTAATAAGATCTTCATCAACCCAGCGGCCTGAGTCAACCAGTCTGCCACTTCCTTGAGCTTTGTAACCATTTTGAGAAATAACAACGGGTTTATCAAATGTAAATTCAGCTTTAATTGTCAGCGCACTTGTATTTTGTCCGACTCTAGTCCGTTTAGTGTAAGTTGAATCTCGACCGGAGTGAAAGTCAAAGGGAGACAAATTTAAATCATCAATTGATTCATAAATATAAATGTTAAATCGAAGTACAACTGGATAAAACATTTTTCCATCTCTAACACTAACTTCTTTAACATCACTTGAAGAAATCGGTAAAAGGCGATATCCCCAAATTAGAGTATCCAATTGATCATTTTTAAGTCCGACCACTAAAGGATTTCCTCTTACACCTATTTGAGACACCAGCGCCATGACTAGAGATTGGGGCTTAACCACTGGAGTGCTAAGAGTAGATCCAATAAATACTTTCCCAGCTCCATCCCAGGCATGAGCACGTAAAAAATCCATATCTCTAGAGCTTAAAACTGTTTCTCCTCTTTGATTTTTAATGCTGCCAGATGACTTTCTTGCACCTTGTCCTTGCATGGCTAAAGCAAATCTTCCAGCATCTCCAAGAGTATCGACGCGACAGTCTGAACATGCTTGCTGTCTTCTAGATAAAGTTACAAATGGTCTTAAATCATTTCGTTGTATTTTTGTAGGTGCTAGCCAATCAGTAGCTTGAGCAACGCGATAGCGATTAAATACATCAAGCCATGACTGTGAAAAACAATCAAAGCTAAAAACTGAAAAGAATATGATAAACACAAATCTCATACTATTCTTCCAACCTAATCGCATAGTAATGTTCATTTTCTAACGTTTTTGGGAATGTATCGCCATAACACCATTGGGCTGAAGCTGTTCTGCCCCAAGAATCTCTGTACTTTAGTCCCAGTAACTGAGATTCACAATTTTTTGGCAATTGCCCCATCATTCTTAGTTTTCCATAGACAAAATTATCTGCTGGAACTCTAAAAGCATTCTCGCTTTTAATATTTTGACGGTGTGTCTCTAAACGAGGCCAATCAAGTGGTATGATCGAAAAGCCTGAGCCTATATCCAAGTTAGGGTCTAAGGGTTGAACAAAAGCACTATTAACTTTCAAAACATCATCGCGATAGAGGATCATCTGGGCCAGTGCTCCACCGCTATTATTTAAAACTAAAATTCTGCCAGTCTCTCGTTTTACTGCTTTAAAATCTAAGTGCTGTTCTTCGGCGTTATCAACGATTGTTACAATTAGTTCATTACATTGTGTAGTATCACTGCTCCAATATTCACCAATGGCACGTCTTAAAGCCGCAGAGTTGGCACGATAGCGATCTGCAATGTCACGACAAAGACTTTGGCGAAGAGGTAAAACTTCATAAATAACTGGATTGGCATAATCAACCAAAGAATCCTTAAGCCTAGTCTGCTCTAGTAAGTCACCACCAAAGTGACTAATCGCCCTAGAAAACTCTGGAAGATCTTTTCTGATTTCTTCATGTTCAATGTGATGAACTTTTGGAAATACTAGGTATTGGTAGCGAATGGCACTAGTTCTTGCCCCATCAAGCGGGAATGTCCCTGAAGGATAGCGGCCCGATTCTACGAGCCAATGAGGAATGACAAAAAGTATCCCCAAGCATACTAGCCAACTTATTGAAAATAATAGACGCAAAGTGCTCCTCCAACCAATGTACTTATCGGTAAGTTTAGCCGAACTCAAAAGCCTATAAGTCTTTCACAGTGATAGCCAACCGTTTGAAATCAGGATAAAAGACAGTTGTGAAAAAAATATTTTTTTTAACCATTCCAATTTATCTGTTTTTATTTATTTCATCTGCATTTGCTCAGGAACAAAGTCCCGCACCTACGACCTGGCCCAGCTCTGTATTTTCTAGAATTTCACAAGATTTGAGCGATGATTGGATAGATCAAACAACTCGTTTATCAGTTTCCTTGTTTGACGAGTTAGCTGATATTGAACTTTTATCAATCGATAGTGGATCAGTTGAAATCGCTCCTCGAATTCGCAGAAAAGTTTATGATAACAGAGATTTATTTGAAAGTTTTACTGTCGTTGATTCATTTAAATTACCTTTTAAAATTAACCTTTGGAATGAGGAAGGAATCCCTTTTCCAGGTGCGAATTTAAATATTGGTGTTGGAATTGAGGTTTACTTCCAAGGAACCAATATCCGTCAAGTAAAGAGCAAAGGGTTTGATTCATTAGAGAGCCCTCCTCAAAATATGGAAGAACGACTAAGTAATCTTAGAAGAGCAAGATATGGTAAGTGGTGGAATGCCCTAATCATTCCACTAAGACTTCCTCTTTCCGAGGCTGGGATAGATAAAATGGCCGTAGGAGAAATTAATTCATGGCTACTTGGTGGAACACTTAGACTAGATGGCTCATTTGGCTGGGGAGATCTAGGTATATTAGGTGCAGATAAATTAGAAATCAACTCTGGTTTTACAACCTACTTAGCAGGAACATTTAAAGTTTCCGCGCTCAAACTATCTGAACAAAAAATGAGGCTCAAAGTCGCTAGAGAAAGAAAGCAAGGACTTTCAGTTGGACTAGGTCAATCACGTATGGAGTATACCCTTTTTGAAGGCTTTATGGTGCTTGGAAAAGACGTGTTAGAAGTTCAAGAATCAGTCATCCCTTTTAGTTTTCAAACTAGTATAGAAAATGCAAAAGGCTTTGATGTGGTCTACGATTACGATCTCTCAAAAGATGAAGCAAAAAGAGCCTATTTTCTTGCAACACAAGGCCGGCTTGAAGAATCTAATAAACTTTCTAAACTTAAGGATACTGGAGTCGAATACATCATCAGCAGAGATTCTAGAACTCAAAGACGTTTACAAAATTCAAAGATGAAACTCAGTTTAGTCTTTCAAAAGCAAAGTGTTGAATCGTGGAGCTTAACGCGAGCAAAAATTACGACACCCGAAGATAATTATACTATTTATGAATCAAAAAATATCAATGTGCGAAGCTACGATAGTCTCTGGGGATCCAGAGAAGAGAAACGTTATGAAATAGCCGCATCTCTTGAAGAAGATGGAAGTTGGATAGATAAAGACAATGTCCTAGAAATGACAATGTCGACAAAAGATAGCGATATGAGTGGTAAAGAGCTCAATAATGCCGTTAATGAAATCGAAGAGATGTCTGGCATTGATCTTAAACTTCCAGCCTTCCCTATTCATGTACCTTGTAGAAGATGCTCAGCTAAAGCCAATTCTACGGCATGGTATGGACCCGTAAGGGCTTCAGTCAAAATTGATCTTCCGGGAAAGAGTCTTGACCAGTTTTTGAAAATACCAAAAGAGGAATATTGGCCGCTATTAGAAGTCGCTTACTCTGTACCTATTGGTCAGTGGAGTATGAAAACTGACCGTTTTTGGTGGGCAGTAGAAAGGCTTGTACTAACAGTTGGTAATGCTCCTCTTATCTTAGCAGATATGCATATGAAGCCTGGTGGTAAAATATGGAGTGCATGGCGTGTACGCAGACACTGGAAACTGGCCGCCAAACACCACAAAGAGACAAAGTCGGAGAAGCTTGCAAAGAGACTAGGTTTTCTTTTTAAGCACAGACATTACAATCGAGAAGTTTCTCGCTTAGTTGGATTAAGTATCCAAGATACAGACAATGTTCCAACCTTGGTTGATCTCTCTGCACCCGAAGCCTTTGGGCAGATTAGAAAATCTTCCGGAGTATTTCCAAGCGACAACCTAAATCGTTTGATCAGAAGAAATCTAGATTTTGATATTCCATCACCTTCACAAGACTTTGATTCCGAAATGAATATTGAAGATGCCAAACTAGCAAAGCAAGAAGATGGAAGTATTTTTTTGTCGTTTAAAATTAAAAAAGAAGCTAACTATCTTCATTGGCATATTGAAGAGAGAAAGAGTTTTGGTCGAAGAACGACTCTTTTTAAGAGATTAAAACCCTACCTCGAGCATGCAATTGGGCCAGGGGAAGCCACTCTAATCCTACAAAAAGATGATCCAGATCCCTTTAATCAAGCACTATACAATTCTTTTAGCCAAGACTTCCCAATTGCCTTAAGAATTAGTGCATCTCATGATGGGAATCAATGGGGAGAGATTGTAGAACTCTCACTAGATCCATAAGACCTATGCAACAGCTACATGTATCCCATGGCCTTAATCTAAACCCACAAAAAATGATTCAGCTAGCTCAGGCGCTTGGCACAACCCCAGTTCTTCATGCTTTGAGTGATCACCAAGAAAAAAGACTTCATCAATCCGAAAATGAAAAATGGCAAAAATGGATGACTGAAGTTGAAAACTGGGTAATAAACTTTGATCAAACTACAAACTTACTAGCTTATTCAATCTCAGCGCCATTAATAATGAATGCTTTAAATGAGAAAAATATTGAAATCAATAAGTTAATACTTATAGCACCAGCTTTTTTCCCTAGGTTTAAAAATATATCAAGAAAACTACTAAAGTTTATTCCTTTCAATTTTCCAGTACCAAGTTTCAACAACAAAAGTGATCGATGTAATTCATGGATTCCGGCAGACCTATACCGTGAAGTGTTTGAAAACTTAGAGCGACCAGAACGACTTCCAACCAAAAAATGTATATTACTGATTCATCGATTTGATGAAATATTAGATTCTAAGAAAACTATTGCTTGGGGAAAGCAAGTAGGATGTGAAATACATGAGCTTAAGAGTCCTGTTTACCCACCATTTCATGCCACATACCAACCACAAAGACTGCCTATCAAGATCATAAAAGACTATTTAAATTCAAGTATTTAGCTTTTCTATATAATAACCTTTTGCCTATAGATGAGTGAATAGGTGCTCACTTAAATCAATGTGATATTATTAAAGTGAGTACTCCACGGTTGGTGGTACTGATAAGAAAGGAGTTACCCTGATGCGGGCCCTCTTGCTGGATAATACCTACTTTCCTGTGCGAATTGTCAGTTGGCAGAAAGCCATGATTCTTATTTTAACTAATCGAGCAGAAATCGTTGAAGAATATCAAGATCAGAAAGTAAGAACAGTCACACATAGTTTCAATCTACCAAAAATTATTAAGCTATTTGCCAGACATAAGAACACTCAACATGTGAAGTTTACTCGCTTCAATCTTTTTTTAAGAGATAATTTTCAATGCCAATACTGTTATGAAAAATTTCCATTGCAAAAATTAACTTTTGATCATGTCATCCCGCAGTGCAAAGGTGGTCGAACTTCTTGGGAAAATGTAGTTGCATGTTGCCATCCATGTAATCTAAAAAAAGGTAGTAAATCGCCTGAACAAGTTGGCATGGCCTTGATGAAAAAACCTAAACAACCATCATGGTCACCACAACTATGCCTTAAAATACGACGAGATGACCCTGCTGAGTGGAGAGCTTGGCTTCCAAAATCTAGAAGCGCCTAAACAAACAAATGTGCCTAATATTCATAATTTGAATCACCTTAGTAGGATGGTTTATAATGTGAAGAAACCATCAAACTTGGGGCGCATTTGAAGTCACTGTATATCAGTAACGATCAGGAAGAATGGGATCTTGTCACAAAGATCTTTAAAAGCCATTTTTCTAAAATTGAATTGATGTGCGCTTCAAATGGACAGGAAGCCTTAGAATTCCTGTCATATGAAGGACCTTTTGGACTAATCTTTATTGATGTTGCTTTAAAAGATGAAGAGCCTTTGGAGTTGGCTGAGAATATTATTGATAATAGCGGAGAAAGACCAATCATCTTCGTCGGTGAAGGTAGCACTCTTAAAGCAAGAATTAAGGGCGATATTTACTTAGAAAGCGAAGTAATGGATATCTTTGAAAAACCGTTTGATATTGTTCGCTTCAAAGAGACAATAGATAAATCCCTTAATTGGGTTAAAAATGAAGAGTTTGAACAAGCGGTTATTGAAGTCGAACGTAATGACTTTATGCCGATCAAAATTCGAAACCTTTACTTATTTGATCAAATTCCATTTGACTGCTTTATTGAACTCACAAGAACTAAATTTATTAAAGCTTTTGGTAAAGATGTTCCCTACTCTCAAAGTGCAATTCAAGACTTAGCTAAAAGGAATATAAAACTTCTCTACCTTAAAAAAGATGAGCATCTAAAATTCTTAGAAAATTCTATAAAGAAAATAATGCTGAATTTATCTCGCGATTTACCAAAGAAAAAAATGATCGAAAGCCAAATTAGTGGTGCTTTAGTTTTACAGCAATTTGTGAAAGAAATTGGAGTCAATGAACAGGTCATTGAATTAGCTGACCAAATCATCTCAACTGTGCATGAAAGCTCGCAAGAGATTTTAAACTTTGCTGAGTTTATTACTAATTTTCCTTTTGTTCACCGTGATTTAGCTGAAAGAGCAATTCTTTCTTTTTATTTGTGTGAGGCAATGTGCAAAGGCTTAGGATGGAGCTCTGATCTTTCCAGGAAAAAACTGGGACTGGCTTCACTTGTACATGATACTCACCTAGAGCAGGAAGAGATGTTAAGAATGAGCAGCTTTGATCATCCAGATATGGAGCTATACAAAGAAGAAGAGCAAGACAAGTATAGAGAACATCCGGCCAAAGCCGCTAAAGTTGCCAATTTCTTTTCTGGTTACTCGGATACAGAGTTTATTATTGAGCAGCATCATGAATTGCCAGACGGAAGTGGATTTCCGAGTGGTCTTAACTCTTCAAGAATTACCACAGTAAGCTGTGTGTTTATTATTTCACACTACTTTGTAAACCAAATATCAGTTAGTAAAATGAATAGCTCATCTGTCGTAAGAATAATTAATGAAATGAAAGCCCCCTTTAACGTGGGAAACTTTAAAGACCCTATGCAAATTCTTGCGAAAGCATTCAAACTTTAAAGGGAAATATTTTCTAGAGTATCAATGATTTTTTTATAGGTATGTCTTGGAAACTTAGTTCTTAATAAGGCTAAAATATTTGTTTTATCCGGACTTTCTCCACTATCTCTGGCTTGGATAAGCTCATCAACAAAAGCTTCAGCGACGATAATCACTTTAGCTAGGGGTGATACATCATCTCTAAAATCCAGCGTAAACCCCGTACCAGCCGTCACTCCATGGTGTTGAGTCACGATCGCATCTGCTCCAAGAGGAACTCTTGGAAAAGTCTTAACCAACTCTCCTGCCATACGCGCATGATTAATAACAACTTCTTTTTCTTTATCACTTAGAAGATTATTAAAAACTAGTTCCTCTTCAAATTGGAAATCTGGATATTTATTATAAATAGGCACAAGGAAAATATCATGAAAATAGAGTACAAATGAAATCTTATCTGCATGTCCTTCTCCACCCCATGAAATATACTTAACAACATGATTACAAATATAGGTGGCAAGAATTGAGTGAAAATACAAATAGCGAGATTTATTAGCAGCTAGATCAGTAAGTAAAGATTTCAAATGAGGGAATTGCTGAATCACTTCTGTAACATTTTCGATACATTTTTTAGAAATACTGACAACTTCGGCATTGACCTTAGGATCACTCGTTAACTTCGTTGCAACTACTTCAAAACCTTGTTCCAATAAGTCGAGTCTTCTCTCTTTTGGTAGAGTTTTATCATCTAATGCCAAAGAAACGTGGGTGCTAACAAGATTGATGACTTTTAATCTCATATCGGAGGGGACAAACAGAATCTGAATACCACGATCAATATACTCTTTGATGACATGTCTTCTAATAGCACTAGCATCCCAGACTTTTGCATACTCAGGGGTCTTACTCGCTTTATTAACTTGTATAAAGACATCACAAGGAGCTGTTTCAAGATAGTTAAAGAGTTTGATAGGGATGGGAAAATAATCAGCAACCTTTACGTTCATCATATCTTTGGCTGTAATACTAAAAATTGTGGCAACAGACTTTACCAAGCTTTTTGCATCCAGGTTTCCCTGTAATGTTGTTAAGCTCGTATGATCTGAAACCTCACTCTTTTTTCCTACAACAATCATAGGAGGCTTAACTTCAAGATTCTCGAGATGATCAAAAATAATTTTTGCCACGTCCTCATCATTGATAACAGACAGAGTTATCACGAGATCTATATTTTTATCGAATTTCTTTAGGAATTCTTCTTTAGTTACAACAATTTCTGTTTCAGTATCAACGAAAGCCAATAAATTAGCACCGTAGACATCACCTAACACATTATTGTCAGTTAAAAAGAGAGCTTTTTTAGACATTATAGATTCTTAACGAAAGTATAGCCGCGACCATGAGCAGAGCGAACAGTGTAAGAACAGGTTTCTAGTTTCTTACGAATCTTACTCACATGCTGATCAACTGTTCTTTCAATAACATGCTGTTGATCTCCCCATACTTCTTCGAGGATTTCTTTACGAGAAAGTATAGAACCTTTTTTATTCGCTAAGAGGTAGAGAATTTTGAATTCAATAGGCGTTAGCTCGAGTTCTTCTTTAGTATCATTGCTATGGATAAAAGCCTTACCCATAGGAATATCTAATTCTAAATCATCAAACTTTGTGCTCACAGCTTTGATTTTATCCGCACTACGATTTTTTAATCGCAATTGAATTCTAGCAATCACTTCGAGTGAGTCAAATGGCTTGGTAATATAATCGTCAGCACCAAGATCGAACGCGACGACTTTATTTGCTACCTCGTGCTTTTTTGTCAACATAAGTGTTGGTATATTTGAAGTAGTAGAATTACTTTTAAGGTCATCAAAAAGTTGAATACCTCTTCCATCAGGCAGTTCATCATCAAGCAAAATTAAATCTGGTTTGTTTTGATTTAAGAAGTCTCGAGCCGCTTTAAGTGTCTCAACCGAAAACATCGCGTATTGAGCTGACAAGACTGCTTTTAATAACGAGTGAATTTCTGGATCATCATCAATTAATAGAATCGTTGCCAAGGACACTAAAGTACTCCCATAAATTAAATACTTATAGATTGTAGTCTTTCCTAGAAAACTGAGCAATCAACAAGTATAAATATGATAAAAAAAATACAAGTGAGATGAATAATGAGTTTTAATGATATTGCTTCAGAGATCGCAGAACTAATACCGGGCTATCTAAAAAATCGAAAGTCTGAGTTATCGACTCTAAAAGATCATCTAAATACCCAAAACCTTTTAGATATTAACAAGATAGGCCACAAGTTAGCTGGCAACGCAGGCAGTTATCATTGTCATGAACTAGGAAAGGTTGGAGAGAAGTTAGAGAGCTGTAATAATTTATCCGAAGTGAAAATTATTCTAGATGAATACGAAAAAGTTCTAACAACCTATTGTTCACAGCTAGGTTTGTAACAACACACTGTGCAATTCTTGAATAGTTCTTTCAAGTTTCGAATCATTAAAGTCCATATTTTTATTCATCGAAAATAAATAATTTCCCCTTTCGTAGGAGAAATCAAATGATTCTCTAATTCTATCTATCAATACATGAGATTCTTTTGTCTTTATTTTAAATTCGAAAACTACGCATGCATCATCAACTTCAAAATCAATTAGGTCCCCAAAAATTCTATTATGAGGTTCGATACTTTGATGAATATGAACAGAGCAGCCTGGATAATCTTTTGTGAGGACAAAATCACCATTATAAGTTCGGGCCTTGAAACCAAGATTTAAATAAACTTGATATGAAGGCCCGTAATCAAAAAAGTCTTTAATTAACTTTATTATTCCCAAATTATTGAACGTAGACAGAAAAAGAAGTGTAGCGTCCAGCAAAGTTAAAACGAATACTATCGTAAAGCACACCACGTCCAGGAATTACCTGTGGAGCATTATAGAAGCCACTTGCGCTCATGCGACCGTAGTTGGCAAACCATGAACCACGGTTCGTAAGATCTGCCATACGACCATTATAATATCCAGTTGCTCTAAACATTGCAGAAGATCTAGAAGCAACATAATTTGGACCAGAGATATTGATATAATCAGGAGTTAAGTCCGCTTGAACACGACTTTGTGATGAGAAGCTTGCGCCACTATCATCAGTGTAATTAGCATAAACCGTAAAAGAATAAGTAGAGCCGTAGCCAAAAGTTGGTAGACGCACCAAGAATCGACCATTTCCGTACTGAGGATAGGACTCTGAAGTACTAAAACGAACATCTTCAGTTACATCTGTACGAACACCCTCATCATTGGTGAAGAATGCACGTGCTTGCATCTCACGCTCAACCCTAACCATATAAGGAGTCTCAACTGTCAGAGAGGCAGCGTAAACATTTGGAAGTAAGCAAATAGCGACAAGAAAACTTAATAATTTCAGCATGATAAGTGCTCCAAGAAAAATTGTTTGGTACATCATTCCAAGCTCTTAACGACTATGTCAATATTTAGAGCATGTAAGTCTTACAGACTAGCTCGATTTATTAATGCGGCGCGCTACAATCTATCCATTAAAGAATAAGCTAGGAGTTTCTCGTGAAAAACATTTTATCTATGTTCGCCCTAAGCCTGATGCTTACATCACCAACAAATAATGCTTTTGCTCAAGATACAGGTATTCTTGGTGGCGATTTTAACTTAGGTATCGAAGGTGAAATCAATGCTTTTTCTCGTACTTCTACTGAAGGACAGTCGGATGCCTATTTAAGCGGCTCTCATGTCTCACTATCAGCAGGCTTCAAAGATAAAGTACGCGCTGTTATTACAGCTAGGTTAGATAGAATTTTTGAAGGATCATCTCTTAGCCTAAATGAAAAATTTGAATTAAGTGAATTCATCCATGAAGCCTATATCGAAATACGAGACGTAGGTGGTAAGCCAATCGCTCTCGTCATCGGTAAGCAGCCCATAGCTTTTGGTCAAAGAGTCCAGGCCATGCCTTTATTTAGAGACAACCCTATGGACGATCTCCAAAGAATTAATCAAGTTTATGGCTTCACGGTAGATTTGCAAGAAGGTCTTTTCGGTCTTTTTGATCAAGTTGAAATCTCGGCCTTTGAATCAGGTGAAGGTGACCTTGAAATTGGTAAAATTGATAGCTTATCAGTAAGACTTTCTAAAATGTTAACTGACCAATGGATGCTTACTGCATCTCATGCAAGAATCGGACACTCAGGCGATACTAATGATGCAGAGTCTAGAACAAGTATCGGGCTGATTGGAGAAACGACTGATGGCTTCTTAGTCGGTTGGGCCGAAGCAGTCTTCTTTTCAAATAATCCTCGTCATCAAAACGCAAATTTTGCATTTACAGTTGGCGGCATGATTCGTATCAGTGAAACGAGTGATGTTGTTATTGAGTACAACAGTATTAAAAATGAAGTTAGAGAAGTCGGTCTAGGTTTAACTACTGCCCTAACTAGAAATTTATCTGCAGGTGCTGAAATAAGATGGATTGATCACCTTGATACAGACAAACAAGAACTTACTTTTGGTGTTTCAATGTCTTACAGATTTGGAGCCAGTACTCGTCCGACAGATGAAGTGTATCTCTTTGGTGGAGAAGAATAAGCCATGAAAAATCTTTTCTTCATCATTACAATTCTTGCATGGTCACTAATATCTTTTAAAGCAAGTGCTCAATCGCAACGTCAATTAGTTGGCTTTATCGCACTTAGAAGTGGCGACACAATGAAGACAAACAAAGATGTCACTGACTTCATTATTGCCTCAAAGATGACTGATGCAACTAAGAAGGAGTTATTTGCCCAAGCAGGCAATGACTATAATCAATATCAGGAATTAATAAAACAGTGGGCTCAGGAAAAGTTTGATTTGGGCCTTAAGCAGATGGCCTACTTTGAAATCCTTAAAAGGCATTACCTTAGAAACCATGGTCAAGGACAAGCTCGACAGTTTTTTAACGCTACAGAGAGCGCTTGGTTTGCCCGTATTGAAGCTGAAGAGAATCGTGTCCTAAAACATTTACTTGATCAAAGACTGGGTATTGTTAAATCGAGAGAAGAATTTGGTACATGGCTTCAAGCGCAAGGCTATCCGCATATGAATGGCGAATCCCCAACAGATACTTACTTTAGATGGTTTGATGCTGTTAAAGCTCGCTTTAAAGCCGAAATGCAAATGGAAGAAGTTAAGGAATATGAAATTGCAATGGCCGTAGCCAAAGTTCGTGGTGGAATTGATCCTAGACCTACAGATATTTGGAATCTAAACGAAAAGTCACAACAACAGATTTCAGAACTTCTTGATGGTAAAAATTTGTCACAAAGTGAATTAGATGGCTTAACTGCGAGTCACCCAGACCTATTAGTTATGGTGAAAGATATTAAAAGGCTATCATTGCAGTATTCTACGCTAGAAGATCTTGAAGCTAACGAAAAAACACAAAGCAAAATCACAGATGCCACAAACACGCTGATCTCAAACCTTGAATCTAAGGGACAAGATGGTATCTTAAAATATATTGATCTAGCTTGGCAGCTAAAAGAAAAGTACCAGTCTAGTGAAGAGCTATTAAACCTTTCTCAAACATCTCTCAATAATTTTATGGAGACAGGTGATTTTAATGAGTACATGATTGGGCGTCTCTATAAATTAGCCGCCCAAATTGAAAATCTTGATGAGGTTAAATCTAAATTATCAGCTACTATTGAAAATACTATTCAGGCTGCTGCTGGATTTAGTAAAGGAAAAGTTTCTTTTGAACAAGCTGTTTATGAAGCGGCTCTAAACAGTTTACCAAAAGATAGCGATGTTCTCCAAGAAGCCAGCTCTCTGATCGCTTGGGTAATTAAGTTTGAAGCAAAAAAAATTGCCCTTGCTGACACTACGGTATTACAAGTTGAACGCTACGAGTATCGCTCAAGTGAAGCTTATAACAGACTTTCAAATCATCTTCGCTTAACACGCGTTCAAAATGGTCTTAAACAGTTTAGACAACATGATGTAAGAAATATGGCATTCATTCTAGAACTTTCGAATGGCAAAGACTATTACACCGATAGTCGCGTCTATGAATATATGATGAACTAGGCTGCTAACTTGAGCTTTTTATACCAATCAGGTGAAGCGAAGTTACTCTTAGGAAATGGAAGCTTGTTAGCAACAAACTCTTCAAAGAAAGTTGGAACATAATTACACGGCACCATCTCACCAATATACCTGCCGGTATCTGGATCTTTGCCGGTTTGTACCCAACGAAAAATGTCCTTAACAATGTAGTTACCATTAGCATCAACACCTAAAACTTCTGAAATATGCGACGTTCTTCTTCCGCCATCATGATAACGGTTACACTGGACGATCAATTGAAGTGCAGAACCAACCATTTTTCGAATTGCATCGGGTGGAATTCTTGTTTCCCCCATAAGGCATAATGTTTCTAGACGTGTACATGCATCAATCGGAGTATTGGCGTGAACTGTTCCCATTGAGCCTTCGTGACCTGTACCCATTGCATTTAGAAGATCGAGTGCTTCCATCCCACGAACCTCCCCGACGATAATTCTGTCAGGACGAAGTCGTAGGGCAGATTCTACAAGATCACGAATCGAAACCTCGGTGATTCCCATTTTAGGATTAGCTTTTCTTGTTTCAAATTGAACTACGTGCTCTGCTTTAATTTGTAACTCTGCTGAATCTTCAATAATAAGTAGACGTTGAGTCTTAGGCATTCTTGAACCAAGAATATTAAGCATCGTTGTTTTACCCGAACCAGTACCACCAGATACGAGAGTATTTTTTCCTAAGTACATACAGCAATCAAGAAACCTTGCTGCTGTTTGTGAGACTGATCCAAACTCTATCAGATCCTTTAGGCCAAGCTTTTCTTTGGAAAACTTTCGTATCGCGACAGTTGTTCCGTTCTTTGCCATCGGCGGAATAACCACGGCAATACGTGAGCCATCAGGCAAGCGTGCGTCAAGACGTGGATTATCAGCGTCAATCGTACGACCAACAGACTGGGCAACTGCTCGCATAGCTGCTGTAAGTGCTTCTTCGCTGTGAAATACATTTTCAACTTTATGGACAAGCCCTCTTTGTTCAACAAAGATCTCGGATGGGCCATTGATCATGACTTCGGATACGCTCTCGTCCTCAAGCAGGTCCCCAATGGGGGCCAAAAAGGTTTTAATCGCATCTGCAAAGACGTTTGACATAATTTAATAATCCTCAGGTCGATCTTTTGGGAACCAAATTCTTACTCGGCTCTCAGATTCAGAAGCAAGCTCTCTTTTCTTATCGTCAGGATGGGCAAAGACTGTGAGGGCTCCTTTGAGTTTTCCTGTAGGGCAATGAAATTTATAGACACCAGGCTCAGTTGCAATGAACTCTCCCTCGTCGATCTTACCTTTTTCCATATTAAGGAAAATCTTTTTATCTGGTATTAAAAGGCATCGTTTCTCATCAGTCGTCGTTGTTACAAAAAGACGAACCTTCTCACCTACAAATGCAATAGGTGAATCGGGATAATAACCTGTTTCGCTGGCTATCACTGAAATCTCACGCAGTGGGTGATCGAGATTCAGGACCTCACCATCAGCGTAGGAGCGTCCTGTAAATGCGATTAGGCTTAAGAATAGTAAACAAATGATTTTTTTCATAAAAGAGTCCTTTGTCC
>CAYGQW010000046.1:0-16679 GCA_964352175.1 uncultured Halobacteriovorax sp.
CACTAACGTCGGTTAGCATCGCTACAGACTGGTCAAATAGTTTACTCTTACTTTTTTTAACAAAACTAAAAATTTTGTTAAAATTATTTGTACTAGTTTTTGAAAAAATAATATCCTGTCTGTTAGTACAAGACCAACTCTCAGCAATACCTCGACCTCTTTCGTGAATAAATAGTTGGCAGGTTTCGTAATCGCTAAACTCTTTAAGGTTGAGGACAACTTGTGGAAGCATGTGGGGTGATCTCCACGATCGTTCAAGTTCTCGTGTATCCTCGCGACCAAGAAAGGCTAACAAAGCTTCATTCTTAACTGAAGCTATGAGCTTAGCATCCACAATGGTTGTCACAAATCTCTTGATTACCTTTTGTAATTTATATGAAGAAGAGGCATGAGAAGAAGGTAAAGAGGTCCAGGACTGAGACCATTTGATAAAGTTGTGAGAACTTAAGCTAAATGACTTGGTTTGATTTGATAGATGAAAAAAATCATCCTTAACCTCTAACCAATAGTCATGATCGCCAAGAGTAGTCGGTTTTAAATCGGTCTTAATAAGATCAAAAGTTATTTTGCTTTGGTACCTGGAGTCTAGTTCTGTGGCACAAAAGATTCGCAAGCAGTGCGAAGAGATCGTAGGTCTGGCAGTGCCTTTATTTTCCATTGTTTAAGATTATCTACCAGTTCATACTCAAGCAAGTCACAAAGCATGATCAAATCATTTTTCTCTTTGGCAGGAATAATCGCTTTTAGAATGGAGAGAAGATGGATTTCAAGCTGTTGCACTGAATGGGGCTTTTCCCAGTGAGACTGTAAGTGTGATTTGATTGTCTTTTGTATTCTGGACACTAACTGAATAAATAGATCTGTAATTTCGATGACTTCAGCAAACTTCACATTACTTTCATCCGTTTTACAAGACTGGTATGAGGAGGTTAGCTCAGAGATTTGAAATATAATATTATCGATATAGCTATTACATGATTGCAAAGCCTCAAAAGCTAAAACAATATTGCTTTTAACGGTAAAATTAATACTTTTAAACTGGCCTAGTCTTTGTTCTAGAATAGCGTCTTCTTCTTCAATGGTTAGGTCTTTTCCATCAATGCAGATTTGGCTTACGATCTGATCATTGAAAATGTCTTGTGATAGAATATTTTGAATAATATCCGAAACAGTTGCATTGTTGTTAAAATCTTTAAGTTCATTTTCTTGGTTAATTGTAATAATGACATTATTCATTAGAACCTCTATCTAGTAGCAGTGTTTGGGTTTTTATTTAGTTTGATTTTATACTCAGCAACAGATTTCTCTACTAATTCATTCATAATACCAGCAGCGAGTGCCGAATCTTGATAAACAAAAAATGAATTTTGTGCAATTTCTACAACATTCCCACCTGGAAGATTCGCTCTAGCAAGATTAAAGTAATCAATAATTGGTGCCAGTGATGGGTGAGAGTTTTTAACTACTGACAAAAGATTATCAATCTCATCTATCTTTTGAGAGTTTGCTTTAATTTTTGAAAGTGACGGTGATTCTTTGGCAACTTCTTCAACAATTCCTAATGAATACTTTTTACCAAACTCTGAGAGATCGGAAATATGTTTTAATCCATCAAGGATGTTGAGTAATTTTCCGTGAGCATCTTTTGAAAGAGTTGGAAAGTCTCGACTTTCATCCATCTCTCCCAGTAGTAGCGCCCATGTCATCCTGTAGAGGGGTTTTAAAATATCAGCTGTGTTGCCAGGCTTCACATCTAATTCATCGAAATCAAGTAGATGACTTTTGGCATGAAACTTTGTCCTGTGGATACGACAAGAACCAGTTAAAAAGGGGTTATTAGTTTTGCTAATTTCCTTTTGTAGATCCTTCTTGTCTATTATGACACCAGCAAAATTTGTTACAACTTGATATGGAATATCGGAGTGACAAATATATTGATCACAGCTTTGTTGTGGAAAACATGGAAAACATTTGGCGCGAGGGGATAAGACTAAATTATCTTTACCATATGGCGTTGTCTCCCAGGGGCGAACAGAGCCGAGAGCAAGAGTAAGAGTCTGTGTTTTGGCAACAGAGGCGAGGTGGCCAATGAGGGAATCATGACCAATAAATAGTTGAGAGACTTTTAATTTATCAAAAACATCTTTTAGATTTGTTTGCCCAACAATATTGATAATATTTTTTCTTGTCTTGATGAGTTCGCCAGAAAAAATAGATTTAGATTGCTCAAATTCGCTTGGAGCGCCAACAACGTATAAAGTGTGAGATTCATATGTTTTAGATAACGAATAAAGTATTTCTGACCACTTGTGCGGCTTCCATCTTTTACGATCAGTAGAAGCAAATGGATGAACAATTATCCAAGGTTTGCGTTTTGGAGGTTCTTTTTGAACGTCATCAGACTTGGACTTGACTCCAATTATTAGTTTGAACAAATCAACAAGGTGAAAGGGGTTGAGAGGACCCTGGGTTACGGTGCTGTAAAGAAGCTGTGACCACTTATCACTAATATTGTCCTGATTGTCCCTTCCTATCCATGGACCTATTTTATGGTCAGCGGGAAGTATTCCGCAAAGATACTGCGAAGGTTTACAAAAAGACAGATTAACTAGTGCGTCTATCGAATGGGATGTAACCTTGTCAGTGAGAGATTCTATCTCCCTCAATGAGCCTTTTAGGTTGGTGGAAAAGATTTTTGGAGTGTCAATTGTCACAACACTATCAAAAACTTGATTTAATAAAAATGAAAGCGAATCAGCATAATGCTTACGTGCAACAAGTGTTAATCTTATATTAGGCTTATCCCTTTTAACTTCACTTGCGGCCTGTAGTGTCTGAACAAGGTCACCGGCTCTAGTAAGCTGAATGATTACAAGATGCTTTCTCGCTGCTTCTGGTGGTGCTTCGCTTTTTTTAGCTTTGTCCACGAGATGCCTCCTCGGCCAGTGCAACAATAAACAAAAGCTGCATATCACTTTCAGAAAGTGACTTTCCTTGGTCAAGTGAGCTTTGGACTTGAACTAATGCTTCTTGAATTTCTTTAACGATAGTCATTTGCTCACCTTCCTGGTTAAGCTAAATTAATTAACATTTGCTTCGCTACGAGATCTTTTACTATCCGATCTCGTTGAATTAATCGCCATCTCCCAGTTTTGTACAATTGATAAACTGGATTGAAGATTGGCTTTTAGTTCAAAGAGTAACGTCTCAATAGCTCTGGCATTTTCTATAAAGTTTGCTGGAGGTAAAGACTCTAGTTTGGATCTAAAAATTATTGAGGAAAGTGAAGCAGTTGATAAATGATCAGTGAGTTCTAAAACTCTATCAAGAGCTGCTACGAATGCTCCACTCTTCTTTGGATTTTCACGTAATTGAAGCAAAGATCTAATTGCATGCAAAACTTCTCTCGTTTGATTATTAATCGCCATGGAGGTCTTGTTTGTCCAATCTTTAGCCTTCGTTGGGTTATTAATTGAACGTAATGCAATATCTGTAATCTCAACTTCATTGGTATTATTGATATTCGCAATTTTATTTAAGAGTAAAGCTTGTGCATGTCTTTCAAGTTCGTCGTCTTCATGGCTCGTTGCAGTTCGATTTGCATAAATTGTCTGCCCATTAAGACGTTTAGGAGAATATATGTTTGCATGAGGAGAATCAATAATTTGATCTAAGTCATTGTTTAAAATTGCCGAAACAGCGGCCAGTACACCTTTTAGCGATATTGAAGCTAAACTTCTGCATGAACTAACCATAAGTAAGCTTTTGGGATTCATTGTTGCCTGTTTGAAAACAGGTGAGCTGCCCAATGAAATTTCAAGGCATGGAGTGTTTTGAGCATCAGCAAAATGCTTTGTAACCGTGTCTGGTGTGATTAAAAGGTCTAGGTTTTTGACGACTGAACTTAGAGCTACAAAATCACATTCGATAATGATTGGCTTGGTTAAGCACGAGTTGGCGATGTTTTTAGCTCTTTCGCGCTCTTCACTGTTTGGTGCGATTAGAAGTAGGGGGGAAAAATTTTTTGTTGCGAGCTGATCACATATTTCAACAAGAAAATCATCACTAAGGCTTTTGTCGTTTACAGAGCAATGGACTTGTAACCCAACAATATAATCTTTAGACTTTCTAAGTGAGTTAAAGTTACGCGAGACAGTCTCTTCATTTCTTGTATTGGTTAAAAGTCTTGATGTATTGTCGTCATCGACATTAGTCATTCGTGTCCATACGTCTCGAAAATTATATGGTGAATTGAAATTAGACCTAGATAAGACATCATTAAATACAAGAGCCCAGATATCCGAAGGTGTAACGAGATTGTTTGAATCAATCCTGACACCTTTTGTTTTAGTTTTTGAGTTTTGGGCCATTAGCCAAGAGCAAAGATGAGCGCTTGCTTTATCATTTGTAAGATTAATGACTTTATCCCAGCTTTCCTTTCCGATCGTAGATAGTTTATTTTTTAATTCATCTATCGCAAAGCCAGTATTATAGAGCTGGCCACGAGTTAATGTGAGGAGTGAGTTTCTATTTATAGTATAAACATTACTGAGATCTGGTATAAGTTTTGTTACACTTGAGAACTCTTCAAAGCACAGTAAAGAAATGTTTGAGTGTGGATGTTGTGACTTCGTCGCATTAACTAAATGTGTTGCACTTATAAGGTCGCCAAATCTTTTTAAATGCACAATTAAAATATTATTCATTTCTCAGTTCCAGTAGTTAGAGAGTGGAAAAAGCTCAAAAAATGATCATTGCTATTCAAATTCTGTTTAAAGGTTAATTCTTGTAACACATTTGAAATATCGTCATTTACATCACCAAGAGATGCCAAATATTTTCGAAGGTCATTATCTTCAACTTTACTTGCAACTACATCTAATCTCGTTGAAGCTTGAAAAGACATAAACTCTTTAAAAAATGATTCATTTAGATTGAAGGATGATGGATGAGGAATAACCAATGGCTTTGAGGCCATAAATTTCACTAATGCGATATCATCATAAAAATCAGCAACATCATCACCACTTATGACTCTGGTGTTCGAGGAAAACTCTACAGGCTTAAACTTTTGAAACTCAGCTGTCATTTTTGTATTTGGCTCAATGACAAAAAGTTGCCAGGATTGTTGATGTTTTCTGAGCTCTGATTCGAGTTGCCAAACATGATAGCCAAAACCTAAACCTAGAACTAAAACATTGTTTTGTGTTTCAAGTGAGTCGCGATATTTTCCTATAAGGGACTCAGCTTCCTTTGCTGGATTGTATATAGAATGAAGGTGTATCCCTTCAACAACTGGTACAGGAGTATCTACTTTAGATTTTTTTATTTCAATTTTAGATATATCTGGCTTGTGAGTAGCCGTGACTAAAGCCATAGAAACCTCATCCTTAAGGAGTTTACGGGTCCATTCATAGACCCTCTTTCATTACCCCATTATGCCATAATTTTGTCAACAAGGTGTGAAAATCCGATAAAGTCGTTTGGGATAATTAGCGAATATCGTTTAGATCATAACCCTTGTGTAGCTTGCTATTTTTGAAAGCAGTTGACAGCTCTACGCGGGTATCCTTTTTGAGTCTTTCAAGATTAGATTGCAGAAGTGATTCAAGATTCTCCATCTCAAGACTCCATCTTATAACACCACGGTTAAAGTGCTCGATGCGCTGACTTGAAATCATCTCTTCTCTAGTTGTTTCCCATGTCGATTTTGATGTTTCTAGAACTTTAATTTGAAGTCCCTCGAGAAACTTAATCATCTGTCCACGTTTTTCTGCCAGCCTAGTAATGGTCTGACTAGCATCTTTATCTTGATTTTCCTCACACAATCGAATCATTTCCTTGGAAGCTAAAACGCACTTTTCTTTAACTTCATCAAAAAGTTCACACATTGAAAGAAATGAGTATAGATCTTTTTCATTAGCCATTTTGTTTTCCTGTAGTCGTTGAGCCTTCAGCCTTTAGTGATTTAACGGCTTCACTCCAACCTTCATAAAGAGTCGTTAGGACATTAAGGCATCCTTCAAGTGGTTGCTTGTCAATTTTGATATTTGCCTGAGTTGAGGCATACAACATGTAATCATATAATGATGATAGTTCAGTTGCGATATTTCCACCGACATCGAAATCCAGGCTATTGTTGAGTTCAATAACAATATCTTGCATTTTTCCGATGAATTCACCTTTGGCTGGCAGATCTTTGGCTTCGATAGCACTAATAGCTTTTTTGCAGTTTTTAATTGCTGCTTGATAAAGCATTAATAGAATCTGCTCTTTGCTAGCGGTATTAACTGATGTTTTTTTGTAAGCACCTAATCCATAACTCATAATATATGCTCCTTAAAAGCTATCTTTATTTTATCCTAATTGTGTAACTGGTCCAGGCCCGGCATTGGCTGCCAGTGCAGCTAGGCCAGCTCCCTGGCCCTTAATGTTTGAAATAGTTGACTCAAGTCGTGCAAACTTATCTTTGAGTTGATTCTCTTTCTGCTGTAATTGCCTTTGTTTTTGATTAATTCTCCTATCAATTTGGTCAATATTACTTTGAAGTGACTTTTTCCTTGATGAAATTAGTCCATCGGGAAAACGTAATGCAGTTCCGATGACTTCGTTAACATTATCCATGAATCCAGGATTTTTTGCAGCGGCTCCTTCTTCATATGTACCTGTTAAGATTTGTGAAACTTTTTCGTAATTACCAGCTAGTTCTTTTTCAAACTTTTTATCATCGAACTGCAGAATACCATCTCTAGTAAAAGTGATACCAATGTCACCAACTCTAAAGTTGCCAAAATCTGTTTTAATGGGATTGAAAATTGATGCACGCAAACGACTCTCAAGAGTTTTGATCATGATGTCACCACCAAGTGTACGTGATGTGTCAGTCGTTTCGTCCATTGTATTTTGTTGTTTAATAAATCCTAGGATGCCATTAACCTTTTCTACGAGATCGGTGACCTTGGTTCCTACAGCCTGAATATCTTCATCAATTTTAATTGAAAACTCTTCACCTGGCTTAGCTCTTTTTAGATCTAATGTTACACCTGGAATAATGTCTTTTACTTTATTTTCCGGAACTTCTATTTCAAATCCATCAAGCTTAATTTTCGCGTCTTGAGCGGGTCTTTCAAATTCTAGGTACAGATCACGATCACCATCAATGAAGTAAAAATAAGGGAAGTCAGCTTTTTTGCCATCGCCAGTTTCTTTTAGAGATAAAACTAATCTCCAGGGTTCATCTGAATCTGAACCATCATTGACTACTGTAGCTCTCATCCCGCTTTCTGAATCTTTGTTGATAACCTTAGCAATTCCTTCAAGAGTGGCATCATCGGGACCGATATATACCTCTTTGGTTTCACCATCTGGTAGATTGTAGCGAATAAATCCAACACCTACGTAAGATTCATCTTTATCGGGAAAACCTGAAGTCATGGCAGACGATTTTTGCGCTAGTGCAGTAACTTCAAATTGGTAGTTACCAACATCAGAGACATTTTTATCAACGGTCACTCCTATGATGTCATTATTTGTATCGACCTTGAATTCTCTAAGAGATCTTCCGTTGGCATTAAGTGCTAAGTGTTTTTGGAGATCGGAGGCTAGCCCGTTAAGTTGATCTACGAGTGCTTTTTTTTCACCAATCTTTCCTTTCTTTTCTTCCATTCGACCAAGCGGTATCCGTTCAGCTTGCATGATCTGCTGAACTATATCCTTGGGAAGTCCCGTGCTAATGGATCCAAATGAGATCGCCAATCCTTCCTCCTGAAGTCGTGGGCGAGATGACCAATCTTCTCCTGATTAGTCTCTTGTAGTTTAACACGGTAGGAAATTGTTGCAATGAGCCGCGTAGGGGCAAGACATTCTTGCCTGTATAAAGGACTAAGAAGAAATGATGCCAACACTTTGAAATGACGTTACAATGAAAAAAGGATCAACTTTTGGGGAGTTGATCCTTTTGGAGATTAGGATTTGATGGGTGTCAATTCCTACTAATATGATCGGATATAATGACTGAAACTTTAGTAAAAAACTCGGGAATTTGGTGGTTAAAATCCAAATTCTTTTTATATCGAGGAGTTAGCTACTTCAGCTTCCTACTTGTGCCAATTTTGATCCCAAAAGCCGTCGAGCTGCAAAACAATTGGCTATTGGCCATGATGTATTTATATATCGGCTTTATGCTGAGTCAGTGGTTTTTACTTGGTAAGGAAGTAGATCACCGTTTAAAAATTTTCTACCGCCTTAATTCGTCAATTGATCGCATTGCATACCGCCTGTTGCTCGGAATGTTTACAATTATCCTATTGTTTAACCTCTTAGCGCTCTTGCCTTCAAAGTGGATATATAATTCATTTTGGATTTTTTGGATTTCTCTTGGGCTATTTTACTCATGGCCGACCAGGGGAAAAATTATTAAAGAAACGATGTCTTCAAACTTCAACGAGTTTAAGCATTTAGATCGATTTGAGAAAACACTCGTTTTACTTATCTGCATCCTCTTTATTGTTTCACAACCAGAGCTTCCAACATTTTCAAGCATAAACTCATTAAAATTGTTTTTTGATCCTCAAGAGAAAATAGGCAACCATTTCTGGAATTTCTTAACGGTTAGCTATTACCCCTTTAAAAAGTATCCAGAGTTTTTGAGAATGGCCTGGTCTACTCATATGTATACAGTCAATCTAGGTATGTACCTTTTAATCTTGTATGCCCTTCTTAGATATTTTGTTTCAAGGCGCTTATCATTACTCGGCGTATTTGCCGCGATATCAACTTGGGGATGGTCGAAAATACTAAGCTTCGACCATGGAACAGCATTAGTGACCACCTACTCTTTAATTTGGGTTTGGTCGATCATCTGGGTGGTAAAGAGTACAACTTATAGAACTGGACTCTTTTTAGGACTAGTGTCTTACTGGGGAAGCTTGCTTCATCCATCCTTAGCTTTTTTAGGAATTATTCAAGCATTGCTTGTTGATAAAGTGTTCTTAAAAGAAAAAACCAAATGGTACAAAAAGCAGGTCTTAAAATATGCTTCCTTTGGATATGCACTGAGTGCAATCGTTGTTATCTCTGAGGGAGAATTTTTTATCGATGCCGGCTGGCATTTAATTGAGCTTACCCAGTCATTTTGGGGGGCATTTACTCGAAAAGCATTCTTTAGCTTGGTTCCCTTTGGTGTTGTCGTTATTTGCGTAAAGCTTTTATTGAACAAGAAAAATCCTAGCCAGTGGAGACTTGGCGGCGATAACGAACCCTATAAGCAATTAATAATTAGTTGGCTTGCAATGATTCTTTTTTCTCTAACTTTAACTCCAGTTTTGGCTTTAGATTTCTCAAGTCTTTGGCCTTTAGTACTTCTGTCGGTGCTCCCACTTGAGCTTCTCTTTCAAAGAATAAGTCGCTTAAGATCAAGTCGTAATATGATCTACTTGATTTATATAATGATTTGCTTGCTGGATTCTCACTTTGAAGGGCGAGTGAAAATATTCTTGCGACTTTTTGGTATAGATTCTTAAAAATGTGATATTATAGAATTGAGGCGTAAGTTTTGCTTACGTTTGGCAGATCGAAAAGGAGTTCATCTGTTCAAGTCGGGTTTCACTCGCCACCTCTATCAAGAATTTATCGATTCGTTCGGTTCTGGACGCTCTTGCACTACCTCTCAACCATTTGTTTATGTCGAACAAGAAGCAACATCAATTCGCTTACTTGCTGACGTCCTCGAGGGTAAAGATGGTGGCTGGGAGATTTTTGCAGTCAGTGCCGGTGAAGAAGAATTTCTTGAAGACTATCTTTTGGAAGATGCTCAGTAAAAGACTAATTTAATGTTAGTTTTAAGCATATCTTTTAGAAGCATTAGCTGCAAATAGCCGCTTAAATGACTTATATCAGCTTTGTCAGTGGATTTAAGAAAAAATGGCATCAAATGTAATCTTCAGAAAACTAGGTGTCATAATTTTGAAAAACTGTGGATAACTAAAGTTAATAATAAGTAAGAGAAGTAAATTTTTAAGCCTTATATCTATTGCAGTGAATTGTTTTTATCTAAGTGTTTAAAATTAAAGATGGATTAGTTGCCACTTATAAAAAGAATTAGTTTTATATTGTACTTTTAAAATGTTGATAAGTCCCTTGAGTCTGTGAACAAAAAACCCGAGTCAATGATTTTTTTTAAAATATTTTCACTATATTTAAATTTTACCATTGTTTTTGCACTGCCTCAGTGTCATGAATAGTAAGCATGATTGACCAATTTGTTCGGAAACTAATTAATAAAGAAATTGAAGGGGTCTTGGGACGGCCATCCCTAGATCTTAATCAATCACGTAAGCCAGATGGCAGCTGGGTAACAGATGTCGACTATGAACTGACATTGAGAGTTGAAAAGCTTCTCAATACCAACTTTCCCGGTATCAAGGTCGTCAGCGAGGAAGGAAGCCATGATCTTAGCTTTCCTTGCTTTATTTTGGACCCTGTTGATGGAACGGCTGGCTTAGTGTCTGGCAGTGGAGAATGCTCACTTTCTCTGGCGTTTATGCCTAATAATGATATTCACGCGAAAGAAGCAAGTGGCTACATATGTCACCTGTTTGGAGATTTGCAGGTCCATCAAGACATGTTAGCAAGAAGAAGTGTGGGTTTAAGGTTTGACGGTCTCGTGTCGCGAAGCGAATGGCATAGGGGCCTATATAAAAATTTGTCCGATGTCCCGCATAGAAGTATTGAACCAATGGGCAGTATAGCGCTAAAACTAGCGCATCTTGTTAATGGGGATGCGCAATTTGTAGCAACTTTAAGGCCTAAGTCGATATGGGATATTGCCGCTGGATCGATACTCTTTAGTAAGCTGGGCGGGAAGTTTTATATTGATGGGCAGGAACAAAAATTATTAAACCAACTAGTCTTAACTAGGCCAATGATTTGGGGTCAATCTAAAGATAGGGACTGGTTGCTAGGAATGATATGAAATTTAATGTTAAAGACCACTATTTTAACAAAGCTAAAAAGGAAAACTTTTTAGCCAGAAGTATTTATAAACTAGAAGAAATTGATCAAAAGTTTGATGTCATTAAGGCTGGAGATAATGTTGTAGATTTAGGTTATCACCCAGGTTCTTGGATTCAATATACTTCAAAGAAGATAACCGAAAGCGGAAAGGTAATTGGGATTGATATTAGGCCATTAAATAAAAAACTTGTTCATCTCAAAAACGTCGAGCTTCTTGAAAAATCAATCTTTGATGTAGCTGAACCCAATGATATTGGTGCCGAAGGTCACTTTGATGTTGTTTTATCAGATATGGCCCCCAATACCACAGGGATTCGCTCTGTTGATCAAGACCGATCTTTAGCGCTTGTAGAAAAAATCTTTGAAATTTTGCCTATATTTCTAAAACAAAATGGAAATTTAGTTATTAAGGTGTTTGATAGCCAGAGTGCACAAGATTATTTAAAATCTCAGAAGCACTTGTTTGAGAAACTAAACTTCCTTAAACCGAAATCGACTCGCTCGGTGAGTAAAGAGTTTTTTGTTATAGGGAAAAACTATTTGAAAAATGAATCAGAAAATTAATAAAAATCAAAAATATAAAAAAGCAGTCCTTGCTTTCGGAGTAATTGCCTTTGTTGTTGCAATCACTATCGTCGCAAGGCAGCAGTATCAGCAATATCTTGCAGCAAATAAGATTAAAGAAACCAGTGAAATTTTAAGTTTGGCGAAGTTAAAACTAGATGAATACTTTCACCACGGTGGTAAAAGACCGGAACTCATCGATTATAAAGATAAAGAAATTAAACTTGAATATGCTTCGAATAGCGAATTAGAGACATATGTTAAAAAATTAATATCAAGGTACAGATCTGCTCATGTCGCAGTTGTCGTTATGGAAAATGAAACAGGCAATATTCTATTAAGTCTTGGCCACTCAAGGCAAACAGATGAATTTGGGCCTGTTCTACCATTTACTGCAACTCATCCGGCGGCATCGATCTTTAAAGTGATCACAGCTGCTGACTTACTTGAGAATACTCCTGTTACTGAGGACTCTAGGTTTAAGTTTCATGGCCGAGGGACAACTCTATATAAAAACCAATTAAAAGTAACAAATAGTAGATGGGCAAGGTATCAATCACTTGAGAAGGCATTTGCTTATTCAAACAATGTCATCTTTGGAAAAGCCGCTATTAATCAAACAACGGCAGAAAGCTTAATGAGAATGGCTTATAATTTTGGTTTTAACCGTGACTTGATGGATGAAGTTAATCTATCAAGGTCAATTGTTGAAATGCCAGAAAATCAATATAACTTAGCTGAGCTAGCTTCAGGATTTAACAGGGCAACCCTTGTCTCCCCTATTCACGGAGCGGCGATTGCCGCAACGATTGCTAACGAAGGTAATTTCGTTACACCTAGAATGCTCAAGCAAATTGTTGATACTGAAAGTGGAGAGGTATTGTGGAGAGGTTCAAAGAATAAATCTACTAGTGTTAATCATGAAACAGCTGCGGCACTTAAGCAGATGATGGAATTGACTGTATCCAAAGGCACTGCAAGGGGCAGTTTTAGAAGATTTGACCGTAAGGTGAGAAACCTTGTGAGTGTTGGTGGTAAAACCGGCAGCATAAGTGGCGGAGTTCCAGAGGGACGCAGAGATTGGTTTATCTCATTCGCGGTACCTAAGGATATTAGCGCAGGTAGAGGAATTTCTGTTTGCGTTATGATTGTTAACGATAGAAAGTGGTATGTGAAATCTGCATACATGGCTAAAGAAATAATTGAGTATTACTATAAAAAAATATTAAGAATTGAAAATGCATTTTTAAAAGAGAAAAGTAGCCAGGTAAAATCACAATCTGAAGGAAGAAGCTAATGGTCGATGAACAGATTCAATCTCAAGACAACTCATCCAAAGAAGTGGTTTTAACCAAAAAAGAAAAGTTTAAGAAAGAAGCAAAATCTATAAGTATAATTGTTGTAACGGTTTTGATTTTTCGATCTGTTTTCTTTGAGCCCTTTAGAATCCCTTCCGGGTCGATGATTCCAACGTTGATGATTGGAGACTTTATATTAGTAAATAAGTTCGCCTATGGTTTTAAAGTTCCGTTTACGGATATTAGTCTATTTGGAATAGACTCGGACCCAATTTATTTGTTTGGTCAAAGCACGCCCAAAAGGGGAGATGTAGTTGTTTTTAAGTATCCTTCAGATCCATCAATTAATTATATCAAGCGAGTCGTGGGTCTCCCTGGAGACTCTATTGAGATTAGAGAGAAAAGGGTTTTTATTAATGATGCACCAATAGATCAAAAAGAAATCGACGGACAAGAAATAATGTCTGACATGGATGAAAAATTTAAAAACTATAACTTGAAGTTTTATGAAGCAAAAACCGGAGAGCATAGTCATAATATTCAGCAAGATATCGATAATTATTATAAAACGGATTATGAAAAAAGAGTCATTCCAGAAGGAAAATATTTTGTAATGGGCGATAATAGAGATTTTTCCTATGATTCAAGGTTTTGGGGTTATGTCGACCATAAGTTGATAAAAGGTGAAGCAATACTCGTATGGTTTTCATTAATATTTCCATTTGGCGAAGATAGCTTTAAGTTTAGACCATGGAGAATAGGCACCATTATTAATTAATGTTTAACAGTTACCCTGGTAACTCCATCATTGCCATCCTGAGGCCCCCACTCAAAGTCAGAATCATTTTTCAAGTGAGTACGAAGCCATTTCTTTAAAATACCTTCCCCATGTCCATGCACGATATCAAGATATGGGATATCCCCGTTAAGTAAGCTTGTTAGGGCGTCAAGTGATTGCTTTTGAAAATCTTCCAGTCTTAGCCCCCTGGCATCCAGTTGCGTAGAGGAGCGATCAGATTTTTCAAAAGAAACAGAAACCTTTAAGGGCGATTTTAATTTTTGAGCATCAAGCAATAAGTCAGCTTTATTGCTCCAAGACTTTAAGCCGTTAAAATCAACAAAAACACGATCATCACGAGTTTTTAAAACGTGTCCAAACTTTTTTAATGAAGTAGACCAGACACGACTATTAGTAATGTCACCCTGAAGAGGAATTAAGTTGTCTGGAGTTTTTTCGGTGGAAACAACATCTAAAAAATATCTTTTCTTTGATGATATGCTGTCATCAATTGCTTTAAGTGATTTATTTTTAGATTTAAAACTTTCTATGTCAGACTTTAGTTCCCTTACGATGCGGTTAAACTCATCACTTTGCTTGGATTTAAGAATAGAAAGAGTCGTCTCTTTTTGAAGCTCAAAGGCAGCTTTATCATTTTTCAACTTAGATAGTTTATTTTGAACATCTTGATTCATTTGTTCAAAGAGAGACTTCTGATCATTTATATCAGAAAGGGCATTCTCATAATCAAATATATTGCTTCCAAGCAACTCAGATGCTCTGGAAGAAATAACTGAACTCCAACATTGTTCTAGCGTTAGACGAGTAAAGGTTTGAACCCCTCGAGAGCTTCCAGGACTGCCCCAAATTATTTTGTAAAGAGGGTCTCCTGTTGGACTAACTGCCATATGACAAGACAGGAAGTTTGTCATGGTTGAGCCAGTTGTTTTAATTCCATGGTGATGAGTGGAAAGAAAAACATGGGGACTATCAGCCTTACTAAGATATTCAAGAAGAGCGATTGCAAGTGCAGAAGCTTCTTCAGATGATGTTGAGTTGAAAATTTCGTCGATAAATACAATCGAATGATTATCGACCTCATTAATCAGTGAAGAGTAATTTGTAACCTCAGAAGAGAACGAGCTCAAACCCTGATTAATATCCTGAAGGTCATGTGAGAAAAAGAAAAGCTTATCATAGCAAAATAAGCGACAAGACCTAGCAGGAACCCATGATCCCAAGCGAAACAATGCGACAGTAATTGCAATAGATTTTAATAGAACCGTTTTACCACCAGTGTTGGGACCTGATAATATGATGCCGTTAAACTGAGAATCAACAAAAACATCATTGCTGATACAGTCTGGAATAAGAGGATGGAAGAAACCCTTAATATCTATAACCTTCTCTGTAGAAACTATGGGGCGTGATAGGTTGCAGTTTCTGGCCCATTGAATGAGAGTTTGATATTTATCAAATTCAAATAAAAATGAGGCCCAATGAGCTAAAGGTTCATAAAAAGGTGCAACGAAATTGCTAAGCTCTTTGCACTTTTTGAAAATTATCCAATCTTTTTTGGCCAAAAGTTCAGAGCGCTTTTGGGAAAATCCTTTAAGCTCATAAGGTTCAACAAAAAGAGTCATACCAGTTCTTGAACGATGAACAATTGGACCATACTGAGAGCTATAACGATCAGAATCAACAGGAAGCACGTACCGATCATTTATTATATCAAATTCGCCTGAATCAGAATAACTCAAGTTTGATGAGCGTAAAAGATCACTAGCTTTTTTACGGGCAGTGGTTTCAATTAGAAAAATTTCCTGATTGAGCTGCAATAACTCCGTGAAACCAGCTTCATTGATAAATCCATCCTCATTTACAAAAGATCTGAGTTTATGATGAATTTTCTTATCATATAGCGGACTAATAGAAAGAAGCTTTTTGTCTGAGTCAGAAAAACTGCTAACAAAATATTGATTCCAAATCTGATCAGATTCAAAAATTAAAGCAATAGAATTAAGTTCAGGTAAAGTAAGAATTCGTCCTTTGGAAAGATCTTTTAAAAAAACTAGGTCAAAATCAATGCCAAGCTTTAAAATGTGCTGTGTTAGTCTCGATAATGCAGAAGGAAGAGAACAGAGTGTATCTTGAATATTGAGTTGAAAATTAATTTCATCAGATTTAAGGAACGCTTTTGTGCTAGAGAAGTAACTTTTTGTAGCATTAAAACAGGCGTATGAGCTAATAATATTTGTGATATCATTCCAATCTATTAGATCAAGAAAATCTGGGTTTTGAAAAAGGTCTTTTGACATGAGTAAAGAATACAATTCAAAAGAACAGGCGTCCATTCCTTTGCAGATACAAAAAATCTACACGACTCATCTTTTTATATGCATTTCAGTGAGAAGCCCTGGAGAGACAAAGTGGATCTGGCTTGGGAGAGGAAGAAATTTTAAGATTATTCAAGCAGATATAAAAGGCCCATCAGCAGAGATAAGGACAAAAGATATATCAGTTGACTGGTTGAGATCAAGATTAAAAAATATATGGTTAAAAAGATTTAGAATAGATCTAGAAAATGGAAATCTCTACCTTGATCAAGCCGATTCTAATGGCAAAATAATATTTGGTTATAAAGATAATATTCTTCACTTCATAGATTTAGTAAAAGCGGGTAATAAATGGAAATTAATGTCTAGTCACCGTGGAGATTCTGAAATCGTAAATGATGAAATTGATATAGAAAAAATTTTTGATTCTAACAAAACAAAGTCGGTAGTGAATCTAAACGAACTTAATGAAGAATGGCTTAGGAATGAGAGCGAAAAGGTAGAGTCAAAGAAGGGTAAGAGACTAAAAAACAAAATATTAAATATAGATAAAGATATACAAAAACTAAAAAACTATCAGCAAATTTATAAAGATGCTAAAAACCTTGACCTTCTAAAAGACCTAAAAGAATACCAAGAAAATGGTATAAGAGTAAAGTTTAACAAATCTCAAAACATGCATCATAAAGC
>CAYGQW010000047.1:0-16469 GCA_964352175.1 uncultured Halobacteriovorax sp.
AGGTTGGACTATCCGCAATAAAAAAGATTACAAGTCAGCGAAGCAGGTATGTGATAATGTTATTTTTGAAAATTTTTCGCCGGAGCATTCATGAAAAAATTTGCAATCGCTACTTCTGTTTTATCTTTGATTGTAGTTATAGGTTTGCTTGTAAAACGAAATCAAAATCCTTCTGATTTAAATAAAAAATCAGTAGAATCTGTACAAGAAGAAGCAAAAATTGCACTTGATCAGGCTCAAACCGCCATGGGTAAGATTGCAACACCAACTGTTGATACACAGTCCAAGGTTGAGACAGACATTGAAGAAGAAGAGGGAATGGTTCTTACCGAAGATCAAATGATTAAGCTTGAAGCTTATTTTGAAAAAGTTGAAAAAGATTGGTCTGATAAAATGAATCAACTTTTTGTTAGAGAGCTAGGTCTTGATGCAAAGGTCCTACAAGATTACTGGAAAATGCGCGAAGGCTATGAGCAGGATAAGTTAGATGCGTTTGAAGAATTTCATGAAGAGATGATTGAAAAATATGGTGACAATTATACTTACAAGCCGTCTGAAGAAGAACAGTTATTCTCTGCCAAAGTAAGACAGCGCTATGATCAGGCCTTACTTAAATTAATTGGTGATGAAGCTTACTCACGCTATCTCGAGGTTAGAGATCAATATAATAGAGAACTCTCAGAAGTTAATGATAAGGACTTAGGTTTTATAAAAGTTGATTTCTGATGATTCAAAAATGGCGCACTTTAAAAAATCAAGACACGTTTAAAGGACGAATCTTTAGATATCGTCAAATTGAACGTGAATCAACAACTCAAAATATGCGTGGCATGTTTGATGTTTTGGATTTTTTGGATTGGGTCAATGTAGTTGCCTTAACTCCAAAAAATGAACTACTGCTGGTTCGCCAATATCGGCATGGAATTGACGACATCACTCTTGAGGTTCCAGCCGGTGCTGTTAACCATGGTGAAAACCATCTTTTAGCAGCTAAAAGGGAACTAAGAGAAGAAACAGGTTATATCTCCAAAAATTGGAAATTTCTTGGCGTTGTTCGTCCAAACCCTGCTATCCAGTCAAATCGTTGTAGTCTTTATCTTGCTGAAAATTGTCAGTATGAAGGAGAGCCACAGCTAGATCCTTTAGAGGAAATTGAGTTAGTTTTAAAGCCTAAAAACTTAGTGAAAGAGATGATTTTAAATCAACAAATCCAGCACTCTTTAACACTTAATGCCTTATATTTAGCTGATCTGCTTAAAGAGTCATGAAGTTATACTTTACTTTGATTTTTCTTTTCTTATCGAGATTTATTTACGCAGAAGATATAACGGTTTTTTACTACGAAAGGCCTCCGTTTTATTTTACTAATAAGGAGAGAAGTGCTGCAGGTATTCTTGTCGATAAAGTGCGAAAGCTTAAAAGTCCTAAATACAATATTATTTTTAAAGTTTTCCCTCCTAAAAGACAAGTTCTCGCTATCGAATCTGGTAATAAAAACGTTTGTGGGCTTGGCTGGTTTAAAAATGAAAATCGTCTCAAAAATGGTACTTTCTCATCAAAGATATATACAGATGAACCCTTAGGTCTCGCTATTCATAAAAATTTTGGTAGTTACAAAAGTATTTCTGTTAAAGATGTTTTTTCGAATTCGACGTTTGATTTTCTAAAAAAAAATAGTTTTATTTATGGGGAAAACATAGAAAAAGTTGAAGCGAAACTTAAGCCGAATACTTATATCGTCTCTAGTTCTATTGTAACAATGCTAGAGATGATTGCTATTCGTGAGAAATACTATACATTAATTGATAAAATTGAAGTTGATTATATTTTATCTTTAAAACCTGCACTTAAAGATTCGCTTATCTTTATTCCAATTGATGAAATCAAAGACGGTAACACTCGTTACCTCTATTGCTCAAAAAACATTCCACATGATTTCTCTAAGCTTATGAAGTCTTTTTCTTTTTAGAGGTAGTTTTAGTTATGGCTTTTTTATTAGGCTGACTTGAAGTCAGGGTGAACCAGTCGTCTTCTGTTATAGCAAAAAAATGATCAGCTTCATCAATTAATAATTGAGAAGTCGTTTCTCTAATGGCAGCGATTTCAACTCTTACCCCTTCACTTTTAAGATGTCGCACAAGCTCAACGTAATCACTGTCACCTGACATAATGATAATAGCGTCAACCTTGCTTGAGAGCTGTGTCGCCTTAATTGATAGTGGGATATCGGCGCTTTTATGACATGGACGAACAGAACCGTGAAATTGAGAGTGAAGTCTCTCGGCTAGTTTTTGAGAAATTTGTTTACCTTCTCTAAAATATATTAGTCGATTAAGACCTCTAGTTTTTAAAAGTTTTGGAATGAGAGTGTCGTAATTGATCATATAACCTTTCTTTTTAGTTACACCCTCAATACTTCTTTCCATATTGTTACCATCAATCAGTACTGCAACTGATTGACTAATGATGACTGCTGTTTCTGACATTTGGACCTTATTCTTGTACTAGGTAATAGAGAAGCGTACCAATATTGAGTCGCTTTGCGCTTATATTACCACGAAGTGGATTGTTGTGAAAGATGAATAGCGATGTAGGGGTTGGCATTTTCATCTCATCGATCATATATAAGAAAATTGATTTACTGTACTGTTCTTCGTCTTCATTTAGGTCTGCTACCGACACTATCCCTTTGCGATAAACATAAAAAGCTCGATCCAGTTCTTTTGAGTCTAGAATATTGTTTTCCTCAACTTGATCAAAACGTACAAAAGTGCTTTCTATATTTAAAAGAGCTCCAACAAGAAGTACTAAGTCGCGTTTGGCCATTGGTATCGACTCATCGTCGATATCACGGGCAAAGCCTTCAACAGCTCTTAGAAACCTATAGCTCTCTTCTTTAGAGGCATTATTGATATAGTTATGTAGCTTTGGAAGATGGTTTCCTAGTTTTAAAGTTTTAAACATAATATCAAAGAATTTTGGTCTATAGCATGCGGTATCAAAGCTAGGCTCGTCTTCTTCACCTTGGTTTTGACATACATTAGAGTACGCTACCATCATTTGAGATTGTATTTCTGCAGAAACCATGACCATCGATATATACTCAACAGCTTCATCAATATCGATTGAGCCATTACCATTGGATCGACTTTGAAATAGATCAGAGAGTAAAAGCATATTTCTAGCAAATGTATCAATCTTCTTAGTCCAAAGACCCATCGGTTCAAGAAGTGGCTTAAACTGTTTCATCATCAGGTCAATTTCATCAATAGATAACATGATATGACCATTTTCTTCATGACCATAAGCCTTTAAGAAGAGCTTGCTCGCTTTTCTTAAAAGCATATTGGTTAAAATTCCTTTCTTTGTTCTGACAATATTTGTTTGGTAATATTGCAAATTATCCTTGTCTAGGTAGTAGTGATATTTTGAAAGTACATATTTATATTCTTGTTTGAAACTATGAATGCGATCAGTACTAAAATTATTATATTTAGAATGATGACGGTAGGGCAGATTCTTAATTAGCTTTGGAGATTGGATTTCTTTAGTATACAAGTCTGAGGTTATATCACTTAAGTATAAAGCTTCTATGACAGATTTTACTTCATCTAGGATAAGTCTAAATTCTTTAAACAGAACAACTTCTTCATGCCCACCAAAAACTTTATTTTTAATCGCCGGAAATCCGGCGATTGTACCATTGATTATATTTAAGTATTTCTCATCAAAATAGACCTGAACACTTGAAAGTCCGTTAGTCATAAAGGCAACTTCAAAATCATCACCAACATAAATATTCTTTTCTACAGATTTAAGAGTTGCAAGTGAAAACTCTAACCATTGTGAAGTTGTTTTCTTCTCTCGAGCAAAAATTTTGGCATCAAAAGCCAATAATGCAATGTCTTTTAGTTTTGGCAAAATTCTAGAAATTTCTAGCGGTGTAACACTTGCAGGCTTTCCTCCAATGAGTAGAGGCTTGATTAGCATCATGCTTTCTATTAACTGAATATCCTTTTTGCCAATATTCCATAGATTCTTAGTATCATTAATAAAAAGTTTTATTTTAAGCTCTTCTGGGAAAAGCGTCGTATCAACTAAACTATTTATTTCTAAAGACCATCTTGCAAGCATGTCTTCATAAAAAGATCGAGGTTGGTTTAACTTGTTAGCAGATTCAAAATCAATTTCACTCCAAGTTAAGTAACTCTTGAAGTAAGCGTGCGCGTATATTTTTAATAATTTGAGATCAGATTTATTGAATCCATTTTCAGCTTGCTCAGGAGTAAAAAGATTTAATTTTGCTGATACGGAAGTGCTTCTTATGAGCTCACGATCAATATTCATATCAACATATTGTGATAGAAAAGCGATATCCTCATGAGTAAGAATAATGCCATCTTGTTCAAGATTAAAGTTTTTAAAGAGAAGATCAATTCTGTCTAAAAAGAAGCTATAATATTCATTTTTAGCTTCAAGTTTATAATGATCCATATAAAGAAGGTCAAAAAGTAGAGATGATAGATCGCTCATCCTTTGCAGCATTAATCTTAATTCATCGCAGTTTAATGTGTTTGAGTCACTACCTATAAGAAGTTTCTTGAAAATTTGAATTAAGTGAATCTGATCATCTGTAATGCTGAGTTGTTTAAATCTGCTTGTAACATCTTTAATTGTTTCTTTAATCGGTACGTCTGATGATTTATGATCGTGAATCGCCTCAATTGCAGCTTGCGCCAAGTTTGAAAGAGAGCTTACGAAATTTTCTTTAAGCTCCGCTAATGAAATCTTATTCTCGTCGTAATTTTTAAATGACTTATTAATGAGAAAGGCGTTCTTATTAGCGTGAACGAGTAGTTTGAACAAGCTTCTAAGTCCTTGATTTGAAATTTGATCACTCTGATCATCAATAAAGATAAGGTTTACTTTGAATAGCAGCTCAAGACCGTCCATGATACTGCTGACTTGCTTAGGGAAAAAGTCTGCAACAAATACAGATATTTCCTTTTTTCCAATTGCGTTTGGATTATCCTTTTTTACATAGCGATTAAACTGATCAAAATTCTTTTCCAAGCAAAGGATCTGTTTTTGGACATCTTCTTTTAGAAAATTCGAAAATGACTCTGGATCAATGACACAATCACCGGAAAGCTCACTATTTTGATAGATGTCAGTGTTTTTGACAGGCTCATCATTGATAAGCCCGCAACCGAGTAGGGTTAACATACCGAAAGTTAGGCAGGTTCTAGTAAATATACTTCTAAGTAGCTGAAATATAATGTATTCCTTTATTGTCTTTGAAATATATTAAAGCAAAAAGTAGGCCAAAACATTGATCGAGTCATTTTTACACGACGCGTTAAAATTGATCGAATTTAGTCTTTATATAGGCTTTAATAAATGAATGAGACTAACTACGACTGCTTTTATATTTTTGTTTTTTATCTGGGCCACAGCTTTTGCTCAAGTCGAAGTTATGGTCGAAAAATTCCAACGTCTTAATGATCCTGGTGTTACGACACGCTCTGAAGATCGTCTTACTTTAGATATCAAGCAAGAAGGTGATTTTATTCTAATTGATCAAGCTGAAGCTAAATTTGATGCTAGCTTTAGGCTATATATGGATGATCAAGAATTAAGTTATTCACTTAGTGAAGCTTATATTAAGGGTAGTGATGGTACAAATACCTTAACGCTTGGTCGTAAAGTTTTAGATTGGAACCCGACAGAAGTTTTTTGGGGAATTAATAACATCAATTCAAGACGATCATTTACTCTTTTGGATGAAAAAAGAGACGGCCTAATTGGAATCCACTGGGATCGAAAAATGGGGGATATCGAACTTAACTTCATCCTCTCATATTTATTTGTACCTCAGCTCAATCCCGGATTAAAAGTTGAAAATGGCCAAGTTACAAGTAAAAGTGAATGGGTAAGAAGACCGCCTTCAAGAACTATAATTAATGAGAATGAAGTTCCTATTTACTACAACCTAAATGATCCAAAGATTAAGGACATACTTCTTAACAAGACTCTGGGAGCAAATCTTAGTTGGCACTGGAGCGAGAATGAGACTGCTGGAAAGTTAAACTCTTACCTATTATATAAACCAGAAAATAATATGAGAGTAAATGCCGAAGCCTTTTATGACCTAGATCTTAAGCAGGTAACAGTAAATGCAGATCCTGTTGTTAATCATCATGGAGTCATTGGCTTTGGATTAGAACAAAATATTCCAACACCTATCAAAGGCCAAACAACATTTCATGCTAATTTAGAAATAAGTGATCCCAACGCAAAACTTGGCAAAGATTTTGATGTACTTGATCCGATTAAGCTTAAGCAACAAAATCGTGAATTTGAATCTGAGTTTTTCACTATTAATCCAAACTATAAAAGAGAAAGCCAAACTACTTTGGCAATGACACATCAAAACTATTATGTAGACTTCGGTTTAAATTATTTTCGATTATTAACAGAAGCCTCATCCGGTGATGATTTTTACTCTGATAGTTCTCGCTTCGAAAATGCAGTTGGATTATGGTTACAGGTTAAGCCATCTGAGCAGCTAACTTGGCTTGTTGATCTTAAGCATGACTTAAATCGTAAAGATATTCTCCTTCGTACAGATATAGCTTACCAGTTCAATAATAATCTCATCACAGCTATTGGTGTCGAAACATTGAAAGCAGAATCCTCTTCATCATTTTGGTCCAGCTATCGAGCAAATGATTCAGTTTACTTCTCGATGGGGTATGTATTTTAGAGTTATTTCGGGGTCAAAATGCGCCCTGGCGTCATAAGTCCAATGTAAGTTAAATTTCTATATCCTTGAATATAAAAGCCATTTTCGCTCTGCGAAAGTGACAGAATTTCGTTTTTCTTGTTAATCATAAAATTTATTTTGAAACTGGTTCTTCAGCAATGATAGCAATAAAACAGTACTAAAACTGTTCGTTACTATTATTTTATGTTGGAGAGACCATGAAAATTATTATTGCAGCAACAATGCTTATGGCAGCATTTTTCGCTGGTGGAATCGAAAGTGCGAATGCACAAAGATGCCCAAGGGGAAATTGTGACCGACCTACACGTCCAGATCGTCCATCACGTCCCTATGTAACTTTTCCAACAATACGAAATAACGATTATAACCGTCCAACGAGACCAACTCGTCCAGTTGAGCCAACCCGTCCAACAAGACCAAATAACGATTATAACCGTCCAACAAGACCAACTCGTCCCGATGTAACTCGTCCAAATAGACCAAATGATGGTTATGGCCGTCCAAATCGTCCGACGACTCGTCCAACCACTAGACCTCCAACTAACTATCGTCGTCCACGTCCAAATTACTACGATTACAATCAACGTCGTCAGGCACTAAGAAATTACCATAGGTCTTATAGCTTCCGTGCCAACTATAATAACCCTTACCGTTCATATGTGTATTACAACCATAGCCCTTATTATGGCTCAATTTCACATACGAGCCGTTTTTATCAGCCATATGATTACTACTCACGCATTCCATACAGATATGTTTACTGGGATCAGTGGGTTCGTTATGGATCAACTTATAATGATGGCTTCTATTATATCGAAAGCTATCCATACTTTGTTTACAATGGTTACCGTCACCGTTACAGCCCACAAGACACATGTAACTACGAGCTAGTAGATGGCTATGACAACAGAACTGAGAGAGTTTACTCTGGTCGTTCATGTCAAAGCGGATACGATGCTTGTGCACGTGAGCGCGATGAACTTAACTACCGCTCGTACGATGATCGCTACTTTTGTTCTGAACGTTTAGATACATCAAGATCTTATAACTGGGATTACAATGATGACTTCTACTCAGATTTAGATTATTACGATTACGGCGATACTGATGATTACTATAGCGATGATTATTATTATAATTAAGGAATAATTTTCATTGATTTTTAAAAGGCCCACTCGAAAGAGTGGGTTTTTTATTTTTATAAAGTCTTTTGCAAAAATCGATCATATTCTTGAGCTGATTTCGCCCAACTCCAAGACGTGAAGGCATCAAAGGACTCTTTAGATAGGTTTTCTAATAGACTCCTATCATTCATAACTGTTTCAATTGCATTAATCCATTTTTGATCATCATCAAGAGCTGAAAGTTGAAGCCAGCTTGATCTTTTTTGCCAAAGTTCCATAGCACCACATTCACTTGAAGCAAGAGGTAGACATTCAAAGGAAGCAGCTTCAGATACAACTAAGCCAAAAGGTTCGTAGGTACTTGGAAATAAGAAAAGATGAGACTTAGCAAAAAATTCAAATGACGGCTTCATTCCGTGGAACTTAACTTTAGATGAGATTCCAATGCTTTTAGCGTACTTTTCCCAATAAGTAATATCTCCAGGTCCAACAACATCAAAAAACCAATCTTGATGATTGACCTGACTCAGAAGACGTAAACTCTTCTCAATCCCTTTTCTCTCAAGCGCACCGACAAATAAAACACGAAGGGGAAACTCTTCTTTATTTTTTATCTCAACTTTATCAGGGGCATGATGAATCACTTGAATTGGAATATCTCTATTCCCGGTAATTTCTAAGATTTCATTTTTTATACAATTAGATATAGCGACGAAGGCTTTTGTTTTTGGAAATAAAAAGCGTTCTAACAATGAATTATAGTGTGAAATAATTTTTTGATAGATCAATCTGAATTTTGTTTGAGCGTTTGGTAAAGGAGCTAAGTTTTTCTTGGCTAGGTTTTGATAAGTCAGATGAATAAACTGTATGACACGAATATCAGCAACCCATGAAGCCGTTCCAATTGTAATGATTGGAATCTTTTGATTGAAAAGTGCGAAAAATGTGTAAAACGAGAACCAAAAATTTCTAATGAGCTGTATTGATATATTTTTACCTGGAACCTGATGCCAACGATGGGCTAAATGGCTTGGCCAATCTTCTAATTGAAAGGTGAAAAAGTGAATATAATATCCATTTTCAGCGAGTCGTTTAAGGTTTTCATGCATCGATCTTTCTTGGCCGCCACGAAGATCTATTCGGTGAGTGGTAAAAATAAACTCTTTATTCATAAGCTATAAGGTTATAGTCGATAGACATGAAGCTCAACGATTTTTTTCTAAAAGCTCTTCATAGAGCTTTTGATGATTTTGAACGAATAAATCTAATTGATAGAGCTTCTCATAACGCTGCCGTGCTTGATATCCCATTTCCTGGGCTTTTGAATGATCTTCGGCAAGTGTATTCATGGCAGCGGCTAAACTTTCAGGATCACTTGGCTCTACTAAAATTGACGATACGCCCGGCTCAGCAACTGCAGGAACACCAGATTGAAGATTTGTAGCGATAATTGGTTTGGAGTAGTACATCGCTTCGAGTTGAACCATTCCAAAATTTTCATTTGAAGAAACAGATGGGAGTACTAAGGCCGTCGTTTCAGCATAATAGCGACTAAAACTTTTAGAATCATCTACACGTCCCAAGAATTCAACTCGATTCTCTAACTGAAGTTCCTTAGAAAGGTTTTTCAATTCTTCTTCTAAAGGTCCAGTTCCCACAATTTTTAGTCGAAATGCTTGATTAACTTTAGTAAACGCTTTTAATAGAATATCGACACCTTTATACCCAACCAATCTGCCTACAAATAGAAAGTAGGGCGAGTGGATCACTTCGTTGGTAGAAATATCTTCTGGCTTAATAAGTGAATCAGTATTTAATGCAAAGGGGATACAGCGACATTTGTGTGAAAATCTTCCAAGTAATTTCGAAGTTTTCACATGGTTTGTCGTTGGAACAACAATAACCTTAGCTTTATTATAAAGAATTGAGACCAAAGCGGTATGAAATGGAGCTAAGAGTTTTTGTCTAACAACATCACTGTGATGAGTAATAATAATGGGGCAATTCGGATTGGCCAGAAGTAGACAAAGTTCAGCGAGGGGGTGAGGAGCATGTAAATGGACAACATCTGCCCACTTAAGCAATTTCTTAAGTCTAAAGAAATATGATGGCATGATAGGTTGAGAAAATAGAGTGATTAAACTTTTTAAACGAATAACGGAGATACTTCCGTCACTATTTGGAGATGAACTTGAGGCATGTTCAGCGCACAAAACTTTTACTTCATTAGTTGAGCTTTTTGCTAGCCCGCGACAAAGATCACGTAAAACTGTTTCCATCCCACCATGAAAAGGGGGATAAAATTTCCCTAACTGTAACGTTTTCATCAACAATCCGGTAAAGGTTTCCATGTTTTGTTCAATAATTTAGATTGAACTCAAAAATACTCGTATATGTTACGATAATGCTATAGGCGAGATAACGCCAATGCTTTGTTTATAGTTAATAAGTGTGAATTGGAAGGAATGTGACCAAATCTGCATTAGCAAAAAATAGTCATTTTCATGTTGAAAAGCGCGACATTAGACGCAGTCTTACAGAAACTCAATACCGTCGACTGGTTGAGTACCTCAAGTACGGCTATGACTGTCTGAAGGTTATTGATAGCTCTGGAGCCAGTGCTGAAGTTTCAGTTGATGATCTTATCAATCTTTTAGAAGGTCATAACGATATTCATGAAATTATAATTGAAAGAGTACGCTTAGATGAAGCGACAACCCACCATCTCGTCATTGGAAAAGCAGAAGAAAATAAAAAAATTGAGAGCGAAGATGGAATCAGTAAGTCTGGACATCTCAAACTTGTTATTCCCGGTCTAGATGGAAAATCTGAAAAGGTTATCGAAAATCCACAAACACAAGTCTCGACTCAAAACCTCGATTTAGAAAAAAAGCATTTTAGCGTTTCTTCGACTGAAACAGTTTCAAAGCAAAAGTCGAATAAAGATAATACAAAGGCAATCTCTTTTGAGAAAAAATTCCAAGATGTGGTATCGAGTAATGACACAAAAATTGAAAATACAAATGCTCATTTAACTCAGCTTCGAATTGCTAGATCAGGTCGTGACTACTCTGAGCTTTTTTTTAAAATTAAAAACCATCATGAAGCTTTCAGCCTGGGAGCCAGCTTTGCCAAGGATTTAGATCAAGGGCAAGTAGCTTTTGGTGTCTATGGTGATAGTGAGTCAGCTTCAAAATGTAATACGATCTACGCATTAGTTGCCTTTATGGTTTACCAAAGAGGTCTTAAAGTTACAGCAATTTTAAGCGATGAGTATGAAGCGGTTAGGTCTCTCATCTCAAGTGCGCTTGAGGGAGTAGAAATAACTTCCGGATATGTAAAAGGTGTCAAATGCGAACATGTTGGTGAAGTTACTCTTATGCGTGACTCAGACTTCACCAATCTAAGTGTTGCCGCGATGAAGTCTTTTATGGACGAACAAAAACAAGAGAACAATCCAATTTTTATAGATTTACCAAACAGAGTCAAAGCTGAAAGTTCAATGGGGAGATTACTCCCTATGTATCGACAGCTCGATTCATTCACTTTGGTTATGGACTCAAAACGTGCTTCAATTACTGATGTCAGACAAGATCTACACTTTATGCGTTGTTATGGGTTCAAGCTAAAGGGCGTGGTACTCAAGGAGTCCTAGTTCGTGAGTGGAAACGACGATAGTCATGTCATTCGCTTTAAGCGAGGAGCTAATCCAGCATTAGCACGAATTGATGGTGGAGACTGCAAGACTGTTAGTGAAGTTGTTTGTCGAATAAGAAATTTTAAAAATGTTGCCAAATTAGGTGAATCTCTTAGAAAACAAATTGATGAGGGAGATAATCGAATTGTTTTCGCCAGCACCAGTTATCATGACAGCCAAAAGAAAGCGGTATTTGCCCTAGGCTGCTACTTAGCCGATATTTTATCTAAACAGAATATATTAGTTGTAACTTCAGGCAAAGAGGGAGATGCACTTAAATTTTTTGAAATGGCTGAAACAAGATCAACTAAACCTCTTGAATACTCGATCGTATATGACTTTGGTGAGAATCTTTCCATTATGGATCTACAAGAAATTTTGTCTATTGGCGGACAGAATCGAGATGAAGTACTAAGCAATGCACTTGAAGCTATAGAAAGTTATGATGTAGTTTTGTGGAGTGCCCCTCCAATGCAGGTGATGAGACAATACTTACCGTTTTATCATCGCCTTCTACACTCATTTAAAGCCATGAATCTTGTTGTAAGTAGAAATAACATGACGACGAGTGATATTAATGAAGTTAAAGATTTTTTTGAATCTCATGGAATATCTTTAAAGGGAGCTATGTTCTCCTCTCCAAACCTTAAAAGTGGAGATGAAGAGTGAAAAATGTAAATGCTATCTTTTCAGAATTTAGTATTATTAATGTAAAATTCTTATCTAAACTGGCAAGAAAATATATATTGATAACAGCCAGTGTTCCAGTCGTCGTATGTATTCTCACGGCATTTTTATATCTAAGGCAGCATGATATTTATTCAGCACAAATAGCATTTAGAAATATTGGTGCACATAGTGACACTCCAACCAATACAATTTCAGAAATGCTTGGAGAAAAAAAAGAGAGAGTTGGGCCGGGGGAGTTTCTTACTATTGTTAAATCCGTAGACTTTTTGCAAAGAGTTGCTAATAAATTAGTTTCTGACCCCAATTTTGATAATATGTCATTTTCGTCAATCCATTCAAGCAAGATCGAAAGAAGTGTTGAATTATTTTCAAGCTGTTTAGATATAGAATGCAAAACGAGTAAGATGAGGGATGTTATTCCTAAACTCTTTAATATTGAACTCGACGAATTAATTGAAACAAGGTTTATCGTTTCGGTTAAAACACTTGATTCTTATACAACTAATAAAGTTATTAATGCTATAAAAGATGCACTAACAGAACATCGTCTAATGACAATAAAGCTTGCATTGACTAATCAAAAAGAAGTAACTGCCAAATTAATTGAAGAAAGAAAAGAGTCATTAAGTAATCTAGGGATAATGGAGAAGTTCCAAGAGATCTCACAGATACAAGCCGTTCTTAACGGGATAGAAAGGAAATTTGAAGTTTATCAAGATTCACTTGAAACAAAAAAAATTGAATACTCTCAGTCTGAAATCTCGTTAAAGCTAACAAATAAAACGTTAAAAAAAGATTTCGATCCAAAACTAAAGCAAAAATGGGAACGTTATCAATCTCTAAAGGCAAAAAGAGATATTCTGATGACTGATATATCGGCTTTAGAGCAAGTCGCCGGAACTAATTCATCCCAAGGCTCTCAAATAGTTTCTGAACTTAAAAAACAAGCGAGCTTGGTTAATAAGGAAATTTCAAATCTAGAAAAAACACGAGACTTCGTTAACTTTGAGGGATTCAGAGAAGATAAAGGTAAGAATAAAGATTATGTAGAATTTCAAACGAAAGTTTTGAAAGATCAAATTGTAAAACTAGAAACTAGAGTTGAAGGCTTGATCGAAGAAAGAAAAAGCTTAGTTACGAAAATTAAAAATCTTGAACAGGATATTGATGAACACAAACCTTCAATTGAATATTTGAAACTTCTAGAGCAAAAACTGTTACAAGTGCAACTTATTGAAGGGACAGTCGTTACAGACGTTAGCTTTGATAATTTTTTACTTTCATCGAGTCAATACAAAAAACACAGCCTTGCTAGAACAATAGCTTTTTCTATTGTTGTCAGCTTGTTTCTTGTCATCACAGGTCTGCTGTTAAGATATCTATTTGATGAGAGAATTATTGACCGTGAAGATTTTCAAAATAATTTCCGTGATATTGAAGTCCTCGGAGATGTTCCTGAATTATAAGTTCAATCGGAATACTAGAATTGAGAGAAGATAGCCTTGATGACATTAATCAGAAAGCCAAACGAGGCTTTTTTGCGTTAGTAAGTAGAAGTGCCATCATTTATTGTTTTCGTGCAGTTTCGATTATTCTTCTATCAAGATGGCTTGTACCAAATGACTATGCAGTATTTGCTGTTCTACAAGGGCTGGTTTGGTCCGTTAATCTCTTTTTACCCGATTTGAGTCTTTCGATTCCTTTGACGCAGCAAAAAGAGGAACCCTCCAAGAATCAGATGAGATCTCTTTTTGGTCTCGTTATCTACCGTGGATTAATTCTATTTTTTACCTTTGTGGCTATTGGTAGTTTCGTTATTGATCATTACAATTATGACAGCTCATTATATTGGCTCTTGCTTATTCTTTCCTTTGTACTTTTTATTGAATCGGTAAAGATTCCACCCAAGATGCTTCTTGATAGAAAATTAGATTTTGCCAATGTTATGAAAATTGAACTCCTTGAATCATTAGCAATGTATATAGTTCAAATAACATGTGCTTATCTTGATTATGGTCCATGGAGTTTCGCTTATGCGCTTTTAACAAGATCTCTTGTCGGTTTGGCCTTGAGCTATTACTATAGTCCAATTTTTTACCTGCCCAAATTATATATAATTGAAATTAAAAAACTCTTTAGTTTTGCTTTTCTTTCAGAAATAAAAAAAATGGTTATTGCAGCAAAGACGATGATTATACCAGTCGTTTTAGGTAATTTCATTGATCATGAAACTTTAGGTATTTATGTGTGGTCTGTAGGGATCGTTGCAATACCTAGTGTTTTAACGGATAGTTTTGATAGAGTTTTTTTTCCAGCTTTAAGCAAGATGCAAAATGACACTGATTATTTTAAAAAAAGTTTTGCAAAAAACCTGAATTCTTTTTTGATTTTTCTAGGACTAATGTACGCGATGATCATCTGCTGTGCATCCTCGGGAGTGCATTCTCTATTTCCGCAAAAGTGGGAATATTCAATTGTTCTTATTCCATTAGCGGCACTTGGAACGTTTCTAGGAAAAGTACGATATCTCTTTGGAACCTTAATGAACTCGAGAGCTAGGCCAGGAATTCTACTTAAAATTGAGGGACTTGCATTATTCTTAGAAATTATTTTAGCTATACCTATACTTAACTATTTTGATATCGAATATTATTTGTATCTAATTATTCTTATTGAAACCATCATTTGTATTACTACCTACTATCTCAATTATGAGTTCGTAGACATTTCAGTTGTGAGAAGATTTTTTAGTATCGTGATATCACATATAATACTTTACTCCATATTTAAGTTCTACTTATACTCAATAGATATAAACTCTTGGCTATTACTTTGTATTTCAATTATTGTATGTTTATTAATATACAGTATGACCTTGATTCTTCTTGATAGGGATACAGTTGAGGAATTTAGAATCGTATACCTAAAGGTTTTGAGAAAAATATGATTTCATTAGGCTTAGCGGTTATTACCTTTAATGAAGAAAAGCATATTCAAAAAGTTTTGGATTCTGTTCCATTTGCTGTTCAGAAAGTTGTCGTTGATTCAAATAGCAGCGATAAAACAGTTACAATTGCTCGATCTAGTGGTGCTGAGGTTATTTTAAAAGATTGGCAAGGCTATGCTAAACAGAAGCAGTTTTGTTTAGATCAACTTTCTACAGACTGGGTTCTAGTCCTTGATGGCGATGAATGGTTGTCGACTGAATTGACTAATGAAATAAAAAGTTTATTGACTAATGGTCCTGAATATAATGCCTACTATTTAAATAGACATTTAGTCTTCCTAAATAAGGTTTTGACTCAAGGTCGTGGGAAAGATCATCAACTTCGACTATTTAAGAATGGGCAGGGTACTTATAATGATAGAGACATTCATGAGGAGATAGTTGTTGATGGTGAAATCGGTCATCTTGTTAGCCCAATAATACATCATTCTTCTTTAAGCATTTCCGATGAGATCTTTAAGCTTGAAAGAGACACCAACTTGGAACTCAAATATTACGGAGGAAATAAAAGCTATCTGGTAAATATATTTTTTAGGCCTATTTATTTCTGGATAGTAATGATGCTTAAAGGAACTTGGAAAGATGGTATACCAGGTGTCATTTTTTTAACAATGACAGCATATAAATATTTTGTATTAGCAGTTAAAAAATATGAACAAGACCATGGCTCTCAAAAGTGAAAATTCTTTTTTGCACTCCACAGCCTGTTTCTCATTCTCTTGGTATTAGCAGGGTATTGATCGAGCTTAAAAATGAATTGAGCTTAAGAGGACACCGAGTAGATATCGTTGGCCCGCTTGAGCTCGGTTTGAATCGGACCGATTTTGCTAGTTCTGAATTTAGATCGCTTTATACCTTAGCATTAAGAGATTTTCTTATTTCTAATGCTTCAAGCTATGATGTTGTTGACTATGATCATGAATTTTTACCTTTTGATCGCTCAATCTTTTCAAAACAGACTCTATTTGTTGCCAGATCAGTACTCCTTGTGCAGCATTTGGAATATATAAAACCGAAAAAAGGTTGGACCCTTCGCTCTTTTATAGGTTCTTTAATTAGAAGCAGAAGTACTAGCAAAAGGTTATCAGATTCCTGTAAAACTCTTTTCAATGCAGATCTTATTAATGTTCCTAACTTTCAAGATAAATCTAGGCTTGTGAACAT
>CAYGQW010000048.1:0-16391 GCA_964352175.1 uncultured Halobacteriovorax sp.
CTTTACTCATAAAATTAGAAAAGACGATACCGTAGGTAATGGCCGGATCTTCAAGCGTTGAGCCATTGGCATAAACGATGGGTTCTAATAAAAAGCGCACAACATCATTTCGATCTGGAAACCATTTCTGGAATAACTCTCCGTTATTCATTTGGTTATTATCATAAAAATTCATTGACGCTAGTTCTTCAAAAAAACCATCGACTTTAGATTTTTCAATTTCAAATTTTTCAACCAGCACACTGGTAAAGTGTTCTTTAGTAAAATCCGTTTCTACTTCAAATTGTGGATTAACGTAGCGAACTTTTTCAACTTGAACGATTTTACTAGCTATTTCCTTGCCCCAGTATTTTCGACAAGTCTTAATCATACCAACAGGAAAACCGTGCAAAGACACATCAAAGATATGATCCCCTTGTGCCCTTTTAAACCATGTAGCAAAGCCACCAAGCTTATTATGAGATTCAAGAAGGAGAACTTTGCGACCATTCATGGCAAGCTTATTGGCCGCGGTCATGCCTGCTAAACCAGAGCCAACCACGATGACATCGTATGATTTTTCAATCTTGTCTTTTGACTTAAAAAGCATGGCGTTTCCCCTAGTAAAACGGGGCTCATCCTAACGTGAAAGACGCGCCTCGCCTATACGCTTAGCGCCCAGCAGGGGAAGTTGTCGTCGACAAAATATAGATACCTTGTCCTAAGAAACGGTCACCATCTTTACTAAGAATTCCTGCGTGAAAAGCCAGTAATCCATTATCGTTTAGTGACAAACCTCCAATAAAAGCTTGGTTATCTGCTAGATCATAGATTTTTCCAGTTTCAATATCAGTTGGAACTAAATCACCCTGTCTAGCTGCGACCTTAAAACCATCCCAGGTTCCGGTGAAGATAGCACTTTTACCTGATTTTAAACGACCTCTAAAAGCTACAAGTCCCTTCGAATTCACGACGGGAGCAAAAGCTTCTATCGCTTCAAGATCCCCTTGTCCCTCAATTGCAACTGCTTTAATTTTCCCTTCATTAAACAAAAAAACGGCTTGTTTATCACCGGAAATAGTAGCGATAAAAACAACATGTTTTGCATCGGATAGACCCACAGAATTACTAAATCCTAAAAATAAAGAACTAGGATCTGCGTGGATATCAACTGCAACTACTTCATAGCTTCCATCTGGCTTCCATAAACGAATAGCATCTGGTTGACTTTCATCATTTTGACCATGATCTCCACGACGGACTTTTGCAGCGACAAAACCTGAGTTATTCAATACTGGTCGATAAAGATGAGAGAGACTGATGCCTTGTGAATCTTTTACGCCTTCTTTGACTAAAGTTTTAGAAATTCCACCATTCACATATCGATAAGAACGATCTTTGTTCATATCAAGTACTCTAGTAACGACAGTTCCAATATCGTTAATTGAAGAAAATGAAAATGCTTCATTGTCTTCTGGACGAATAACTATTGTGGTCGCTCTAGTGTTCGCATCAAATTTAAACACGCCATCGGTAATACCAAAATCAAACTGACTAAATACAAAATCGCCTTTATTATTAATTGAAGGATCACTAAGAAGTCGGCCATCAACGGTAGCACGATAAATAATTCGTCCTTGAGTTCCATTAGCTGCAAACCAAACTCCAGATGTCGTCTCGCCGCCAATCACATCAACATCAAAAACCACATCACCACGATTATTAACTTTAACGTCAGCAATACCTAAAACTGAAGCTGGAGGAAGTCCGAAACCATCACTAGAGTTGGCTCTTGCAATTAAAGTTGCATCAATAAATTGAGCATCATTTGGTGGGAGCTCTTGTGCTGATAGACTCAATGAAATTAAGCTCATCAATAAAAATATTATGTATTTAAACATTATTGGTTCCCCTCACAATTATGCTTTTTCAAGATAACAAATCGGGGGAGCATGCGGCAAGGATAACGCAGGCAGCTATTCGGTTAGGCCTTTGTTAGATTTTAGGATAGACATAGCAACTTTGACGCCATCAGCTGCAGCACTAGTAATACCACCGGCATAGCCAGCACCCTCACCACAAGGGTAGAGACCCTCATGACTCACCGAAACAAGTGTCTCTTTGTCGCGCAGTACCGTAACTGGAGCAGATGTCCTCGTTTCTGGCGCGATTAAGAGTGCCTTTTCACTAACAAATCCATTCATCGAACGATCAAACTGATGAAGTGCTTTTTTCAAATGATTAACAATGAAGTCTGGTAAAATTTTTGAAAGGTCAGCTCTAAAAATACCAGACGGTGAGGAAGTTTTAGGAAGTTCTCTTTTCTCTCCTCCCATAAACTCTGCCAATGTTTGCGCTGGAAGCTCTTTGCCTGAAGCAAATTCGCAAGAAGTCTCAAATGCCTTTTTCTCAATGGCACGCTGAAATTTCATTCCACCCAAAATATCATCAGTACTAAAATCTTGATTCGCTTTAACAGAGACAACAAGTGCAGCATTGGACCATGGAGAATTTCTAGCGTAGTTCGACATACCATTAACAACAATACCGTCTGCTTCCGTTCCAGAGCTTAAAACATACCCACCAGGACACATACAAAAGCTATAAGTTCCTTTTTTCGTCGCCGGATCTTCCCAGCTTAATCTATATCTAGCAGCTCCAAGATCTTTTCCCGCAAAATCGCCATACTGAATTTGGTCTATAAGAGATCTTGGGTGTTCGATACGTACACCAACTGCAAAATCTTTTGCTTCAACTTGAACTTTCTTTTTTAACAACTCATCATAGATGTCGTGAGCAGAGTGACCTACGGCCAAAACCACGTGATCACTCTCCATAACTGTACCATTAGATAATTTCACTCCAACAATCTTGTTTGTATCTTCAATGAATTCATCGACACGAGTATTATAATGAATTTCACAGCCCTTACTAATAAGATGATCTGAAATTTTTCCTATAAGTTGGCGGATTTTATTTGAGCCAAGGTGAGGATTTGAAAGCCAAGCGGTTTCCGCTGGAGCACCAAAATCAACTAGTCTTTGCATAACATAGGGAACATGGGGAGATTTTATTCTAGTGATTAGCTTACCATCAGAAAATAGACCAGCTCCCCCTTCTCCAAAACAAACATTATTTTCCTTATCAAATTCACCGTAACGCCAAAAACGTGCAATATGCAGCATCCGTTTATGCGATCTTTCGCCACGTTCAATGATGATTGATGGAACACCATACTCGGCAAATCTTAAAGCACAGAATAATCCCGCAGGGCCGGCCCCAACAATAATAGGCTTCTTTTTTAAAGGTCCAAGGTTGGGAAACTCTTGGGTAAAAGCTGCAAATCGTTCTTCTTTTTTAATGACCTCAACAGTCCATTGATTGACGGGTTTTCTACCACGGTTGGCATTTCTGGCATCCAGTGATTGATTTATGACTCGATAATCAACATGATCAGGGATTTCTTGACGCAAATATTCATCAAGATCAGCATCAAATGGTAAAGAAAATGACAAGCGCCTACTCATAGAGATATTCTAGCACTATCGAGGTGATCATGACTATCGAACTCATCATTATTGGTGACGAAATCTTAAGTGGAAGAACTCAAGATGCAAACCTTGCTTGGTTCGCTCCTTGGCTTTTTAAAAAGGGTCTTTCACTCTCACATGTCTCCATTGTTAAAGACGATCCAGAGCAAATATTAACTGCTTTTAAAACTGCTTGGCAGCGATCTACAATTATTATCACTTCAGGTGGAATCGGTCCGACATTAGATGATTTAACCAAAACCATCATGGCCGAATTTGCCGGGAAATCATTAAAAGAAGATGCCACTGCCAGACAGATTGTTGAAAATAATTATCAGCGTATTGCAAGAGAATGGACCCCTCAAACAAATGCATACCATCTTATTCCGCAGGATTTTATCGCTACTGATAATCCCGTCGGACTAGCTCCTGGACTTGTTTACTTGGATGAAGGCAAAGCCCTCATGGCTGCACCAGGAGTACCTAAAGAATTTTCACGCATGCTTGAAGATGTTTTTTTTCCGCTGCTTGATTCAAAAGGGTTTAAACTTATTGGCGATCAAGAGCAAATAGTTCTTCGAACTTACGGTGTTCCTGAAGAGAAAATTTTTGGCGAGCTATGCCCTACGCTTTGGCAGCAATTAGAAGTCTACGGAAAAGTTTCCTCTCTACCACATATAACCGGTGTCGATATTCTAATTACTTTTGAAGACCGAAGTAATTCGGTTCGCTACTTAGAGGAAATTAAAACTATTGTCGAATCGAGTGCAGTAGCGCCTCACGTATGGCAATGGGGGCAACTGTCTTTGGAAGAGCTGATTATTGAAAGAGCAAGAAGCAAAGGTAAAACTTTTTGTTTTGCTGAAAGCTGTACTGGTGGATTAGCTGCTTCAAGAATTACTGATATCGCTGGCTCATCTGATGTCTTCCTTGGCTCTGTAGTCAGTTATGCCAATAGTTCTAAAGAAAAATTTCTCGATGTAGCCGATGAAAAAATAAAAAAATACGGCGCCGTTAGTGAACAGGTGGCACTTGCAATGGCCGAAGCTGCCAGAGAAAAGTTTAGTGCGGATTTTTGTATAAGCTTTAGTGGAATAGCTGGTCCTGGAGGAGGAACAGTAGAAAAACCAGTTGGACTTATATGCCAAGCGCTATCAACTAATAGTAGAAATGAATCAAGATCACTTCACTTCAAAGGTGATCGTATCAAGCTTAAAGAAAGATTTGCCATGTATGGATTATTTTGGTTATTAAAAGAATTAGAAAGTCACTGAACTAGCTTTTGTGCTTTATCATGAAGTTTTTTTAAATCTTCTTCACTCATTTTTTCAAGTTCTGCTTTCGCTGCTGCAGCTTCATCTGCTTTAATTACTCCCTTAGCAACTAGGTCATCCATTGATTTTACCATCTCCGCTTTGGACACGCTTAAAGCTGAACTATCAGCCCTCGCGCTAACACCTAAAAAGCAGACAACAACAAAAATAAAAGCTAAGAATTTGGACATTGAAAACTCACTCGTCAAAAATTTATATTATTCATATTGCATCAAGATCCTACAATCACCAAGTACCCAACCAATTTTCAAGGAGATAATGTCCTACTATTCCTCTTGGTTGCCCACAATATTTGCCAAAGTCGATTTCTCTATTAATGACTAAGTAGCCAGAATTACGTTTCGAAAATCCTTTCTAACCGGCATTATTCTCACCCCCCTACAATAGAGAGAAGGAAGTAAGGAATAGGTCCAATTAGCCGAAAAGATTAAGGGTATGACTGAAGAAACGAAACTAAACACAAACAAGCTCCCATTTAATTTTGCCATGGCAATTTTACTGGCACTTTTTATTTTGCTTTCAGGTTGTGTTGAGTCTCCAAAATCAGCAAGAAAAGCTGGCTCAAGATCTGGTGCATCGACGACAGATACTCCTACACCGGTTGGAACACCAATTTTTACAAACTCTTCAAATTATTTCCAAAGTGGGGCTACAAAATCGACTTCGGTTTTCGATCAATCAGTTTTTACCAGTGATACTTATTATCTACGTGGTAAGAATATTGATCTTTTCATCAAGGGTGGCAACACAACAAATGTACAGTGTTTGGTTCATCACTTTCCTGCAAGTGTTACGGGTCGAGTTTTGGTCCTCGCGGCAACACCGCAGTCTTTCAATAACTTCTCGACCAATACTCTAGAATATTATTTTCTTTTAAGACCTAATGATAAAACAACCAACCAAACATTTTGTCAGACTCCCGGCATTTTGAGTGCACTGTCTTCAAGCTACCCGGCACAAAGTGTAGTTTTTGCATTCTCAGATGTTTGTCCCACATGTGTCACTTCAAGTTTTAGTTCAGATGCTTCTCTGTTAAAAACTTCTGGTGGTGTCAATATTAGTGGTATTGATATTTCTTATCTAACACTAAGGCTACAAAACACCTCAACAGTTGACCCTGGTGCAGTAAGTTGCTCTGGCTCTAGCGAATGTTTAGCACAAGGCTTTGACTGCTGTTTAAATGGCCAGTGTGTTATTGATGCTTCAGTGAAATCAGGTGTAAATACAGCTAGTGCAGAGTTTCTTCAATCTATTGACGATATCGCCAATGCATCTTCATCAATCAACAACTATCCAAACCTATATAATATTTGTCCAATCAATGTGCCAAACGATCCAACTCCAACACCGACTCCAAACCCACAGGAAGAGGCTGCAGCTAGATTGTTAACTAAAAAAGAGCTTTATGATTGTATTAATCCGGTCAACGGTGAACAAGGCTTTTGTACTTCGGTATATGATACCGCTGAAAACACATCGGGTAGCTATGATACAGGCGCAGATGATCTAAATTTCAATACCGTATATACCGGAACAGTTGGCCTTCCCATGCATAGTATCGACAAGATTACCTTTGGTGGGATTACGTTATTTGCCAATGGTGCGTTTACAAAATCTGGCGTAACACTCAACGGACTTGATAACACTGTTCCTGCATCTAATCTTAATGGTAATGATGATTTAACTAACCCTGTAACAATTGGCTTATCTGGCTCATTTGTCGCTCCTGTTAACGCTGATGGCGCTGACTTAAGAATACGCTATAAAGCTGATAGTAGTTGTGTGCGTCTTGGGCCAACAATTGCTCGCTGCCAAAAGTACTATGTTCAAGGCCAAAACCTAGGACTTGCTAACGATCACTTTCCAGGCAGTAATGAATTCAACCTTCCAATTTATGCAGATACATCAAAACAAATTAAGGTTGAAATCGATGGTTCAATTCGCTACCAAGGAACGCATTGGACTTTAGTTAGTGGTTCTCCAGATAAAGTTCTCTTTAATGGATCTAACCTCGCTGTCTTTGATACTCAAACAGTTCTAATGACTTTCTATGTAAACCTTAATACATGGCCAGTCTTAACTGGTGTAGAGATAGCCAGAGAGCGGATTCGCGATATGTGTGATTGTGTTGGTGAAGAATGTAACTTGGCTCCCATCCTTAACAATCAAGGTGCAACAGTTGATTACTCTTGTGTTTACCCTGACAACACTAGTCCTCCTCCATTGCAACAAACAGTGGTAATGAGTTCTAAAACTGTGCCAGTACGATATTTTGATTTATCAGGCGTACCACAAGAAACTATTAATGGAGAAACTCCCGTTCAAGAAGGAGTGAAGTTTGAATACACCTCAAATAATTTAGCTAAACCTAATAATGTTGGTCAGTATATTGGTTTTAATGAGATTTATGGAACCCTCTCCCCTGCTGCTCAAAGTGCTAAGCCAGCTAAAGAGGTTCGTATCGTTAAAGGTAAGACCTATGATATCTTTATTGATCAAGGTGCTTTTTCAACATGCTATTATTGCGGTAGTGATTATTGGAATACTGCTTTAAAATTATTCCCTCAAAACTTTACATATAAAGGTGCTGGCTATCTACCAAATCCTTTTGAAACGAATCCTAAAACAAGTACAACACACCGTTCAGATGAGCTTATCTTTGGACGAGCCTGTTTTCTTCCAGCAACAATGATTCCTTGGACACATCGCGGGACAAGTGATCGCCAAGATCAGAGACAGCGTCGACTGCAAGCTCAGCATTTCATGTTCGCCAATGGTTACAATCGTGACTGGTATGGCTTTGACTATGGCTCAGTCATTGGAAGTTTTGATGGTATGACTTGGTTTGCGGTTGGTAATCAACGTCGCGTTCAAGCTGAAAGTAATAAGTTATTTTTAGCTGTTAATGCCTATTATGGTGATCAGACTGATGAGAACACATTTACCATCACTGTATCAGATGCAGCTGCTGTGCCAAATAGTGGCTCTACCGTTTCAACTGACTTTGAAAGTGACGGGGCAGAATGTCAGCAGTATCACGTTTGTGATACCGATCAAGATTGTGCTACTCAGCTTGGCTGGGAGTATGCATGTGAACCAATTACTGGACTCAAGTCTAATTGGCCTAGTTTTGATGAAAACGGACTTGAAATTCCTGAGTCTGAGTCTCTAAAAAGTTTAAGCAATATCTTAGTCGGTAGCCTTTCTGGTGGGACAAAACGTTGTATTTACCGCGGTCGTGGTGCTGCCTGCTTTCCTGAATTTGCAAGTGTCGATACAACATCATCATATACCGCAAGCACATCTGATAAGCTGCATGCCTGTGCTCCGAATACATATTGCCAGCGACTAGTCGAAAGCTCAGTCAATGCTCCTTACTTTAATAACAAAATTGCTCGTTGGGCCAGAAATACAAAATTTCAAAATTTATCCAGTGATGTCATAGAAGATGATTTGGATGAATTTGGAAAACATATTAGAACAATTGGTCGCCCACAAAAATATGTAGGAGACGAAGGAATTGAAGACTTAACCAAGGCTAACTTATTTCATAATAATGTCACAGCACTTTGTCTACCAGGTAAAACTCCGATTGACTCCGGCGACGGTCTGCTTTTCTTTGGTCAACAAAATACCGAACTCCCAACAGGTAAATCTATTGGTGGCGACAGAGTGATGGGGATTGGAGTTACAGTTGATAACTTTGATACGACTGCAGTCATTGCTGCTTGCCCTGTTTTTGATGAATCAAATGAATTCTTCCAAATGAGCTCTATTTACTCCAGTGTACTCCCAGACTCAACAGATGTAGGTCAAGGTTCTCCGGCTTATAGACTTCCAGCTCAAAATCTTTCTACTCATTACCTTGATAAGTTAGGTATTAGTACAGACTTAGTTAAAGATTTCATTAATGATCAAGTGACCAAACCTGCCTTTGAAGAGTTTAGGTGTTTACGAGCTCCAGGAGCGGCCTGCCATACCAATCTAGACTGTGCCCCTAATAGTGTGATCACAACTAAGCTTGCTGGAATTGATCCAAAAAATCCTCCCACTGGTGGGCCAATAGAAACTTTAAATCGTCATGAAATTATGTATTGGCAAGAAGAGCTTGTTTGTAAACAAGCCGCTTCTTACCCCGATCCAAATTTTGAGCTTAAGAATAATCGTTGTTGTCGAGAAGACAATAAGACAATTTCAATCGCGACCCATCATCCAAATAGAGCCAGCGTCCCAGCTGGTGACATTGCTCAATATCCAAATGTCAGTGCCATGACCAATGTTCTAGGTCTAAATGAAGACTCGAGTTCCAATGATCGCTATAGCCGCTGGAATACGACTGCGGATTTAGTCAGGGACGGATCAAATACAGAATTTCCACCACTGAGTGCGCCAGTTCAAAATCAGCAAAACTTTAATCCAGCGACTTTCATCAATCAATTTGAAACCTTCACGCAACAAGCATCTAGAACGTGTTGTGGTGGTCACTGGGTCAGACAATTTCATAAATCAAATGGTGGTGGCCATGAGTGGAGACCGGCCAGACATCAAGCCAATATAAGAGCTGAGTCTTTGGGTTGTTATAATTGGTTCTTTCCAACAGGAGCCGGAGCTTCAGGCACAGCCCAACTTGCGGCAACTCTTCATACTTGCAGTCAAGATCTACTTGGTATCCAAGAGCCAGATGATATTGAATGTACGGTGAGAGATATTCCTCAAGGTGAAGTTGATGATATTTTAAATGAGCTGGTTAAGCTTGAACTGGCAGGTATTCCGCAGGCTTACTTTGTTGATAACGCGAATGTTTCAGCAACACCAAGCTTACTTTGTACAGATCGATCACCGACAACAATCGGATTTGCTACAGGTATTAGCTCTGGAGCTAATATTGATTTAACTCAAAATAGTAATGGCACTAATCATGAATTAACTTCCGCTGGGCAAAATTATTACTCTTTAGCTGCGGCACTTTTTGATGCACCAACCGGTAAAGAAAATTTTGATGAAAATCATATTAAGCCCGTATTTTCACAAGACGAAGTCGCTTGTTGTAAACCAGCAGGTGCCTTAGTCGAAGCCAATGATGATCCGAACTTATGTTGTACTGGATTTATTAGAAAGTTTAGTAGTGGTCAAGGTGGTCGATGTGCACTTCCTGATTATACCAATGTAACAGTTCATATGAATCGATATGTATCTTCCATTGCAAAAGATCTAGATAAAAGTCTTATTGATCCCCAGACTGGATATATCACTGATCCTGCAGTCGTCGAACAACTTGCCTGTCAGCTTGATGTTTGTGCCAGCGGTGTTCTGGCTCGTGGTGTAAGTTACTCAGCACTTCGAGTTCCTGGCAAGGAAGAATCACACCAAAATTTTAGAACGAAAAGATTTGTTGAAGGAAATCAAGATGCCGATAACGCAAATGGAATTCTTGATCTATGGGAAGCAGGTCTTAAATGGAATAATCAAGTTTATTGCGCTCCTGCTCAGATCCCATCTGACTCAGCCGACCTGGTCGTGACACCTTGCTTTTAAAAAAGAAGAATGATTGCTGCTAGTGCTAATCGATACCAAAAGTAAACCCATAGCCCTACTTTTGATAAGAGCTTCATAAAAAATTTAATTGCTAGCAGTCCTACAAGAAATGAAACGGTTATTCCAATAAAGACACTGTGCCATTGAATAGAGTGGATAGCATTTGTTTGATAAAGACCAAGCAGTTTATAAAAAAATCCACCGATAATAATTGGAAGCGAGAGTAAAAAACTAAAGCTGGCAGCGTCCTCTCTTGATAAGCCTAGCAGCCTGGAACTAGAAAGCGTAATACCTGAACGACTGACGCCTGGGAAGATAGCTAATGACTGCGAGACTCCAATGAGAGCTGCTCTTAAGTATCCAGGAGACTTCATGAGGTTATGGTTACTCTTACCCAAGTAGTCACAAAGCCACATTAATAAACCAAAAAATACTAGATTAAATGCTATCATGTTTGGACTTCGACCGTAATTTTCAGCTACCCCTTTCAACCCAAAGACGCAAAAGACTGTAACCAAGGAAGCAATATAAAAATTACGTGCAAATACAGACTCAGCAGAGTTTGTTATTAAAAATGACTGATCGATTAACCTACGAACTTCAGCTCTAAATGAAATTAAAACCGCTAATGCCGTTCCTAAATGCATCGAGAGGTCAAAGAATACACCTGGATCTTTTGCACCAAGAAAATAAGGAATTAAAGCAAGATGCCCACTACTACTAACAGGAAGAAATTCTGTGATTCCTTGGATTACTCCATAAATAACAGCAATGATCGATTCATTCACGAAGCTCTCTCTATATCAAAAAATTCATAATCCTTTTTTTCTAATGCATGTCTAAGCATAAGAAACATTTTCTGAAGTTTTATTAATTCAGGACGTCCCTCGCAGACCAAGTAAATCCTATTCATCGTTAGACTCAGCCAAATCGATAGTTTTTTTTGATTTTGTTTTAAGGCATATCTTGATTTTTCAAAAAACCATTTATAAGCATAAGCTTGTATTTTTTCGCGACTCTCATTGCTCAAGTCTTTCTTTAAGACGTAATCAATAAGACTTAAAGGAGAAAGATCATTACTTTTTATAATACCTTCGTTTACCTTTTGCCATTTTGCTTGAGAAAAGAAAACAGTCGAAAAATCTCTTCGTGCAACTGCTGCACTTAAATCGGCATCCCATTCATACTTCAAAATATTTCCTGCCGTTACACTCAATGGTATAAGAGTTTCGCGATATTTTTTTTCAATTGAAGAGACATCCTCAAATAGTTGCCTTAAGCGAAGGTACTTTCTATCTCCGAGATAGACTGTATCTGCTCTTGGAGTAGCTCCCTTGTCTAAGAGGCCCATTAAAGCTTGTCTCAAATCAACATAGCCTCCCAAGAACGGACCATGGGTTTTAACGTGATTAGAAACATTTTTAAAAGATAATTCTAAAGCAGCAATGACTAGTTCTTCAATTTCTATAATTGACTGTTCATTAAATTCCTCTATTTCTTGATTACTAATTTGTCCGGCAAGAAATGGAAAGGAAGAGTTAAAAAAAGGATTACCTCTTTTAGCTAGCTCTACTAACTCGCGCCAATTAAGTTTGGCCTCTTTTTTTAAATAACCTAAAGAATCATTTTTAGTATCAAAAATCCCTAGATAAGGACGTATCCTTGTTTTGACCGACTCTTTAGTAACTTCAAACTGGGGAAGAAGGATAAAGCGATCGGCATCAAGGTCGCCAAAAGTAATAAAGCCAAAATACTGAGACGGAAAAAACCTGAACTTATCAAAGTCTGTGCTCGCTTTAATTTTAACATTGGGAATTTCAGAGAATTCAACATTAACTCCCTCAATAACTGCGAGGTTTCTAAGCAGTGGAGCAAAAACACATAAGAAGATAAAGCTTAAAACTAGTGGTCTTGCTATATAGCCTAGGACTCCTCTAAAGCCTCTACCTTTTTTTAATAGAGCGGTACTAGCTCTTTCAATATAAGTTGGCTCATTTTTTAACAACGGTACAAGAAATAAACCTAGCGGTAACATAACGAATTCTAAAGCGATTCGAGAAGCACTAAAAAATCGTCCAGAGATACCTTCGGCATTAGAAGATAGTCCCAAAAACCATTGAAAAAAACTTACGCCTAAAATCAGACTTGAATAAAAGCGAATAATTGAAGCGATGACATAAACTGATAACAGGGTAGCTACAGCATCCCCTCCTGAGCCTTCTAAGGGAACTTGGTGACGTAAACTATTATAAAAAATCTGGATATGACTGACTGAAATCAGGCCATGGAAAACTAATTGCGCTAATGAAAAATCTCCCAGATATGCCAATATTCTTACTGTTATTCCTGGATTTCGATTAATAGCTGGCAATGAATAGCTCTCCTTAAAAATTTAGCAAAACTGACCAACAATATTGGCACCTTCAAATACCTAACCGCGCTTTAGCTTCACCACGGCCAATGATCTAGAAGTTATTGGAATTACTGATTTTTATTGTATCTTTTTTAGTCTCTTAAGCCAATATAGCTATTTTCTCACTAATATATTTCGCACTTTTTCGCTCAGGTAATACAATAGAAATAAGCTGGTTAGCCTCAATTCGTAGAAGCAACTAGCCGATAAATAGAGAAGAATACGTCCCCTTTTTGAGGTCGAGCATGAAAAAGGCAAAAAAATTAACTATCAATAAACTCATCCGAAAAAGCTGTGCTTTAGCGTTAGTAATGGTTTTGCTTCCTCATCCATGGGTTTCAGAAGTTAATGCTCAATCATCAAATGGAGTTGGTACAGCTATTCAAGCTATCAATGTTTTAAACTCAACTCTTACTCAAGGCTTGATGCAGGCTCAGTCAAATAGACCTGTTGATCTCTCTCCATCATTGGTAAGAAACGTACCGGCAGTTAATCTTCCGGCTCCATTAAATGAATGTTTAATCCCTGCTGCAAAAATTCCTATGCCTAGGTTTTGTGAACAACTTGGACCTGCCAGCGAATATATCACTCCCGCTGGGCTTGCAGCTTCTCCGACATTTAATCAATTTTCACAAACGAGTGAGTTTGCTAAACAACAAATTGTCCAACTTGATCGTATGCTAGATCTGGGTAAAAACGAAGCTTCTAATGGAGCTAGAACTGGTCTTCAATGTCTTCAGGATAAACAGTTAAAAGAGAGAACTCGTCGTCAAGGTATTCAAAACGCGATTCAAGCACGTATCGATGAAATTAAACAAAAAAATGAAGCATTCAAAGAACAAGTAAAATTAGTTGAACTACAGATGAAAAAAACTAGAACGGAACTACTTGGCTCAAGTGATTCAGGAACTGGTTTATTATCAGAACTAACAAACCCTCCTCTAAAAAACTTTCCACCTAATTGCCAAGCGATCATTGAAAAAGGCAGCGCCAACTCTCAAGGCTTAGGTCTTATTGACTTAAGAGAATCAAACTTTAAGCCGGCAGCAAGAAGTGGTGGTGAATTCCTAGCAAATCAAACCTTGTATAAAAATGATATGCAACGTTTTATCAATGAGTCTCGTGCCTATATTGCAAAAAATGGAATCGACAGTTTTAGACAAAATGGGCTTCCAAGCTTTAAAGGTAATGAAAAGCTTTTAGAAAGAATTAGTAAATCACTACAACCATTTAGTGCTCGCATTGAACAAGAAGAACAAACGATTCGCCAAGAACTTCAAAAGGTTGGCTACTCTGCTCCTGGCTTAGATAAAAACTTTAAGTCTGATTTTGAAGCCTTTAAATTAGATTCAAAAGAGTTCTTTAGAAAGAAAGCCGTTAACGAATGTGTGACTGGTGCTAATAACGGTATCACGCTAGATCCTGAGACAATCTTAGGTGCCTTAAAGCAAGAAAGTACTAATAATCAGGGAACAACCATTTTAACTTACAGAGCAGCGATGGAAAATATCCTCGCCTCTGACTCTTTTATCGAAGATAAAATTGCCCAATTAAAAGCACTTGATCAAAGTTACGGCGAAGGCAATATCACTATTACTCTTGCCAATTCTCAAGCAAAGCTTGAGAGAATGCCTCCTTATTTGTACTTCCAAAATGCCGTTGCCGCTTGTGTTAACGACTATAATGATGACAAAACATTTTCTTCATCATCTCAAGGACGTTCACAGGCACTGCAAGTTGATCGAGCTGAAAACTATCTCAACGATCTTAAAGAGCTACACGATACTTTCGTGGAAGACATGACAACAGAAATCACTAGCGATATCGTCAATTGTAATGGAAGAACTGCTGAGGTTGGTAGCTGTACTTTAGATGGTTCATCTTTCAATGTTTCAAGCGATAACTTCTGCTTTCAGTCTGCCGAGTCTTGTGCTACCGAAATCAACAATTGTTTCGCTGTGGCCGATCAATTGGTTCAGCAAAAGACCAATGAATTAAATGCATCAGCAGATCAGTACAATAATATGGTGGCGACTCTCTTTACTGAACAAGCAGCGACTTTTGCTCAGTTTAAAGCAGCAGTGATGCAAGAAGCTGGACTTCTTAACGCCTTAATCCCTGGGGCAGACTTTGAGTTTCCAGCTGATAATTTTATCTCAATGCCGGAACTTACTCTTGACCCAAATACCAATACTTATATTAGAGGTGGCGACTCGGCCACAATTGGTCGTCAGCTTAATGCTATGGCCACAAAAATGGGACAGCTTAAAGATGCTCTAGCAAGACAAGGTGATTTAGCTGATGAGCAAATCGGTCAATACATTGCTGAGCAACAACAAAATATGGAAGATAACAGAAGGTCATTTGATCAACTTGTCCAATCTTGCGAACAAAAAATTGCAGAAGCAAGTAATATCAATAGTGAATATGTAGCAACGATGCAGCGTAATGAGCAAGAAGCTAGACAAGCGGCGGGAGAATTCTGTCGTCGCTTCTATGACCTTTCAACAAACCCAGCTGCCGGTTGTGGTGATGTTGATGATCTCTACGAGTCTTCTATTACAGCAGTATCATTTATTGAAAGAAGTGCCAGAGATTATGCCAGTCGCTATCGTAACCTTTGTAGCGAAACACAAAGTGAACGAGAAGAAGGTTCTGAAGATAGTCGCTCTAACAGAGATGAAATTCAATACGATATTGCACAGTCTTGTGCTGAAGGCGATGATTGGAACGAAGCTATCACTCCATATATTGAACAATATATAGGATCTCTTCCGGAAGATGGTGACATTAGAGGTATTGTTGCTGATTACTTTGGAAATGCGAGTGGTCCTTCAACTACAGATGCTGATATTGACCGCCTGATTAACGATTTACCTGAAGAATTTGCAGAAGATAGACAAGCAGTCAGAGACCTAAAAAGAGTTATTGGTTTAACTAAGCCAGGTGAATACGATGCAAATACGAGCAGAAATGCACTCTTCTCACAATTAGCTTTACCTGCTACTAGTCCGGCTCCGGCAGATGCTACTGCTACCATTTCACAACTTTATACTCAAATGACTACTGCCGAAAAAGCTGTTGATCGTGTTAGAGCGTACACTCGTTTACAGTCAATTGCCGCACCAGCTGCTACAGAAAGTCCTGATAAAACTGCTGCCGCAACAATTGTTGGTGCAGGTGCCCCAGCGCTTCCAACTACTTTTGAACAAAAGGCTGCAAACATCGACCACGCGCTTGAGGAACTCGCAAAAGTTGGTGGTACGTCGACAGACGGTGGTACCGCTAGAACTGGTGATAACTGCGCCCAGCTCGTTGCCGATGCAGTTGTAGCAGCTTCAGCACAATGCCTAACAAGTACTACAAGTGGTAATAGTTGTATCCTAGAAGAAAAGGACAAGGCTCTTGACGACAATAACTTTAGACCTGCAAGATCAATCGCTTCCCTTGGTTTAACGCCAGGAAATATATCAAATATTGAAGAGATGTTTAGTGAACTTGGTGAAACACGAGGCATGAATTGTGATGCTCTTGCTACAAATAGAAGAAATAGTGTGATCAATGACGTTGAAAGTTTAGACCGTCAAATATTGGGTGATC
>CAYGQW010000049.1:0-4028 GCA_964352175.1 uncultured Halobacteriovorax sp.
GATATTGCCAGTCTTACACGCGAAGTAGAGCTAAAAAGTTCGGAGCTAAATCAAGTCAAAGAGCAACTCGAAGGAGCTCAAGCTGAAGTTATCGCTAAAGAAGAAGAGCTTACAAAAATTAAATGCGAAAATGAAAGTGCTATGGCTTCACTGAGAGAAGATATAAGAAAAATCGAAGAAGAACGTGATGAAATTTCGGTCATGATGGAAACATTACGTACCGACTATCAAGCACAACAAACTCATATGCAAATGCAACAACAGCAAATGATGATGGCCATGGCAATGTTCTCTTATCAATCAATGCTAACGCCACAGAGTAATCCCTATATGACACAATCACCTCTGTTTGATCCAAATTATCAAATGATGCATATTCAACAGGCGCAACTTATTAAACAGATGAATAATATGCAGTACAAACCTGGGATCACAAATAACTACTATGGTAGCTACACTGGAATGTACGGAAACGGTGGTGATTTTATGGATGCCAACCCGTATGAACTTAATCACTACAATATGTTTGCTAATAATACGGTTGGAATAAATGCTGGATCGATGGCTCCGAATGAAACTTCAATGCCGGCAATGCCTGCTTCAATTCAGCCAAGCCTAATGCCTGGCTACTACACGTTCTAAACTGGATAGGTAATGAAACAATCTTTTATTTTAATAATTTTATGTTTATTTAGTTTTGTTGCTTGTACTGGTTTTGAAACTGATACTATAAGTGGTCAGTTTAAGACAAGTGAAGGCCACATCACATTTAAATCTAAAAATGGCTTATCTGAGATATTCGAAGGCCAGGTCAATCTAAAGTTTAACGCTGGCTTACTTGGGTTTTATGATCCGAGCATCACTATTATTCAGGATGGTTCAGAACTTGGAGAGATAAAAATACCTCGAAGTGGCTTTCAAAATAAAGTCGTACACATTTCTTCTGCAGAAATGGATCAAAATTTTTCGCTTGAAGCAATATTAACAAACTCCGTAATTGAAAAGTGGACCGATAGAAAAGAAAGTGTCAGTTGTGATTATTATGGATACTGCTATGGCTGCAAAATTTCAACCGATGCAAATGGTGAAATTAAAAATGAGTGTGGCTATGATAATCGTCATGATTGTGATGGTAAGAGATGGGAAGTTAGAGAGAATACAAAGTTTGCACAACAGCTGAATATAAAGTTTTTAGAGAATGGTACTCAGCAAGAGATTGCTAGCTTTACAGGAAAAGCCTCCAAAATTCGTCAAGAATATAAAGTAGTTGAGTATGGCACATGTGAATAAAAGGGAAAAATTTTCCTAAATAAATTTCTCCATCTTCCGAGTAATTAATAAGACTGTTGCGAATGCGACACACACGGGGGATGGCCATGGCCAAGACAATTTTCAAGAAATGCCATATGTGCGGACACGTTATAGAGGCTCAAACAGAGCCACAAAGATGCGAGAAATGCCGAAAATCCTTCCTGCCTAGTAACTATTTCGAAAAAATACACAGTAAAGATAAGGTCGAGTTTAACCACTTGTTTTCTAGTTCAGAGGATCTTTTTGAAGAGGATCTAGTAAAAGGATTTCACGTTCTCTGGTAAGAATTCAATAACTTAACGCTCAGCCATATTAGCCTTTTATAGTCAGCTATTATCCCTCATGCTAATTTTTTAGGATGAACACACAACAAACTACAGAAAGCTCCCCCTCTAAAAAACTCCATCCGATCATCGTTCGCTTACTTGAAAAGCGTGGACTTGATCACCAAGGAATTACAGATTTTCTGTCATGGGATCTCAAGGAACTTCCAGACCTGATGGCGATGCATGACATTGAAAGAGCAGCGCTCAGAATGATTGATGCAATTGATGCCAAAGAAGAGATTGGAATCTACGGCGACTATGATGTCGACGGGACAACATCTTGCGCTCTGTTTGCTCACTTTTTCAAAATGTTAGGAATTAAAGTTAAATTAATTCAACCAAGTCGCTTTGTTGAAGGTTATGGATTACATCCACCTTCTGTTGATCAAGCTAAAGAGGCTGGAATAAAATTATTGGTAACCGTTGATTGCGGCATTACCAACAACGAAGCGGCCTTGCATGCCAAGAGTATTGGTGTTGATCTTATTATTACTGATCATCACAAGGATGCTCGAGAAGAAATGCCACAAGCTTATGCTGTGGTTAATCCAAATCGTAGAGATGAACCAGAGGATACCAAGCTTCGCCCACTAGCTGGAGTTGGTGTTGCCTTTGCTATTTGTATGAAGATTAGAGAGCTCTTAATTGCTCGCGGACAAAAAATAGAAACCCTCTATCCCCTCTTGCAATTTGTTGCGATTGGAACAATTTGTGATCTAGCGAAGTTAACTCCGATGAATATTAAACTTGTTCGTCATGGTCTCAAGCAAATTCCACAAACTCAGTATCCAGGTATTAAAGCTTTCTTTTCGAGAGAAGAGAGAGAAGCTGGATTTATTCCTGCTGAAAAACTAGCCTTCCATGTTGGGCCTTATATTAATTCGAAGGGACGACTCGATCATCCTGAAAAAGCTCTACTCTTACTTATGAGTGAAACTGAAGAAGAAGCTTTAACTCATTATAACCATCTTGAGGTTTGTAATAATGAACGTAAGTGGATTCAAGCTCAGGTTTTTGAAGGAGCTAGAGAGCAAGTCATCAGCGATATTACTGGCGGCGATCATATCGCTAGCGTGGTTTACAATGCCGAATGGCACGAAGGTGTTATCGGAATCGTAGCGTCGAAACTTGTTGAAACATTTAAGGCACCTGCCATCGTTTTCACTAATGGCGAAGAAGAAGGAATGATTAAGGCCAGTGCCAGAAGTTTTGGTGTACTAAATATTTTTGACTGCCTAAAAGAATGTGAAGACCTGTTTGCTCGCTTTGGTGGTCATAAGGCTGCTGCCGGTTTATCCATGCCAATTGCGAATTTTAGAGCCTTTAGAGAGAGATTTCTAAGAGCAGTTGCTGCAAGACCGTTGATTGAAAGAACAATGCCCGAGTCCTACGACCTTGAGATTGATCCAAATGAAATTAGTTATGAACTAACAAAAGCTCTTGATCTGCTTGAACCTTTTGGAATGGGGAATGCCAAACCAGTTTTTAAAGTAACTGGTATGAAATTAGAAAGCTTTGATCTTTTAAAAGATGTCCACGTCAGATGGAACTTCAAAACTCCAGGTGGGCAGTATTTAAAAGGTATAAGCTTTAATTATATTACTAAATGGGGAGTGGTCCATCCCGAAGAGATTTATCGCTCTCAACAAACTGGCCAAGATCAACTGTCAGTCACTTTCACTCTTGGAATTAATCGTTTTAATGGCCGTGAGTTTTTACAGTTAATGGTTGATAATGTAGCAATCGGAAATTTAGCTTAAAAAAAAGCCACTCTTTTGAGTGGCGATTCTTTTTCACGACTAGCGAAGAATTGTAACTTTATTCATCACAACATCTTCAACGGGGCGATCCATTTGTCCAGTTCTAGTGCTACCAATCTTCTTAATGATATCTAAGCCTTCAGTCACGCGACCAAAAACTGTATGACGACCATCAAGGTGTGGTGTCGGTGCAAGAGTGATAAAGAACTGAGAACCGTTTGTTCCAGGTCCAGCATTGGCCATTGATAGCATCCCTTCAGCCGAGTGGCGAAGATCTGGAGTACACTCATCTTCAAAGCGATAGCCAGGACCGCCACGACCAGAGCCCTCAGGACATCCGCCTTGGATCATGAAGCCATTGATCACTCTATGAAAAACTAAGCCGTCATAGTAATTACCTTCTTTAACCGTTTCTTGGCGACCTTCAGCCAAATTAACAAAGTTCCATACTGTTTCTGGACACTCTTTAGCGAATAACTCGACAGTAAAGTCTCCTAGAGTTGTTTCAAACTTAACATTAACTCTGTCCAACTCTTCTTTATGGTCATTCTTTTTAAAACTTATACCAAACATCTAGCCTCCTAATAAGCTTTTCTCGCATCGACACCACTAAATTCTCTTATCGAGAATC
>CAYGQW010000049.1:4038-16320 GCA_964352175.1 uncultured Halobacteriovorax sp.
AAAAAATTGTTTTATATTTAAAGTTGGGATCGATTGAAGATCACCTTTTGAATTAAAAGGCGAAAGGATTGACATCGGAAGCACTGAATACTCTCCATCAAAACTTAAATCCGAAATGAACTCTCGAGCTGTTTTATCTGAATAACAGAGCGAAACAAAAACAGGATATGCCTGACGATATTCAGAGGAGTTAATCATTGCTTTTAATTTTGCTACTTGTGAAGCATCTTTCATTGCGGAGTCTAAAACAATTAAGTTGATTTTTTTAAACTTTGGCATTTTAAATGGAAGAATTCCCGCCTGAATTCTTTCGGAGACAGAATAAAACAATCGTTCTTCCTCAATTAAACTTAGACCATTGACTAAACTTCTCTGGGCCCGATCGATATTAAATGAAAGCTGGAATTGTATACTTTGCTGATAATCCAAACCAAAACTTTGACTTAATTTATTTAGATTAAAGAAACGAACACTTGCTTCACGATGGCATCCTAGAGATGAAACCGCTTCAGCCCAGCCAGGAAGGTCAGGTAAGAAGTATTGAACAACACCAGAACCTGTAAAGTACTCACCAACATTTCTTCGTAGTGCTTCATCATCACTGGTCGTACAGCTTAATAGAAACGTAAGTAGAATTAGGTATTTCATATTTTTGCCACTGGTTTAAACCAATTCATGACATCTTTAATGATAATTTCAATTGTATTTTCAGTATCATTGCTTTGAAGAGTGTAAAATCCTGGTTCTGTTTTAACTACAGAATTTTCTAACAACTCGGACTTAATCGCCAGTCCCTTGAGCTTGTCATGATCCCAAACAGGTAGGCGTGCATTAAAAATATGATCAAATTTTTCGGTTACGATATTGCCATCTGGAACGAGTTCGATGGTAGCGAAAATTCCAGGCTGATCGACTAAAAGGTCTAATGAAATCAGGGTAGCATCATCATAGGACTGTATCGTATTTTTGGGCTCAATCGGCATTGGAACCTTAACCCGAATATAATCTTCCATGCCGCGCCATTCATGAATTTTCTTTTGATAAATTTCTTTATCAGCTTCCCATTTTTCATCTGCTTTTCGAAGAAAAGAAAACCACTCTTTGGACAAAGTATTTTCATTAAATACTTTAAGCTGTGTAACTTCACTACAATGGCTGGCGATGTAAGAAAGAACTTTATCGTTTCCACCAATAACCAGTGCTCTTCCTTTTGTTAGAAGTGATCTGTCTTGAGGTAGGTTCTTTGAATTATAAATTTGATCAAGCAGTCGGCTTTCATTTAAGACTTGAGCTCCTGAAGGAGACAAGCCCGGCCAAGTACATAGCTCATCAAAGCTAGTGATCACGATATCGACATCGTGAAAGTTTTCCATTGGCTCATGTAGTGAAGCTAAAACTTTATCTCCTAGCTTTTCAAAAACTTCAGGATTTTCATCCATTTGCTTAAGTACACCTGTCTTTGGATTTTCACTAATGACGACTCGAAACATATCACTAAGACGACTTTTGCCGGCGAAGCCAGGGGCTTGTAGTGCTAGATGGGCTTTATGAATTCGTTTAACTTCGCAAGGCGAGACTTTGAGTTGACGCTCCATTAGCTGTGTCAACAAACTTGTTGGAACAGCATTTTCGCTCCAATCGGTCGTGGCAAAAATGCGAACGTCTGCGCCTAGATCAAAAAATTTTATAGAGGTTTGAGCCGCTTGGGGACCACTACCTATAACCGCTACCTTCATATGGCATCTTTGATACCACGAATGGGCTATTTATAGGAAGTAAACCTTGTTTTCATTGCGATCAATGCTTGAATGCTCAGCGAATTTATACATGAAATTGATGAAATGCTCCATAACCTCAAAGCCCGGTAATGACTTATCGAACTCGCAGCCATAATGCATATAAGTATCGCCATTCTCATCAATATGCTCATTACTATGACGCAAGTTAACAACGACTGGAACAAATGATTGCTTGGTAAAATACATGCGCAGAGTCAGCTCTGTGCCTTGAGTAAACGTTTTATCTTTTTTCACGTTCCATGGAACTTGAAAAAGACAGCCGTCTTTAGATAAGTCCATTAGCTTAACTGGGTAAACGGATCCGTTATCATCGATAACACTGTAGGCACCTAAAAAGTTTTGAAACATCAGACGTTCGAAATTTCTACGCTTTTGTTCAATACTTTCTTTTCTTTTACCTACAAAATCCAATAACTTATCAGTCATTCCAGAGCTCCTTATCTAGGTCTGTCTCACTAGGGACTTATCGACCAAATTAAGAAAACTCTTAGAACTTAGAACCCTTTTTTTGCCAGTCCGGAATTTCGGAAATTTCTGCTAGTAGCTGCTTATAAGACTCTAAACGAGAGATTAAGAGCCCTTGATCGTTCTTAGACAGATTATCCGAGTAAAATGCACAGCCTTTATTTTTAGCTTCATGGTCGCAGTTGGTAAACTTACAACCTGTCGCCACTTCTTCAAGATCTGGAAATAATTCCAACAAATCGTCACTAGCAATATCATCGATAGAAAACTGACGAATGCCTGGACTATCAATCAAGTCAAAATCTTTACAGTGTACGATCTCAGACCAAGTTGTTGTATGTGAACCTTTTCCGACTTTTCCCACTGCGCCCGTTTTAAGTTCAATATTTTCGCCATTGATAGCATTAATAGTTTCACTTTTACCGACACCACTTTGGCCAACGAAGATGGCTGTTTTACCTTTTAGCTTTTCTTTAAGTTCAGTTAAGCCATTTTTAAGAAAACGAGGTGAATAATCTTTATCGATAGCGCAGATTTCAAAACAATCTACACCTAAAAATTTTAACCTTTCAGCTTCAAATTTTAAATCGAAGTCATCTTCCGAGTATTCATCCATCTTATTGAAAATTACCAGTGGATGAACTTGCCATTGGTGGGCACGAGTTAAAAAGCGATCAACGATACCACGTTTATAATTAGGCTTTGAGCATGAGTTTAAAATAATAAGACAGTCACAATTCGCAGCAGTTATTTTCTTTTTTGACTCACGTCTGAGCATTCTAAAAATTTCACTCGATCTTTCATCTACAGATTTAATGACCCATTCATCAACTTGAGCTTCAAGTTCAACGTAATCACCAACCACAATGGTGTCGTCTTTTAAAAGGTTCCCGAGGGCAGTGGCCTGGACAATTTCAGAAGTATCGATGAGCTTACAGTCAAAGATTCGCTTGTCAGACTTGATGACGCGAGCTTTTGTCATTTTAAATCACCCATAAATCCCTGTGGGAAGAAATGATTTTTCGGATCATATTTTTGTTTTAATATTTTAAAGAGAGCTGTCTGGGTATGTGAATAAAACTTTTGAATAAAAGGTTTTTTCAAAAATCCGATCCCATGCTCAGCAAAGGGTGAACCGTTCCAGTCATGCACTTTATCGTAAAGTCCAAGTAGTGAGTCTTGGCATAACCTTTCTTTATCTGGGCTTGGCATAAAATTAAAATGCAAATGAGCATCACCAAAATGGCCGAATAAATTATACTCGACACCAATTTTCGTCATCTCTCGGTAATAAGCTAAAAGTTTAGAGAAATCCTTGGTCGCGACCTGTACATCTGTACCCTTTTTAGTCACACCCATCTTGGAGTTGCGCTCAAACACAGCTCTTGGAACTTCCATTCTTAGAGCGTGACAATGAGAGGCTGTCATTTGAAAAATATCATCCTCTCCAACTTCTGCGAGCTTGCTTAATAATGTTTCATAAACATATTCAAAATCGGCTTCTTTAATTTCTAAAAAGATGAGGTCTTTATTATCACAACCGGTAGGAAGTTTTTCTGAGGCAAGCGTCGCCAAACAATGTTTATCTAAAAGCTCACAGGCAGAGATTTGTGTTCGAAGAGCTTGAACTTTCTCAAAAATTTCAAGATGAGGCTCATCATTTTCATCCCAGCAAGGAAGCTTTAAAAAAAGATACGTTAATGGTTCTAATCTTGCCGTCTTCAACCAGACTTCGGTAATAAAACCAAGTTGGCCTTCAGTTCCAGTCATTAGATCTGTTTGAGTTTCAAATCTAGGATAGGGAGCATTCTTAAAGCTTTGATAAACATCATAGTCAGCCTGATAGTCTGCCAGTTGTTGTTGACCAATTTCTAAATCAAGTTTTTCAGCTTGTTTTAGTTCGCACTCTTTTCCTTCGTAGTTAAGATATTTTAATTTTACAACTTGTGAGCGAAGTGTGCCATGACCAAAACAGCGCTCACCTGTACATGAAGTGGCCACTCCGGCGATAACAGCAGCTAATTCTTCAGTCGGGGAAGTCATAATCTCCCTGCCTTGAGATCGGGCAAAGATTTTACTGTCCTTCCAAGTCACAGGACCCTTAATATGCAAAAGCTCCCCTTCCATCGTCATTGACTGCTCAAGGCTAGAAGTATCAACAATAGTTAAGTTGATATCGCCCAAACTAGAAAGCGTCTCAAATGGGATCACCGTAGAAGTCTTCGAGCCGGTATAAAGACTAGGCCCGGCCTGTCTAATGTGCTCAGAGACTTGTTCTAAAGATTTCAACGAAATTTGCTTCATCCCACCTGTTTTAGCATCTTTGCTGCTGTTGGGCGAGAGTTAGCGTAATTCCTTAATTGACGAAGTTTCACTAAAACTTTATCTTATTAAAGACTTAGGCTTCGCGCATCCTGTCAAAGGACTCGAGCGGCCAACTTCAAAGCAGACGTAGCTCAGCTGGATAGAGCATCCGCCTTCTAAGCGGACGGTCACAGGTTCGAATCCTGTCGTCTGCGCCATTTATCTGAAATTCTCCGGCCATTAAGATCAAAGCCTCGCTCAAGCTTCGTAGTATATTTATACATATACTCCTCGCCTTCACTCGTTTTTCAGTTAAGCGCCGGGGAATTTGAGATAATGGTTTAGTGATAGGATTCGAATAGAGTGAGCGACACTGGCAAAATACGATTAGTATTTTGATAGTGAGAATCAAACACGAAGTTTGATTCAGCGAATGGCCCCGTCTCTGGGACGACGAGCTGGAAGCGAGGAGTGGGAAGAACGAATCCTGTCGTCTGCGCCATTTTAATTCTTAAATTTATTGATTAAAAAGAAACTCAAGAATTTTTTTGGTTAACTTCTTTTTGAAAACACCAAAATGACCACCACCATTAATTCTAAAGTGCTCTACTGGAGCTAAGCAGTCATGCATAACAAAGTGATCTGTGTCTTTGCCTTTAATGAAATTCGATGCATTTAAAATTATTTTTTGTTGCTCTAGACTTCCATCACAACCGTTGTGTTTTGACCAACGAGCAACATGGTCCAAAGCACCTACATGTGCAGTCTTACCATTATCAAGACCTTCATATGGAATTACTTTATCAACTGTTCCGTGAACATGAAGGACAGGTATTGGACGACTGTGCTGACAATTTAATTCATCATTTGCTACTAACTCACCACTAGAATCTCTAGCATCACTGGTTCCAGAGATACTAACAATACCTGCAATATTGATTTCGTTACTACAAGCAAGCTTTGTGGTTAAGAAGGCTCCGTTAGAATAACCGATTAAGAAAATTTTATTTAGGTCAATTTTGCCAATCTCATTGGAGTTTCTAATACGCTCAATAAGACCTTTGATATAAGAGACATCATCAACTTGTGTTTGATCAAAGTCACAGCAAAAGTTTGAAGCGTTCCAAAAACCTCTTCCACTTGAGTCTTTAAGACCGCTAGGAGCAGCGAAAACAAAACCAAAATCATTATGAAATGATTTTAGTCTGACGTAAAAATTCTGAAGCGCACCACTTCCACCATATCCATGAAGCGAAATAATCAAAGGCCACTTAGCTTGTGAACCAAACGCCTTAGGTAAATAGACTTTAACGTCCTCTCTGCCTGGCAACTCTGCTTTGAGCTCAACCGTCTTAGCCATCGTGTTTAAGGAAGATAATACAAAAAGAGTAGTGATGATAAATTTTTTCATACTTCTCTACTAGCCTTGTCTAGTGCGTCAGTAAAGGGAAATGACTAATTTCTTTGCTTAGACAAAGCTTAAATCGACGATTTTTTGCCAAGAAGGACTGACGTATTAAAAATAACTTCATTTTTCAGTGAATTATGTTTTTTATTATTTTTAATACCAAAAACAACTTCCTTATAAAAATTAAGATAACTACCCTTTTCGATTTTGAGCTGTATTCCTTCACTAATTGAAACTGAAGTTGCCGGATAAACACCAAATTGGGGATCACTCACATCCATCCCTGAACTAAGTTGACTCTCTTGAAGATCCAAGGTTTTGAATACAGCACTTCCCTTGGTTCCATGTATTCTAAAGCGAAAACCAAAATCTTTTACGACACATGAAGCTCTTAAATGAAAACGTCTGCCCTTTGAGTATTTAAATGTGACATCAAAAAAATCATCGGCTTCAGCAGTTTGCCTTTGTCTTCCAATATCAAAATCAATATCTTCAGGTATTCCCATAAGTTGTAGCGCTTGATCAATCAAGTGAGGTCCAAGGTCCCACCAAACTCCTGATTGATCTCCCGGCCTTTCTCTCCAGGCATTTTCTTTTGGAAGTAATCTAAAGCGATCAAAGTGCGATTCAATACTAATAATATCGCCTAGAACTTTTGATTCGAGTAAATGCTGAATGGTTAAAAAATCAGCATCAAAGCGGCGATTAAAAAAGACACCCAAAAAGAGATCACGCTCATTTGCTAAAGAAAAAAGCTCTTCAGCTTCTTCCGTCGTTTGGGTAAATGGCTTTTCAACAACAACGTGCTTACCGGCTATAAGAGCTAGTTTAGCCTGTTCAAAATGATGCTCATGGGGTGTTGAGATAATTACTAGATCACTTAATTCAATAGCCTGAGCAAGTTCACAAACAACTACTCTAGGAAAGTCTGCTTTAATTTGATCAACTCGAGAGCTAACAATTGCCACTAGATCAAGTTCATCACAGGCTTTGATCAATGGTCCATGAAAGGTTTTTCCAGAAAGACCATATCCAACAAGTCCAACTTTTATCTTACTCATAATTCGACCTCACCATGGACTGGTTCAGTTTCTTGCAAAGTAATATTCTCCTCTTGGGAGATTTGAGTAACTAACCCAACAACTTGATCGTATTCTTTAGTTTCTGCAAGGATTAAAATTGAATCCATTGATTGGAAAACTGTAGACCCTCTTGGTGCAAAAACATCTTCCCCTCTTTTTAAGAGAACGATCAAAAGTTTTTGCGGCATATTGAGTTCAGCAATTGATTTTCCAACAACTATTGAGTCACGTGGAATCTCTAGTTCTTTGAGCTCACTTTGAATTTCTGAACCTGAAACATACTCAAAAGGAAAACGAATCTTCTTTTTTACTTCAATCGCTACTTTTAACAAATTTGCCAAGGGCTTTAATGTAAAACCTTGAATCAAGGTTGTCACAAGGACGACAAAGAAAACAATATTAAAAATAAGACCGCTTTTGGCTGCCTCTGCTGAAAGCGCATAAGTACATAAGACAATTGGAACTGCCCCTCTCAGACCCATCCATGCGATCATTAATTTTTCTCGCCAATTAAAACTTGTTGGTGCCATTGTTACAAACACAGCGACAGGTCTGGCAATAAAAAGCATAAAAAATGCAAGAAAAACACCATCACTGGTCACGTCGATAAGATCAGTTGGATAGACTAAAAGTCCAAGCGATAAGAACATTAAAATTTGCATTAGCCAGGCAATTGAATCATGAAAAAGAATTAAACTTTTTTTATGAATAAAAGTTGCCCGCCCTAAAATCAGTGCTGCGATATAAACCGCCAAAAAGCCATTTCCCCCTAGGCGTTGAGTAATGGCATAAGTTAAAAGGGCAAATGAAATTGTAAGTACAGGATAAAGTCCTTCAAACTCCAGCCTGATTTTATTGAGTAAAACTCTAAGCCATCGACCAGCTCCAACACCCACCACGATACCGATGCCCATTTGTAAAAAGAAAGATGAAATCATAGTTGAGTAAGACAGTTCTTTAAGACCTAGGATTTGGATAAATAAGAGAGTTAGAAAAACTGCCATGGGATCGTTGCTACCAGACTCGAGTTCAAGTACTTCACGAAGGCCAGTCGTAAAGGATAAACCTCGCGCTCTAAGCACGGTGAATACAGCTGCTGCATCTGTAGAAGAAACAATTGCTCCCAATAAAAGCGCTTCAGGCCATGTGAACTTTAAAATGTAATGACCAAAGATGCCAACAAGTCCGCAGGTTATGAGAACACCAAATGTTGCAAGTGAAACCCCATGAGGAATATAAGGTTTTATTCTTTTCCACTCTGTATCTAGACCACCAGAAAAGAGAATTAAGACAAGAGAGATAATTCCAATCGTTTGAGCTAGAGAATGATCATCAAAAAGGATGCCGCCAATTCCTTCGGCTCCAGCCAGCATTCCTACGCCGATAAATACCAACAATGTTGGCACACCGACTCTACCAGTCAGCTTACTCATCAAGACGCAAGCAATCAGCAAAAACGAACCAGAGATAAGAAGAACTTCAACATCAAGCATTAGTATTGACCCAATTACAAATCACAGATCGTGATTCTAGCATTGAAGACAATTTTTCACTACCAAAAGCAAGGCGTCATTAGGCGATATCGACAACTTTGTAGACTCGCAACTCTTGCGGTGTTTCTAATTCAAATTCTTCGCCCATAGTCGTTCCAAAAGCGGCATCACCAATTGGGGAAAACGTTGAAATAACAAGGATGGGAGTTTTATCGATCATGAGCATCGTTCCCCCGGCTGTTGGTGCAATAAAATATTTTCTTGTTTGATTTTTAAAACTTAAATCGACCAGCGCGCCTATTGCGACTTCTTCATCTTTCTTAAAATCACGAATTGGAATTTCTTCCAACATTTGGAGTTCAAGCTTAAGTTCTTCAACCCGTTTTTCTTGAGCTCCAGCAAGATAGCCGGCTTCAATCCCCCTGGTATCATACTTGCCATCTGACTTTACATCTCCGCTTGTGACATAGTCTTTAGCTGACTTACTAGCTTCTTCTAGGGCCTTTAGCTCAGCTTTCACTTTTGCTAAAAGCTCTTTAATAATTAAGTTTTTCATTTATAGCTCGATCAAGTTTTTAAGACGGATTGGACTTAGAGGTTTGGCCTCATAGAAAGCATGGATTTTATCAAGCTGCTGCTGCACACTTTGATCCGGTCTCGTTGCAGACATTAAGTAGAGTGCAGAGTCTGGGTGTGTTGATCTTAGTTTTTTAAGAACATCGACACCATTACCGTCTTCGAGGTTCCAATCAACTAGAGCTATATCAAACTCTGTCACTGACTGAGCCTGAGTTATACCTGTACAGCAGTAGGGGTCACAACCCAATCTCTGGAGAACAGAGTTTAATAATAGAAGCAGCTCTTCACTATCATCAACAATTAGTACTTTCACTATTTTAACTTCCCGTATTCAACTTCATCAAAACCTGCAATTTTAGCCTTTCCGTTTTTTTCAACAAGTGGACGTTTAATAGCTGATGACGACTCTATTAATAACTTTATTTTTTTAGTATCTGAAGCCGATTCGAATTCATCTTTAATTTTTCTGTAAGTTGGTCCTCTTTTATTAACAGGCCAATCTTTTAAATGATCTTTCCATTTTAAAATAAGTTCTTTCGTTGGCGATTCTTTTTTAAAATCACTAAATTCATAACTGATTTTCTTTTTATCTAAAAAAGACAATGCTTTTTTGACGGTGTCACAATTTTTAATGCCATAGATTTTATACATAAGAGTTCCTTAAGAAATTGATCTATAGCTTAGTTGTAAACTTTAAAAAATTCTAGTTTAGATGAAATTCTCTTTTGACCTAGATTTATTGTCAGACTTCTTGCAAAGCAGCTCCCAAAGCATTTTTGGCAGAGCGCCACCACCTTTAGCAGCAAAATAACCTGCATTTAAAACCATATTAGCTGGATGAGTGTTTAATAGACGATGTGGCTTTTCTACGCCATCTTCAGTTGAACAAAGAGAGGGATCACTAACAGAATAATTAGTACGACAAACTCCAGGTCTATCTTTATAGACTGTACAACTGCCCTGCTGATCTAAAAATATACAGCCACGATCTTTATAATCTAATTTATACCAATCACTTGCATTGTTACCGCTTTGTGACTGAAGAGCTAACTTATCAATATCTACTTTAACTTTTTTAGACTTAATTAAATTGAACAATAAAAAGGCTTCATCATGACTAACCGAAACTTGTGTATGACAGCAAGCAGTGCATCCTTGTTTGCAACTCACATGCTTGGCGACAATAGGATCACTTAAGTTTTCAGCTAAATGTTTTTCGATTTCTTTATGAACATGCTTTGCTCTAGCAATCGGTGAGTAGATCTGTTTTAGATTCGCGAGGTTTGAATCAAAGATAAACTTATAAACCGGATGGTTTCTAAATTGTTGAAGTGTATTGGCAGCTATAGCTGGTAAATTCAAACAACAGTCCTAATTAAACGGTCCACCAAAAATTGCACCGCATAATTAATGATAGCATTTCAAACAGTTACAAATATCAATGGGATTTATTTTCCCAAGTAAGACCTAATATGATGTTATTTCAGTAGTTTACATTAAATATATTTATTGATTTGAATTGAGTTTGCCATATAATTCAAACAAACGTATGAATTGAAACGAACGTTTGAATATCAAGGAAAATACTATGCGCTGGTTTCTGATCCTATTAATTCCAACAACCATCCTGTGTCAGACACAGCCTTCGACTACAGCTAAAGCAAAGCCTCAAGAAGTCATCAAACTTGATGAAGTATTACTCTCTGAAATTGCAAAAGAAAGTGCTCCCGGCATTAAACAGCTCGAAGCGACGATGCAAAGTGCGAAACTTAATAGGGATTCAATAGAAGATCAATATCATTGGAGACTACAAACTGATGCCACTTACGTTAAAGCAAATGAGAAAGCGCTGGCTCAATTTGCTCCAGTCACAACCGATATTAGTCAACTTCAAGCAGCCGTCATTAAACCATTTAGCTCAGGACTCCAGGTTGGTCTTTCAGCGTTTACAAATCAAACGACAAACACTTTTGTACAAGATGCAACTGACACAGGTTTTGGACTAAACCTTTCGGTTGATTTGATGAAAAACCTCTTCGGCAAACTTTCAAAGTCACAACTAAGAAATGCAGAAGCTTTATCAAAGAAAGCTGAACTAGAAAAAGAGATTCAAGAAAAAGCCTTCATTCAAAGTTTAAGAAAAATTTACTGGGCCATCGTAGCAACTGAAGAACAGATAAAAATCTCACAGGAATTGCTAGCAACATCGCTCCAGCAATTAAGAGATACTGAAAGACGTCGTAAAAGTAATGTTTCTGATGAAGAGACGTCGCTAGGAGTCGATCACAAGTAGCTTCAAGAAGATCAACCATTCTCTTACTTGAGTATCAACGTGAATCTCAATTTCAATTATTAAAAGAACAACTACCAACGATTGCTAACAAAAAAGTTGTTTTAGCCAACGTCAATCTTACTGACGCTGTTGGTGAGGTGCTTGAGTGCACGGCCATTATCGAAAATCAACGTGAAACACCTTATAACTTCACCCAATACGATGAAGTACTAGATCTAGTGAATCAAGCTTACCAAGAAAGAAAAACAATCTCAGATTCAACAGATGGATGGGATCTAAAGCTTAACGGAGAAGCGAGACATTTCGGTAAAGAAAGAGGCTTTGATAACTCAGTTGATGGATTTAGTGATGATAATCAAAGTCGCTATACAGTTGGACTTCAGTTGAATATTCCTCTTGATGGTAAAAAATCAACAACCGAGGACACTCTCAAGCTAGTTGATGAAAAAAGATTCCTAGCTGAAAAAGAGATGATCACTGCCCGTATGAATGCCTTTCATACTCAAACCCTAACCAATATTGTTCTTTTACAAAGAGCGGTTAGAACTCAAGGTGAAAACAGTAAAGATTTAAATACCAGTTTGAAATCTGCAAAAAAGAAATTTAATCAAGCCAGACTTAGCTTTAGAGAACTCATTGCTGACCAAGACCTTCTTCTTAGAAGTAATCTTGATGAAGTAACAACAAAACTTACTGTCGTTACGACTCTTCTTGATTACTTTTCTGTCTTTAATCAAACTCCTTGCAGCCTTAACAAATAAGAGAATTTTATGGAAAACATCGCAAATTTTTTTATACGAAACTATAAACTCACGATCGTTCTCTCCTTTGGTATGATTATTATGGGTCTACAAGGACT
>CAYGQW010000050.1:0-16133 GCA_964352175.1 uncultured Halobacteriovorax sp.
ATTAATAACTGAACAAAATATATGTCATATAACATTAAGCGGCAATCAGAGAAATTACCATAAAACAGCAACTTAACGATAGGTATGATATATTTAAACTATGAAAACGAAATATAAAGTCGTCTTTATAGGTTTAGTCGTTGCTATGGCAGCTACATATTACTTAAAACGTTCCCGTGTCATTGATGAGATGGTTTTCTATCAAGGAAATGGAATTGAACTGAAAGTTATAACAGTATATGAAAATCTACTTTTTCATTTTACGGGACACACCTATCGAATTCAGTGTAAGTCAGAAAAAACACAAAGCTTCAAGGCTCAAAAATTTAGTCAAAGTGGATGGAACAACTATCTACCTATCCCAAACAAGATTATCGCTTTAAGAATAATGCCTGACTCAGAGATAAATATAGAAAAATTAGCAAGTGTGGCCAAGGAATCAATAAAAGTAACAGATACGGAGACTCTCATGATTGAATCTGGCGATATTGTTTTCGTATCATGGAATGGATGTAAGTCTTTTACGAAATGGAGTCAGAGTAAAGTAATACCCAATTTGGATAAAAACTATGAAGTACAATATTCAGAACTACAAGCAAGCAAAAATGGACATGCATCTTTTAACGTCCATGCCAAACAAACAAATTTTTACTATCAAGTATCTACGTTAGACTATGGAAAAAACTGGAGCTTGAAACCACTAAACAGATAGGTCTTCATCATCAACAATATTGTTTTCATTATCAATCATGCCTTCCATTCGGGCGAGAGTAACAATTGAGTTAGAAAGAATGTGCTCAAGATTAATACTGGTTGATTCAAGCAACTTATGTATTAACTAATCCTGAGGCTCTTCGTTGATACACTTTTTTTGATATTCAGTTTAAGCACGTACTGTCTGGTATATTTAAATTAATTGTCCAGAATAAGAAATATTAAAAAAAATGATAATTATTTCAGAAAAGAGAATAATGAATTTTCTTTAGGGATATTTAATTTCTTTTTTATATTTTTTACATGTGTTTTTATGGTGTCTAAGCTTATAGAAAATTTTTCAGCAATCTGTTTTTGAGTATAACCATCTCGAACTAAATTTACGACTTCCAGCTCTCTGGAAGATAATCGCTCTAGCCGAGAATCGCTGCTTTCTAAAATAAAAATACTTTGAAGCAAGCTCTCTATAGAGTCAGCAATTCTAATATCTCCGCTCAAGCGCAAGTCTTTTAAAAGAGGATATACATCTTGCTCTATTCGAATAAAAGCATTTTCTTTAAAAAGTTTATCACTAAGGTTAGAAACCTCTTTTATCGAATTGAGGGTATTAGTAACTTTTTAAAATTGATTAGCCTTCACCAACAAATCACCTATAATTTCTTTATTTCTAAACTCAGCATTTTTACAATCTGTAATATTAACAATTATTCCTCTAGCAATAACCTTCCCCGAATAAATAGAAAGGATTTTACTATCTCTAACCCAAGCAACATCATCTCTTTCATTATGAATAATACGATAAGTTTGAGTTAAGCTTCTTGGGTAGTCAGCTTTAGAAATCACCTCATCATGAATAAACTGACGATCTTCAGCGTGTATAACTTGTAGCCAGTTAGTCTTTCCACTCAAGAAGCTATTGCATTCTATTCCTGTAAGGCATTCAATACATAAACCTTCAGTCTTATTGATCCATACTCCATCATCTAAAGTTGCTTCATAGAGTAAAGAATCTAATTCACATAAAAGATCATTCAAATCTGTATACATAAAACCTTAAAAAAAATGCGAGGGGGTAACCACACACTAGCCCTTACATGTCAAGCTAGACACGTATTATACTATCAATAAATTTAATACTATACAAATAAACATTTAGAAACAAAGAAAAGCTAACTTAAAGCTAACAATTACATTAAGAAAAGTTATGAATATAGAGAACACTGTAAGTTATTTTTTTGGCAAATATAGAGAGTATTGCTTAATTACTTTTATTGGAATTATATCATTACGCTCTATTGTAAAACTAGAAAGTTGTCTCAATGAGATCAAAAATACTGATTGTAGCAATTTTATTTTAAACTTCAATCATACAGATATAACCGATGAATCTTTAGCTCTTTTTCTAATTAATGTTAATCATGTAGCCCAAAAAAAACAGTACAAATATAAAATATGTGGTTTGAAAAAACGATCAAAGATCAACTTGTTAATTCTAATATTCTAACACCAGAAAACCTGGCCAAAGATCCTCGATACGCAATCAAAGATTTTTAAATTAAAGGTATCACTTAGTTTATATGTATATTTAGCAAAATTGATCTCAAACAATAATTCAACGAACGAGTGACTTATAAAGTCCAAACAAACTTAATACCACCCAGATTGACTCGATGAGAAAGCCTGAAAAATTAAACTCAAAATAAAGTGAAAACAAAATAAGTGATGAGCCAATAGCATTTGCTAAAGAGAATCTTTTTTGAGCACTTGACCACTTGCCTGTTTGGAGGAAAAAATATGCCATCAATGTCAGAGCAACTCCAAGTGTTCCAACATAATTATGAAATTCAATATTCACAAAGTCCCCGAATTAAGCCCACCTACGAAGGCATATATATTTTAAAGTCTGATCTATATCATACTAATTCGATCATTGTGCCCATAATCTAATATAAAGATAGGCAAAATGATAACAACAGAGCACGAGAAAAAGTATAGAAATCAAACGCAGTGTACTCATTGTGATGAAACTATAATCAATGCAGTTTATGATGATAACGAACAGCATATTTTCTGCTGCCATGGCTGTAAGGCGGTTTTTGATATTCTCAATCTTAATGGCCTAGAAGACTATTATACAATTAAAGAACAGTCAGGATCATTTAGGCGTCGCAGTCCGGTTGAACTAACAAATACGAAATATCTATATTTAGACGATATAAATTTCATTAATGAATATTCTTATAAAAACTCTTATGGTGATCGAACGCTTGAATTTTATCTTGAAGGTATTCATTGTCTGGCATGCTTATGGCTTATCGAGAAGCTCTCTACTCTGAATAAAAATATCATCACCTCTAGACTGGATATGGAAAAATCAATCGTTACAATTTCAATTAGAAATTCAGGAAAATTTTCTAGCATCGCGTATGAGTTAAACCAACTTGGCTATAAACCTCATCCTTTGAAGAGAGATCAAAAAAATTTTGATCTAAAAAATATTGAGGATAGAAGAAATCTCCTTCGAATAGGCGTTGCAGCAGCAGGGATGAGCAATATTATGCTTTATGCTGTTTCATTATACGCTGGTGCCAAAGGACAATATGCAATCATCTTCAATGCATTAACAGTCGTTTTCGGGATACCTGTTCTTACTTATAGCGCCTACCCTTTCTATCAGAATGCCATTAACTCAATAAAAAATAAAATTTTATCAATCGACATCCCAATCTCAATTGCTCTCATTGTTGGCCTTGCTATGGGTCTTTATAATGTTGCAAATGGAATTAATGAAAACTTCTTTGATTCTCTCACGATGCTTGTTTTTTTATTACTGATTTCAAGATACTTTCTAAGAAAAATACAGGACAAGGCCCTAAGTACAAATGATCTCCATTATTTTTATGTCGGTGCAAGCGTTCAGCGCTCAATCGATAAAGAAAACAAGACCTTTGAAGAAGTACATCCCAAATATATTAAACAAGGCGATATCTTAAAGATTAATGCAGGAGAATTTATTGCTACGGACTCAACCATTACAAATGGAGAGAGCTCAATAAATACTTCATTATTAACAGGAGAATCATTTCCAGTATCAGTACGTGCTGGAGATATAGTTCATGCAGGAACTCAAAATCTGACTTCACAACTTTTAGTTAAAGTTGATAAAAGTGTTAAGCGAAGTCGAATCGGAGAAATATTAAAAGAGGTTGAAGATGGCTGGAGCCTTAAAGCTCCCATCGTTCAACTTACAGATAAAATATCCTATTACTTTATTCTTGGTGTCTTCTTTATTGGATTGGTTCTATTTAACAAAACACTCATCTCTCATGATTTAAGATACGCAATTGAGCAAACATTAACTCTTTTAATTATAACTTGCCCATGTGCTCTTGCTCTAGCGACGCCACTTGCCTTCACAACATCATTAAGCCGACTGGCTAAAAATGGCATACTCATAAAAAATGATTCTATTTTGCAAAAAATATCAGAATTAAAGACTATATTCTTCGATAAGACCGGTACTTTAACACTTGGTGAAATTGAGATTAGTGAATTTACACTTCTTCAAAAAACAAACCACTCAATTTTTGATATTATACTTAGCTTAGAAAAAGACTCAAAACATCCAGTGGCAAAATCACTAGTTAAATACGCACGCAAAAATAATGCTATAGAAGTAGATTCAGTTATTGTATTAGAGATACCTGGAATTGGTGTCAAGGCCAAGATTGGTAAGCACGACTATAAAATTAGCCAAAATAGCATTTATGAAAATAATCATCTTGTAGCGACTTATAAAATTAAAGATACGCTTAGAAATGACACCATTGAATCACTAAACAAGATTAAAAAAATTGGATTTAGCATTAATATAATATCTGGCGATTTGAAAGATAACGTCCTAGATATTGCCAAACAGATTGGTCTAGATCCATTAAATGTTCATGCGCAAATTTCGCCTGAAGAAAAATCTAGAATAATTAAAAACTCAAGTAGCTCTATCATGGTTGGTGATGGTGCTAATGATGCCATTGCTTTAACTCATGCTGATGTCGGAGTTGCTGTTTACGGTTCGATGGATATATCACTTAAGGCCAGTGATGTTTTCCTTTCAACTCCTGGTATTTCTTCCATTCCAAAACTCATTACTGTTTCAAGAGAAACGATGAAGATCATTAAAAGAAACTTAGTATTGTCTCTAACCTACAACCTATTATCCGTCATAGGTGTATTTATGGGAGTCATCTCCCCTTTAGCAGCGGCCATCATCATGCCGTTAAGTTCACTTACTATTTTTATATCTACTCAAATTGGAACTAAAGAATTGAGGCAAGTATGGAAGTTGTAGTTATTCTCATTCCCCTTGCAATTTTATTAGGCGCTTTATTTATAGGTGGCTTTATATGGATGACCTACAACGGTCAATACGATGATCTTGAAACACCAAAATATAAAATGCTTTTAGATGATAAATATGCTGTTTTAGCAAAGAAGGAGAAAACTGATGAGCTCTAGTGTTCAATCTCAGGGAAGGAAACTTGAAACCTTCTCCTATGATGACAAAATCGTAAGATTTTTTGTTATCGCCACTGTTATTTGGGGAGCTGTTGCAATGCTTTTGGGCATTACCATTGCATTTCAAATGGCAGAATATCGATTAAATTTAGATCTGCCATGGACTACATTTGGTCGACTTAGACCACTTCATACGAATGCCGCGATTTTTGCCTTTTGTGGCAATGCAATTTTTGCTGGAATTTATTTCTCTTCTCAGCGATTACTAAAAACGAGACTATATAATGACTTTCTTTCCAAGATACACTTTTGGGGCTGGCAGTTAATAATTGTTCTTGCAGCGATAACTCTTCCATTAGGCATAACCTCAGGCAAAGAATACGCTGAACTTGAATGGCCAATCGATATTCTGATCACTGTTATTTGGGTTGCCTTCGCTGTTAACTTTTTCGGAACAATCATAAAACGTCGTGAACGTCATATCTATGTAGCAATTTGGTTCTATATCGCTACAATTATTACTGTCGCTGTTCTTCATATTGTTAACAGTCTTGAATTACCAGTATCATTAACTAAATCCTACTCAATGTACTCTGGTGTCCAAGATGCCTTAGTTCAGTGGTGGTATGGCCATAATGCTGTTGCCTTTTTTCTTACAACGCCATTTTTAGGTTTGATGTATTATTTTATTCCCAAAGCAGCAAATCGCCCAGTGTATTCATATCGTTTATCCATCATTCACTTTTGGTCACTTGTCTTTATCTATATATGGGCCGGGCCTCACCACCTCCTTTATACAACTCTACCAGAATGGGCACAGACACTAGGAATGGTTTTCTCTGTTGCCCTATGGATGCCAAGTTGGGGGGGGATGATCAATGGGCTTATGACGCTGAGAGGTGTTTGGCATAAAGTTAGAACAGAACCTACTCTTCGTTTTATGGCGACTGCACTAACATTTTATGGAATGTCTACCTTTGAAGGTCCGTTACTATCAATCAAGTCAGTAAATGCAATTGCGCATTTTACAGATTGGATTCCAGGCCATGTTCACTCAGGAACGATTGGTTGGAACTATATGATTATTGCAGGTATTTTATACTACCTAGTCCCAAAACTTTGGAATTCTGAAATCTATTCAAAAAAGATAGCTAATATTCAGTTTTGGTCTTCAACCATTGGCCTCGTACTTTATATTATTTCAATGTGGGTGGCAGGCATCACACAATCATTAATGTGGAAAGCCATCGATGAAACAGGTAAACTTGTCTATCCAAACTTTATCGAGACAGTCGTAAGAATTGTTCCAATGTATTGGGTGCGTGCTGTTGGTGGAACACTTGTTTTTATTTCTTTTCTTTTGATGGCCTATAACCTTTATAAAACGGCAAAAAAAGGAAAAGGTGTTTTAGACGAAACATTTGAAGCTTATGCTCTTGATGAATCATCAGTTGAAAAAGATGCAAGTCAACATAGAAAACTTGAAGGAATGCCGACTCTTTTTGCAGTTTTATCATTGATTGCAATTTTAATTGGATCAGCAATTGAAATCGTTCCTTCACTACTTTCCAATCAATACATAGAGAAGATGGATGTAGTTAAACCATATTCATCTTTGGAATTAATAGGTAGAGATGTCTATGTCCGTGAGGGTTGTTACCTATGTCACTCACAAACAGTCCGCCCAATGGCACATGAAGTTCTACGCTATGGTAAGGCCTCTGAAGCAGCTGAATTTGTCTATGATCATCCGTTTCAGTGGGGATCAAAAAGAACAGGACCAGACTTAGCAAGAGTTGGTGGCAAGTATTCAAACCTTTGGCACTATCGTCACTTTGCAAGACCTCAAGAGGTCACTGCTGGTTCAATCATGCCTAGATATGGATGGCTATTTGAGAACAAAACTGACTTTAACTCAATACCTAAAAAAATGTCTGTTATGAAAACTCTTGGTGTTCCCTATTCACAAGACGATATAGAATCAGGGATTGAAGATGCCAAACTACAAGCGTTAACTATTACTGAAGACCTTTCAAAAACAGGTAGTATTTCTTTAGAAATGCAAAACAAAGAGATAATCGCACTTATTGCTTATATACAACGAATTGGAATCGATTATGGATCGATCGAAGAACCAATGGAGGATGAAGAATGAAACAGGCAGCATTAATGAATTTTGATTTAACCTGGCTTCCTCTAACAGGTCTTATTATTTTTACGGTTTGTTTTAGTGCTTATGCTTTTTTTACCTATAAAAAAAGCAACAAGAGCTTTTATGACCAAGTAGCTTTAATACCTTTAGATGAAGAACATAAGAATTCGGAGTCAAGTCTATGAGTAATGATAACAAAAACCAATTACACGTGGAAGAAGATGAAAAGCATCTTCTTCTTGATCATAATTACGACGGAATCCAAGAACTAAACCATCCCCTTCCAGGCTGGTGGAATGTCATATTCTACGCTGGTATAGTTTTTGGAATATGCTACTGGACCTATTACTCATTTTTGGGTGGCAAAACACTTCGAGATGAACTTAAAACAGAGATGACTGTCATTAAACAAGCTCAAGCAGAATATAAAATTTTAACTGAAGCCTATAAACCAGATGTCTTTGAACAGTTTAACAAGCCTGAGAATATGGAACAAGCTTTGGCAGTCTTTACTGATAACTGCCTTCAATGTCACGCTGAAGATGGACGCGGAGACGTAGGTCCAAATTTAACTGATGACTTCTGGCTAGTCTCAAAAGGTGATCCAGAAACGAACTACAAAATAATTTATTATGGTAGTGAAGAAAATGGAATGCCAGCTTGGGGTGAAGTTTTATCTTCCGAAGAAATTTACCAAGCACTAGTCTACGTCAACTCACTTAAAAATACCTTTCACCCAGAAGGCAAAGATCCAGAGGGAGAAAAAATAAGTGACTAAGAATCGTTTCGATTTAGATTCTGAAAGATTAGCGACTACCGATGAACACGGTAATCGCGTCTATATCTATCCAGAAGATGTCAAAGGCATATGGAAAGAAAGAAGAACTAAGGTCTATTGGGCCTTGATCTTTTTTTATCTTATTTTACCGTGGATTTATATAAACGATAAGCCAGCTCTTATGCTCAATATCGCAAAAAGAGAATTCTCTTTTTTTGGCCAAACACTTTTTGGAGTTGAGCCAATTCTTATTTTTCTTATTCTTGTGTCAGGCTTATTTTTTATTGCCTTTATGACAAGTGTCTTTGGCAGAGTTTGGTGTGGCTGGGGTTGTCCACAAACCGTATTTATTCAAGCTATATTTTTAAAAATTGAGGCGTTAATTGAAGGAAAAGCACGAGCAAGACTAGCCTTAGAGCAAGCACCTTGGAATTTTTCAAAGATTTTAAAGCGATCGACCAAGTGGATACTCTTTACTATTGTTTCACTACATATCGCTCATACGTTTGTTGGTTACTTTGTTGGTCCTCGAGAGCTATTTGTAATGACAACTCAAGCTCCAACAGAGCACTACGGTGTCTTTAGCGCCGTCATGATTCTTAGTGCAATTTTTCTTTTCGATTTTGGTTGGTTTAGAGAACAGTTTTGCATTATTGCTTGTCCCTATGGCCGAATTCAATCTGTCATGATGGATGAAAACTCCAAAGTCGTAGCCTATGATTACAACCGCGGAGAACCAAGAAAAGGTGTATCCAATGAAGAACAAGGCGATTGTGTTAACTGTTATCAATGCGTAAAGGTTTGTCCCACAGGAATAGATATTAGACGTGGAACCCAGATGGAATGCATTGCTTGTACGCAATGTATCGATGCCTGTGATTCCATTATGACAAGGCTAAAAAAACCTACCGGATTAATTAGATACACAAACGAAATTGAATTAAAAAAAGAAGTCAAAAAGAAAAATATACGTCCCTATTTCTATATTACAATATCATTTATCTTTATTGCTGCCTTTGTCTATTTTCTAAATGCGAGTACCAAGCCACAGCTTATTTTTTTAAGAGGTATTGGGGCTCCATTTTTAGCTTCTGAGAGCACAATAACAAACAAATTCACATTAAAGATAAAGCATCAAGGAAATGAACATTATCCAATTGATTTAGTGCTTAGTGATCCTCTATTAAATGATTTTGTTAGCATTCAAGCATCTGAAAATCCTATATTTTTAAATAAGCCAGAAAAGAAGGTTTTTATATTCTTCAAATTTGATTCAAGTTTATTAAATTTGGGAACTAAAATAATCCAATTGAATATTATTGATACAAGAACAGGAGAAATCGTTAATACAAAGGAGGTTACACTTGTTGGACCTATGGATTAACGAGTTACAAACGCTCATCCCATGGATCGCTCTCATAGCAGGCCTTAGCGGAAGTCTTCACTGCGTAGGCATGTGTGGAGGCTTAGTAACTGCTAGCTGTCATAACAAAAATGATATCTTTGCCTATCAAATTGGACGGGTTGTAAGCTATCTATTTCTTGGTCTTCTAGGTGGAACGTTCGGAAAACTACTAAATATTAAATCGCAAAGTACAGTACTCACCATCCTTCCATCTATTATTATTGGATGCATTTTTATCTATTGGGGTATCAAGAGTTTTATAGGTCATCCTGAATATATGAAAACTCCTACAGTTCTCAATCGAACATACCAAAAGCTTTGGAGAAAATTTGTCCTCAATAATAAGCATAAATCAAAATCTTATATTGTTGGGATGCTTTCTATTTTTTTACCATGTGGCCTGTTATACGGCATTGTTTTAGGAACCATGGCAACACAAGCTCCCCTAAGTGCATTGATCGGAATGTTTTTCTTTTGGCTTGGCACACTTCCAGCGATGGTTTTTGCACCTGGCTTTATTCAAAAAATTCTGAATCCGTTTAAATTAAAAAAACCTAAAATTTATGCCTTATGTTTAGTCTTAATTGGATTAACGACAATTGGTCACAGAGCAACAAAGCAGTACTACTCAAGTCATAATAAGCATCAAGAAAATTCCTGTCACTAAGGAGTGATTTATGATAAAGGAAAATTATTTCTCAAAAGAAATTTGCATCCACCATAAAGGAATGATTCCTTATGTCGCCTATTATATTGTCAAAGGTGGCTTAAAACTTTTAAAGAAAAAAGGCGTGGAGATCGAAGCCACGAAGGGTGAAATCATAGGACTTGAAGAAGTCTGGAATGACAAACCTCTAAATTACAAAATACTTACAATGCCGGGAACGATTATACTTTATTTTGACAAAAGTCTCCTATCAACTTTAAAAAATTGTTTTTAGGTAAAATTGAAACTAAAAAGGTTCATTCTTTAGCTTCCTTGCTAAAAGAGGAATCATCGTCAATGGTAACAACGTAAAAACGACAACAAGAACAGCTCCTGCAGGTAGATCTAAGACGTAACTTATAACCATACCAAAAAAACAAAGAACACTTCCTAATCCCCAGCCAAGAATTAACTGTGACTTGATGGTTGAAACTAAATTCAAACTAAGCAGGGCCGGTACAACTAAGAAAGCAAATACGAGTAAGATACCTGCAATACTCACAGATGAAGTAATAACAACTCCAAAAAGTGCGTAAAAAATAAAATCCCAAAAATAATTGCCATGAAGGTTTTTATTAAAAGAAGCCTTTATCATTTGCTTACGAAATATATAATGAATGAGTGCTACAACGCTATATATTACTGCGGTCTTAACAACCTCGCTCCATGTAACCCACAATATTTTTCCAATTAAAATTTCTTTAATATGTTCTGCCCCATGAGCGATATAATTCACAACTAAAATAACTAATGCTGATGAAAACGCATAAACTAATGCAATTAATGTCTCTGGGGGAATATGCTTTTTAAATTTACTTGCCCAAGCAAAGTAACTTGCAGCAAAAAGTGTAAAACTAAGAGAGATAAAGTAAGACCCGAGGCTTTCATGCTCAAAGTGAAAAAGTAGAGCAACGCTGGAGCCAAGACTAGCAACTTGAGCAAGTGATAGGTCTATAAAGATAATGCCCCTTCGCAAGACATGCAAACCAAAATAGCAATGAATCCCAACAAGAATTAAGCACATAGCAAAGGGTGCCAAAAGAAAGTTAATAGCCTCCATATCAAGACTCCAGTACTTTTAAAAGTCTTAAAAAGAGTTGAAGAATGTCGTCAATTGATTTTTCACCATCGACGGCGACAGGCACAGTGTAAACAGTAAGGTTTGTGACCTCATGCTTAACTCTCTTTGCAACAGAGTCATCAAAATAGTTCTCTAAAAGAATTTTCCTTATTTTTTGTTCTTTAACTTTTTTAATTAGAGAAATAATATGAGAGCTTGTTGGAGGAATTCCTGGTTTGGGTTCGAGGTAATCTACATTATCTACAGCAAAGTCTTTGAAAAAATATGAAAGTGTCCGATGATGAGTTATAACTTTAACTCCAGGCTGAATCTTTTTACTCCATACCTTTATCAACTCATTTATCTTTAACCTGAATGTTGCTAAATTTTCTTGATAGTATGCTTTATTGCTTTCATCAATATCAGTAAACCGTTGCGCAATGGCGGTTGCCACCAAAAGAGCCATTTTAGGACTTAGCATAAAGTGTGGGTTTCCATCGGGGTGTACGTCTCCATCACTCCTTGTTAACCCACCTGCGCTTTTCTCGATTAAATCTAAACCAGCAGATGCGACTAAATGTCCAATTTGTCCCTCGCGAAGCTTTGGATTATGACTCCCCCGTATAACAAGGGGAAGCCATCCAACTTCAAGGTCAGCACCAATACTTATAAGCAGGTCGGCCTTAGATAACTTAAACGTATAACTAGGCTTGGCTTCAAGAAAATGTGGATCTTGCGTTCCCTTACAAAGACTTTCAACGATGACTTTATTTCCACCAATAATTTTTGCAACTGATGCCAAATTAGTTGTAGTTGTCATGATGGATAACTTCGCAAAGCAAGCACTACTAATAAAAAGCAATAATATTGAGAATAATAATTTCATTTTATACTCAGTACATATGGGCTGGGTGAGCACCAATACTAATATTTAACTGAAGGATTAATCTTTGGTTTGGTTTAGGTTCTCCATCGTGGATACTATCGTATTGAAGTCTAATAGCTGAAAACTCAGTTGGCACAAATGCAATTAACCCCGTATAAGCATTAAGATCTTTACCTAAATTTTGCCCTATTCCTAAATGCTCATATTGAAGTTGAGTAAACCATCGACGATTCAACTGATATCTGACAAAAGTTGTTACTCCGCTGTTTTTGAGATTATCACTGCCACTACGATCTTTATGAATGAACTCCGTTGACCACATTAAAGACGAAGAGTTTCCATTCTTTACCGGTCGCCATTTAAATGTAAAATCAGCTCCATACATAGCCGTTTTATTTTCGTCATTAGTAGAATGATCATGAGTTGAATGTGTTAAAGCAGAAGATCCAAATTCAAAAGTTAAACTTTCGCTTAAATCCCACAAATTATTCCATTTAAGTAAGTAGGCTAATGATCGGTGAGCATCTGTAAAGACTGTTGAGTTTGTCGGCTGCATTATATGAAAACTTACCTCACTATACCAAGGAATTGGGACCAACGATGTTGCTCTTAAACCGTTTTCACTAAGACCTTCGTCACCAAACATAGTTTGTTGCAATTGAGAGCGATAAACAAAAGGTAGTGCATGCGTATGTATAATATTATATTTTCCAAAATTTGCGTAAAACTTTCCGGCCCTAATTGTTACGTATGGAATTGCAATTGTTTCTACGAAAACTTCTTCAGGTTCAAAGGCAAACTCATGGCTATGCCCAGTAGTTGACTCTTCTGGGTGAAGAGCAAGACGAGCCTCCGCTCTAAAATAAGCATCCACATCTGAGCTAAGTTGTAGCTCGACTTCTTGCAACTCAAAGCCATCGTCATTATTACCGCGGGATGTATTCTTAAATAAGGTTAGAGCATTCAACCCAATGGCAGGGTTAAAAGAATTACCTCTTGAAGTGGGACTAAGAGATTGAGCGAAGCTTGAAGCAGAAAAAGTAAAAATAATTAAAAAGACAAATACTACGCGTAAATGTTTCATAGAAACTCCATAAAATTAAGAAATTAAAAATAATAAAAGAAGTCTATGAAACTGGAGGGGCCTGAGACTGTGGTAAGAAAAAACGAAAACTAAAAAAGAGCTGAATATTTGCTGCGATTATGTATTCAATGCCAATAAAAGTAGGTTTTATAAGATCTGGTAGTAAATCACTATCAACGAGAACATTAGTTGACTGGTTTACAACAGAACAAACAGTACAATTATCTTTAAGCGATTCATGAGACGCATGATCGTGCAAAACTGCACTTGAAATTTCAAGTGTAAATATAAATGACGATAATATAATTAATAAAGACTTAAACAATTTTAACCAATAGGTTGATGAAAAAAATATCTTAGACAGTTTTGAACTCCAAAGACTAGTAAAAAATATACTGCACTGCCAAACAGAATACTATGATTTACTAAATAAATGCATTACTTAAGTGTAATTTGCCAAGTCAATCTAAGAAAAACAAATAGAAGTACAAACACACTTGAAGCATAAGCATAAAAGCGATGATTCACGTTATTGTAAGTGCATTGAACAAAAGAATGAATGCATCTAAAAACAACATAGGCAGACATTAAGCCTAGATAAAGATGATCAGACAAGTTCGTTAGATAGATAAGAATGGTTAAAAAATAAAATAAGACTGGAACTTCAAAAAGGTTCATAAAGTTATCGGCCGAACTGGCAATGTCTTTAGTCGCAGCTGATGTCGAAGCTCTAGTGGCAAAGCTTCCAAGACTTGCCTTACCGGTCTTCAAAAAATCAACACGAACATAAAACATATAGCCTAGGACTAAAAAGGTAAGAAGTACCATAAAAAGTGCTGGTATAAAAATCGTATAGCTGTGAGCGAAGTTAAACATTCGATATCCTTTGGAATCTTTATATTATATAGTCTAACAGCAAATAAAATTAATGACAGTCCATTTTATTCTAAGATTTTGGTAGAAAATAAGCTTTATCTATAAAGAAAATATACTTGGATAAATATCTCTTATTCTATTCAAAAAGCCTTTGACACTTTTCCACGAAATCTGTCAGTTGAATAATGATTTCTATGAAAATCCAATAACTTAATTAAAACGTTCTATAATTCTCTCCTATCAATATTTAAATTTTTAGTATTTATTAACTTAAACAGGAATTCTAAATAGGATTAATTATGAAAAAAATGATCTTCGTTTTAATTGCAATATTTACAATGTTTGAAGCTGAAGCAAGTTATCAAAGAATCGATAATGGAAGCTGTGATATTAAAAACTCTAGGGAACAAATTATTTTTTGGAAGTATCAAAATATTATCACTGGAAAGTTCGAGCAAAACCAATGGGTCGAACGTAGAAATGATCTTAACCAAACAGTTCCACTTAAAAAAAAATTTGAAGGACTCAAAGTCTTTCCTCTTAATTCCTCTACGATACAAAAAAATGACGAAAAAGATTTTCAAGTTAAATATAAAGCAGGAGTTTATAAAATTGAGTTTGAGCTTAACAAGATAACTAATGAAGCAAAGTTCATGAGCAGACTAAAAGGGTTCAATGCTATTGGTGATGGCTTTGGCTTTAATTATAGCAAAGTATCATTAAAACTTGAAAACTGTACGTTTACTTTAAACTAAAAAGAAGAGCCAGGCCCTTTGAGGAATTCTACTTCCTCTGAGGTCGATAATCTACTCAGAATTTTATTTCGGTGAGGATAGCGACCAAACCTATCGATGATAGCTTTATGCTTTAACTCAAATTTTAAACTATTCTCCAACCCTTCGGCAGAGAACATTTTTACCGCTAGTTCATGCACTTTTGCTGACTCACTATGCATAAGTGGCATGAATATAAAGGCACGCTTTGTAGCCTCTAAAGAATGAGTTTGAGAAAGCATGCTCGCCTCTTGTGCCAAAATAACTGCAACGTGATCATATTTGAAAGCTTCTGCTTGATCTCGAAACATATTCCTTGAGAATTGATCAAGGACTATAATTTCAGCCAGTCGCCCTTCGACAGTTTCTCTCCACTGCCATAACTCCCTTTTACAGGCATGATGGTATAGATCCAAAAAACGATCTTTGATTAGACTATCTAGACTCTCGTCTTTTTTGTACCAATCTTTGGGAGTGAGTTCAGTGAACCAAAAACTTATTATATCTTTATAAGTCATATTAAACTCCATTTTGTTTTGAATAGTTTCTTATCATTGCTCCTGAAGCTGACATCATACCTAGCTTCTCATAATAGGAAACCAAGGCTTGATCACAAAGCAGATCGACCATATATAAATGACTTAACTGCTCTTTCATTTTTGAAACAAGCACTTTTCCAATACCTTTCGACTGATAATTGGGAAGAACTTCTAAAAAAGGAATATATGCGCTTAAGACTCCATCGGAGATAGCAGTTATAAAGCCCACGAGCTTATGATCTTCAACTGCAACAACGACTCTATAACTAGACTCTAATAGTTTTAGAAGAACTTCGGTAGAAGGAGGGTTTGGCCATCCTACGAAGAAGCCATCTAGATCAAAGTTTCTTAGAAGAGTTGTCTCAGTTAAATAGATCATATTAATTTAAAATAGCTAAGAATTGCGGGTAATCTCGATCATTTTTATGGATAACATTGATATTTGAATAGTTACACTTCATCTTAAGATCGATCGCCCATTTGTCGAATTCGTCTTTAGAAAAACCAAAGTGCTTAACTCCCATCCCCTCATTGTCGGGATGAAAACTTCCATCTTCACTCATCAAATCAACGATCGCAATTTGGCCACCTGGATTTAACATTGCTTTAAGCTTCTTCAGCACGGAGACAGGGTTATTTAAATGA
>CAYGQW010000051.1:0-15985 GCA_964352175.1 uncultured Halobacteriovorax sp.
TTCTTGAAAATTACGATATCGATGTCCAAGCCAAGGTAAAGTTTACCAAAAAGAAGTAAAAATGATTCAAATTGATCAACTAGCGAAACGCTTCGAAAATATTTCTAAGGAAATTGGTGAAGCGACTTTAGTTGCAGTTACAAAATATTCTGATCTTCGAGAGATCAACGTCGCTTATGATATTGGTCATAGAGATTTTGGCGAAAATCGAGTACCAGACTTAGAGACTAAAGCTAAGGCATTTCGCGCTGAAGATAGAGACGATGTTAGATGGCATTTTATAGGCCACCTACAAACGAATAAGGTTTCAAAGCTTTTAAAAATTCATGGACTCTATGCCATTCATTCTGTCGATTCTGAAAAACTACTTAGAGAGATTCTAAAACATAAAGATGATCTTCTTTCTCCTATTTCACTATACTTTCAAGTCAACACAAGTGGTGAAAAAGAGAAAGGTGGGTTTGAAGATTACGAATCAGTTAAGAAAGCAGTGACTAATTTATTAAAACTTTCCTCTACTTCATTTCTCTTTGAAGGGCTAATGACCATGGGGACTCATAGAACTGAAGATAAGGGTGAAGAGGCAAAAAGATGTTTCAAACTTCTAAAATCTTTTGCAGACAAGCTAAAGCAAGACTTGAATCTAGACGACGTTAAGCTTTCGATGGGTATGAGTGACGACTATAAGATTGCATTAAAAGAGGGCTCAGACCTAGTTAGAGTGGGCTCACTTCTGTTCAAATAAGCTGATTTTACTCATTTTCCGTGTAACTCCCTGTAATTAGACCATGTATCTTTTTTCTAGATAGCTAGCTAGCCTTGACGTAATCCTTGAAACTTAGGAAAAACATGCATATTCCATTTTGAGGGGTTTTATATGCGTCAGGTTCCTGAATTAAGTCTTTTAAGCTACGTCAACGGTTCATCGACTGATCAAGTTAAGTTTGTTGATCAGATTACAAGTGGACTTAAAGATTATGGCTTTATCACTCTTACTGATCATACAGTCGCCCAAGATAAAGTTGATAAGGCTTACGAAATGGTGCAAGAGTTTTTTGCTTTACCATTTGATGTAAAAAACAAATATCACCAAGCCGCCAATGGACGCCAGCGTGGCTATACTCCATTTAAAACAGAACACGCTAAAGATAGTAAGACTCCAGATCTGAAAGAGTTTTGGCATGTTGGTCGTGAACTGCTTGCCACATCTCAATATAAAGGCGTCTATCCAGAAAATGAATGGCCTAGTGAGATTAAAGAATTTAAAAAAATCTTCTTAGAGCTTTATTCGGCCATGGACGCTTCAAGCGTTGCACTTCTTCAAGCAATTGGACGTGGTCTTGATGTGCCTGAAAATTTCTTTAAAGAAATGGTTGATGACGGTAACTCTATTTTAAGAGTTATTCATTATCCTCCAACAAAAGGTCAGGATACCAAAAATGCAATTAGAGCCGCTGCTCACGAAGATATCAATTTAATCACAATGCTTGTTGGTGCAACTGCTTCTGGTCTGCAACTTTTAGATCACGATGGCACATGGCTTGATGTTGATTCAAAGCCTGGTCAAATTGTTGTTGATACCGGCGATATGATGAGCCGCTTAACAAACGATATCTTGCCTTCAACGACTCACAGAGTGATTAATCCAGATAATGACGGTTCTGCTCGATATTCAATGCCGTTCTTTGTGCATCCTCATAGTAATGCCGATCTGACATGTCTTTCTTCATGTGCAGGAACTGGTGCAAAATATCCACCAATTACGGCAGGGGATTTTCTAACTCAAAGGCTTAAAGAAATTGGTCTGTATTAAAAATTTGGCAGCCATTTATTTACAGCTCTTTCTAATTTCAAATAGTTAGCTTTTTCTAAGCGATTTAAAGCATTTAGCCGATACAATAACTAAGGTGAGGTTATTGTGTCGCTACTAATTAAATATTCACTTTTTAATTTATTACTATCTTACTCTTTTGTGTACGCACAAGCTGTTCTCACTGATCAGTTATATATGGAGGAATCAGAGCAGCTTGTAGAGGATGTAGCACTCTCTTCTGAGTACCTTCAAGGTGTCTCTGTTCCAGAGTTTACTACTTGTGAAGCGAGTGAGACTTCCTCAGCTTTAGGTCGACGAAATATTCGAACGAAGATTAATAATCTGCAAGCAAGAATTAATATTACAAGAGTAAATGCTGCAACCGATCCATCTGTGAGCTCATTAATTGCAGTCGGAACTCGAAAACTCGATCAACTTCAAGTCGTTATGAGGCAAGTAAGTCTTTGTTCTTTTCAAAGTGATCTTCGAGCAGATATGGCTGCCATAGGTGATAAATTTTCAAAAAATAGAAATCTACTTTCAAGACTTGAACAAATCTCAAGCTGCTTTGATGTTAATTCGGGTTCTACAGGAGTTAGTAAAGACTCAAATTTTGTTAAATCAACATTCGACTCCATTTTTGATACATTTTGGAATAAAGCACAAAATAATAATTTAAGTGAAGAAGATTGTAATGTTCTTCGCCAAACTTACTCAATGTGGTCAACCTTTTATGATGACTTAAATGATAAAAATCCCGAGCTAGCTAATGAAGACGAGGTTCCACTTTATAATGTTAATCCACACAATTCTTCATATTATTATTGGTCACAAGAACAAAGAACTGGACGTATTCCCCCACAAGGCTTGGCTTTACTTCATGTCGATACACATACTGATCTAGGCCATGTCCACGCTCACTCCACTGGTTCAGGTGTTGATGCTTTAGGCTTTAGACATTTTCCTCAAGTACTTGGCTTTGCCGACAGACAAGACCGTGCAGGTTTAGTGAATTATATTACTCAATCTATTCAGGAGTCGCCTTATTCTCAAGAGCATAAGGACTCTCTTCTAAATTTTGCTAGAACAAGACCATTTGAAGAAATCGTCAATGTCATCAATCAAAGCACACGTCAAAATGTCCACGATATTGCTCAACCCTTAGTTGCAGCTGCGGTTAGCGGTATTACGCGTTCGACTACAATGGTTTTACCGCCTTGGAATCCAAGACTAAAAGAAAGCACTCGATTCGACTCAAATGGTAGGGTGATTCCACTTAATATCAGTATTAACGAAACAATTTTTGATGATAGAGAAATCGAAAGGGTACTTGATCCTCGAATTAATTCGGCAGAAGTTGATCCGGAAAATAGTCTTGGAATTTTAGATCAATATCGTGACCGAAACTATGAGTCACCGATAGGAACATATGATCCAAAACTTGATAGTGATTGGACACGTCCATCTGGAATTACTTTTGATTTGGCGGTTTCACCACTTTCAAGAGAAACAAGAACAAATATTCCAGGTGAAACAAATCTTGATAGCCAGGCAACATCAGAATTAAGAGATTTTTCAGCCTATCTACCGGCTTCGGCCCAGAGTGATGGCTTTATTCTAGATATTGATTTAGACGCATTTGTTTCTAATGGAGATACTAGTAATCCAATTGCAGAGCCAGTCTCCTTTGGGCGTACACAGAGTCTTGATCGAGGCGGCGATAGACATGAATCTAGTCACGGATCATTTAATGAATTAGATCCCAATACTGAGGTCCTATCAACTGAAATGAACGCTATTAAAGCTCGCATGGATTCATTTTTTGAAAGATTACAAGAAGCTAAAGAGAAAGGGGTTCTACCTAAAGTTATTACTATTGCTGACTCGACAACTCTATTTCGTGCCATGGAGGGGCAAGAAGATGACTCTTTGGGTGGCGGTAACTTCACTCCAAGTTGCATGGCCTTTTTACTAAACTATATGGTCAGACAGAGGTTGGAAGCTATTTATAATGTGGATGCAGTTAGTTCAGAAAATTAAAACTTAAGACCAATGGCTAATTTTGCATTAACTAGATTTGTTTTTTGGGTCGTTCCATCTTCGAAGGATTCATTAGCACTAATTGCTTCTGCTACCGTTTCAACTACCATTGATATTCCAGACGAGAGCGCCATTTGATAGCCTAATCTGACTGATGGAAGGAGAGTGGCCAAGCCAGATGAGACTGTGCCGTCAACATCGGTAGAGGACTGTCCAAGCCCAATACCTAAGGCCATATAGATATGATCTCTGGTTTCTCCGATATAATCGAAGTGATAAATATAATCACCTGTGATAAAAACTCTAGTGGTTGGAATATCAACGTTTGGATCGGCGATTGATGTATTTTCCTGATCATAGCGCAAGCCTGCGCCGATACTCATCTTTGGAGTTAAGCTCCAAAGTTTTTGTGCTTCAAGGTTGATTCCGCTTCTGGAGCTATCAAGATTACCTGAAGTGTCGGTAACGGATTCAGCTAGGGTGTAACTAAGATTTCCACGTAGAAGCCAATTTTCAGGTCTAAGCTCAGCAATTTTATTTTTCTCTCTGGCTTCTTTAGCTAGCTCTTTTGGATCAAATCGAAGTAGAGGTATTTCAGTATAAAGATTTTCAATCGTATTAGTATAATTGACAGTTTCACCTTTTTGAAAAGGAACTGTTGCCCTCGTATCTGAGATTTGCCACAGGGAATAGTCTCGAGTTACCTCAATAACTCTGGCAGATAATGAGAATTTTTCAGAGGTAAAAAGAGATTCTTGATTAACCAGAACGCCTTCTGCTTTTCCTTTTCTAATGACAAATGTTTTTTGTGTGTTACTAACACTTTGGATGATGAGAAGCTCTTCTTTAGCACAAACACTAAATGCACTGATAGTCATAAAAATGAGAAGCAATAAATTACGCATTAACTTAAGTTTAAAGAGATCTATTACTTTAAACAAGCAGGGGATTATTTCGCTTATAACCGATTAAATGCGTCTAATTATTGGCTGTTTTATAAAACCCCCTGTAAACAAATATTGTTAAAATTTCGTTCTAAGTTACTAATATTAATCCACTTCTATCTTCTAATCCCATTTCAACTCAATGACCTGAGAAAATAGGGTAACCCTTTATTTTTCGGCACTTCTCTTTAAAGGCTTACGCCGTTTTCCCGATAAGCCAATGGAGAAAGAGGAACTAAAGACGATGAAGTTAGGCCTTAGGCAATCTATTTTCTGTTTAATCATAACGCCATTAATTTTGGTGGGATGTGTTGCTGATAAAGGTGCTAGTAAAGCGGCCGACTGTGGAAGCAATCAAACTTTTGATAAAGTTTCTAGAAAATGTGTGGCATCTTCTCAAGGTGCTACTGCTCCATCTCGTGAGGTTCCAGTAGGGACGACTACAACTGCAACAATTGCAGAAGATTCTTTAGGCTCTTCAATTATTTTAAATTATACAGATATTGATGGAGATCTAGCGACTTCATGTTCTATAGTTGGCTATGACACCATCACTTTTGGCTCGGTACCAAGTTGTAATTGTTCAGGTGGATTTTGCTTTGCAACTGTTATCCCAAATGCAGATCACTCGAGATTAACAAGTTTAACTTATACCGTGAGTGATCCAATTGATGGTGCTTCACTGGCTAAGACAATTGCAATTTCGATGACCAATTCAAATGATCTTCCTGTGTTTGGAACTACTGTAGTGGCAGATACTACTGCTGAAGATACAACCTTAAATTTGTCGACCTTGCCAGCAGTAAGTGATGTTGACTGTAACGCCGGTATTAATGATCTGCCTAATGCTAATTGTCCATCTGCCTTTACCTATCAGATTTTTAGTTTTACTGCGACGGCTGGTGTTGGCTCTCCGGCCTCAACGGCTAGCTTAACTGATGTGATCAAAAATTGTATGGGTCTTAATAGTTCTGCTGTGAATGATCTCGACTGTGACATCGTTCCTGAAGCGAATTTTTATGGTACATATGACTTTGTATATCGGGGTAATGATGGTTGGGGCAATTCAACTAATACCGTAGCAGTTACGATCACTGTGACTTCTGTTAATGATGGCCCAACTGCTGTTTGTAGTTCTACTCCTTGTACGATCACAGTGCCTGAAGATGGTATTAATACTACACCTCAGGACCCGACGGCGATTGTTGGCGGTGGTGTTTTAGACTTTGAAATTACAAACAGTGGAGCTATTGCTGGAGTTACGGGTATTACACATACCTTCGTTGACGTTGAAGATACTTCAAGTGCGAACAATCCGGCTCTTTATACATCTTGTGCCATCGTAAGTTCTGTCACAATCGGAACTTTAGCAGTTCAATCTACTGGTGTCGGTAGCTGTGTGCTGCGCTGGACGCCTGGTGGGGCACACTTAAATAATAATGGTACAGCAGGCACTTTTACCTTGGCCTTTGCTGATGCTAGTGGCGCAACAACAACTCCGTTTACGGTAAACTTTACTGTTACGGCGAAGAATGATGATCCAACGGCCACAGCGACTGTTCCAAACTTTACTTATACTGGTACAGCAAGTGCCGCTACACCTTTTGACGAAAGCCCAACAGCTTTTGCCAGTAGTGCTGCAGGATATCCTTATCAGTTTACTATCTTACCTGGCGAAACAGTTGATCCCACTCCAGCTGCTGTAACAAAGGAAACATTAACTTATACTCTCAATACTGTTGCATGGACTTTAAATAGTAGTACTTCTGCTGCTGTTGCACTTACAAATGATACTTTGGATACAGTGCCATTTAATATTACTGGTTGTATGGGTGGAACTTCAGTTCTAGACTGTACGATTGCACTTGATGGAGATGATGGTAATGTCTTTGGAACTATCACTCTCAATTATACAATCTCAGATGCCAGTGGTGGTAGTGTTACAAGTTCGACCACAGTAACTATTAATTCTGTCGATGATGCGCCTGTAGCTTGTCAGTATTCTAGATTTTTAGATTCACCGGAGTGTGGTCTTGCTGGCTGTACTGGTACTAGTAGTCCTCTAAATGTTCTAGCTCCGGCGAGTCATACAACTGCTAATCCAGTATTTTGGTATGATTCATCGACTGCTACTTGTTGGAAGTCAACTGGCACAGGCTCTGCGAATTGGACGGCCAATGGTCAAAATGAAGTACAACTTTTAAGTTTCACCGGAGTTCCAACTTCAGGCGATTTTACTCTTACGTATGGAGCTTTAACGACTACTAACATCGACTTTGATGCGACAGCAGCTGATGTAAAAGCTGCGCTTGAAGCCCTTGGTGGTGGTTTAAGTTTAACTAATGTGAGCGTGACTGGAACAATTGGAACGTCTCTGACCATTACATTTTATGGAAATGTTGCACTAACCAATGTTGCTCAGCTTTCAGCGACTACTTCTCTTCTAAATGGTGTAACCACTATTAATATTACTCCCTCCACTACAACTGAGGGTGGAAACTCGATTATTTCTAATAAATCAATTAATGAAAAAGATATTTTATATATTAGAAGACTGTTTATTGATGAAGGTGGTACAGGGCCAGAAGATGCTCTGAGTGTAACAATTTCGGGGCTTACATCATCTAATTCGATTTTGATTCAACCTAATAATGTTTTATTTTCTAATAATGGAAGTGAGCCACCAATAACGGCGAGGGCAGATGGTGTTAATACTTACGCTTGGGATGCTGTTGCAACTAGTTCAGATTTAAATGAAGGACTAATTAAAATTACACCTACCGGTACAACCGCTGGTACTTCAACCATCTCTTTTGATATTACGCACACAGGGGCACCTCCAATAACGACTAGAGTTAGCTTTGATGTAACGGTGAACCCAGTTTCAATTAAACATAATGATTGGAAAGTTATTCGCGCTGCAGGGCCAACAATTAATAAATACGGTGAAGTAAAGTCAGTTACCAGTGTTTGTTCTTATAGCCGCGATCAATGTAATGGCTCGGCCTGTACAGGTACGGCAGCTCCAACTGTAGCAACCAACGGTGGTGCCTTAGGCGCTATCTACTTAGCAACTGGAACTAATACTTGTTATCATCATGATGGAGCCGATTGGTTTGCTCTAACGACAAATGTATGTCCGGCAACGCCAACAGCATTTGAGTCAAAATGTTCTGGCGATGGTGCTTCATGTATTGGTAACGGTGTTCCAGCAACAGGTGCATCTGGACTAGGGCATTATTACTTCGATTTAGATGATAATGCAGGAGATGGTCAATGTTATGTTTCTACATCAACTGTAAATTTAAGCGCAGCTGACTGGACTGCGATTGATGCTCCTGGTTCAGCGACAATTTCTTGGGAGAACTTTACTTTATCTGGGACCGGATCAATTTCCGGCTATTGGGTTTTTCGCCGTGTTGCTGGAGAAGAGTTTGATTATGACTTCCCAATTAATAGAGTAATCGTCCCGCTTGGAACGACTACCTATACAGATAATGCAACCAACTCATGGCTTCCTCCAGCTCCCAATTTTGCTTATTACTATGAAGTTAGACCGGTGGTTAATTCAATTCCAACGAAACCTGTAGAGTCTTATGCACAAGCTAGAGTTGTGGTTCCTTCAAATAATGCGACTTTTATGAGTCGTCGAATTGCTAATAAATTAATGTGCGCCAAACTCTTGAGTCCAAGTGATAAAACTAATGAAAACCGTTGTCCTTATGTTGGACCTGGTGACTCAAGTGTTAGTCCTGGATATTATGATATTGGAAATGATCTGATCGTTGATCGTTATGAAGCAGGTTGTCCTTACTCAATAGGAGTTTGTGACAGTACAACTGATGGCCATTGCGTTTCAGATATTGCCACTCCTAATGGCATTGATATGACTACGACGCTTGGATCAATTTTTTATTCAAGATCAACTGGTAAGTGTTTTGGAAATACAGGTGTAGGTGTCTGGGTAGAATATGATCCATCTGCTGGTATTTCAGCAGCTGTAGCTGGCAATTATACAAAGTCTGAGTATGCTCCGCTTGTTTTTGTCGATCACTCTGATGCGGTAGCATTTTGTGCAGACGCAGATAATACGTTCGTAACGCCAACTGGATATACTGGTGCAGCATTACAAAAAATCTTACCATCAAGAAAACAACAAATGGCATACACCCAATGGGACACACAATCTCTAACTGATGCAAGTATTACAAGTCTTGAAACGGGTCTGTCGTTAAACTCATCGGCTAAATGTAATTCATCAAATGCCAGTGGTTTAACTGGCTATGCAGATACTGAGACACCTGACAGTTCGTCTTTATATTCATTACCTGGCACAGACTCTTCGGGAATCAGATCCGTTGCAACTGGCTCAACAGTTACAGCTTCTTGTCAAAGTTTTGCTGGAGTTCAAGATGCCGTTGGTAACGTTGCTGAATGGGTGCTTGATACATTGCAAACCACTGCTCCAGAATTAGTTGCTGGAGCCACCTCAACTGACTTTAGTACCTCAAGTGCTGGATCAGTTTTAAGCGGAGCTAATCGTTATAGTGTAGATATTGGTAATCCAGTTAATGCTCCAACTGCTTGGGGTTCAGCTGGGACAAGCGTAAGTCCTATCGGTCCTTGTAATGACACCGATGCTGATGATGACTGCGATGGAAACCTTACCTCATGGGCACTAGAAAATAAATTTAATGATGCCGGACGATTCTTTATCCCAATGGGACTTCCTGTTCATAGAGACTTTGATGATAATACAACAGACTCAATTAATAGTGCTGTCTACCCAGCTGGACATCCACTAGCAGGTCAGCAGGTTGGCACGATTACTAGTTGGGCCAAAGTCATTGGACAGTCTTCCGGTATTACTTCATCACAGCTACATAGCGATACTGTTGACTTCAATATAGCGAATCTACCAGCAGGTGCTGATAACACAGCTATGACTGTTGCAGGTGACTTCTCTGATGGTTCAGCAGCTGGTCTCTATAGTTTTAAGCTCAATGGTATAACAACTACGGCCGTAGATGTCGGGTTTAGATGTATTTCGCCGATTGATACAAGTGCTTACGATCCATAATCCTTTTAATAATCATAAATAATTTGCTATGATCTGCTGACTCTTAAAGATGGAGCTTTAAATGGGTTTTCTTGATCGTTTTACTCAACCAGTTTCTGATTCAACTCAATCGCAAAATAAGATTGTGGCTTTTATCAATCAAAAAGGTGGAGTTGGAAAAACTACTATGGCGTTTAACTGTGCTCACGCACTAGCAAAGCTTGGAAAAAAAGTTTTGGCCATCGATCTTGATCCACAAGCAAACCTGTCTTTACTATTTGGTTTTGAGACAAGTGAAGCTAAGCCATATCATATTCACCATCTAATGATTAATTCAGTTCGTGAGCTTAAGGCTCTTCATGTGCCGGCCATGATGCAAGACGTTTTGGTTCAAGGTGAAGTTGATCTTCTGCCTGCCGGGCAAGAGCTTTCTGGCTTTGAGTTAACGGTTGCTGGAGTGAATTTTCCTCGCCAGCTGATTCTTAAAAAGTTTTTAGAAAAAAATGGTCTTTTAGAGCGTTATGATTTCATTGTTATTGATTGCCCTCCAACTTTGGGGGTTTTAGTGGTTAATGGTCTTTGCGCTTCAAGTGGAGTGATTGTGCCATTTAGACCAGATGAGTTTTCAAGAAAGGGTCTAGCGCACTTAAATGAAGTACTGGCAGATATCGATGATATGGGTGTTGTAAAAGCTCCAAAAGTTTTGGCCCACGTTCCAAACCTGGTTGATATTCGCCGTAAACAAGAAGAAGAAGACCTTGCTCTTATTGCTAATGATGTAGGAGCTAAGAATGTTTTAGCGCCGTTTTTTAACCGCGCACAATTAGTTAAAACACAAGCAGCTAGAAAATCAGTTTTTGACTATAACGCCAAAGAGTTTGTCGGTTTGCAAAATCAATTTAATCAGATGGCAGAGCTCATCGATAATTGGGATGTCCAGTGAAAAAAATAAAAATCCACTCTATGTTGTGACTAATGACGGAAAAGATGTTCTAGAAGCCAGCGGTTTGTTTGATGCTCTTTTCAAGAGACTCGGGCTTGAGCCAATGATGCAACAACTAGAAGTGATACTTAAAACACTACTTGGGATGGTAACTTCTTATGCTGTGTTTGCAGCTGTCAAAGAATGGCTTGATCAGTTTGTAGCTACACTGGAAGACTTGATTAAAAAGATTGATCCTGTTCTGGCATTTTCAATTTTTAATTAACGAGATCTTTTTCGACTTGGGATGAATTCAGTCGCTTGCTGGCCACGAAGATCCCAAGGATTAGTCAGAGTTGCTTTGGCTGGCTTAATTTCTTCTTTTTGCACAGCAGCTTGGCCGGTTGAAATTGAATCCTCTATAATTTCTTCTGCAGTTATGCTGACCTCTTTTGGCGGAGTTAAACTCTGCACCAACCACTCTTGTTCCATTTGAAGGCGTGTACCCCAATCAGCGGCAGATGCTTGCCACACTGTGGCAAAAAGCGTAAGTAAAGCTATCAAATTTTTAATTTTTAGATTCATACAAAGATGATGACACACACACAATTAGATTTAAAGCTCGAAGCTTATCAATATGATCTCCCACCTGAGTTAATTGCCTCTAGACCGGTTGCAGGCAGGGATGGTTCAAGATTACTGGTCTATGATGAGACAAGCGATAAAGTTATTCATACTGACTTTAGAAAGCTTGATCATTTTATACCACCTCAGACAACCATGATTTTTAATCGCTCCAAGGTTTTTCCATGTCGTATTAAGGCCAAAAAAGAAACAGGTGGATCACTTGAAGTTTTCTTCTTACAAAGTGAAAGTGTAAACGCTCTTTTTCATGTCTTAATTAAAAGTTCTTCAAAAAAGCCTGTCGGTATGCCGATTATTTTTCCAGACCAATCAACAGCCTTAATCACCAAAGCATTTAAAGATGGAACTTTTGAGATCATTGTTACAACGAATATAAGTAAACTACTAAGTACTTATGGAAAAATTCCAATTCCCCCCTATATCAGAGGTGGGGAGAGTGATGAAAAAGATTTAGAGGACTACCAGACAGTCTATGCCAAAGAAGTTGGTAGTGTTGCTGCTCCGACAGCAGGACTTCATTTTACGCCAAAGATTTTTAGCCAACTTGAGTCAAAAGGAATCAAGCGCGCTGAGCTTGCTTTGCATGTAGGTATGGGAACCTTTGCTCCTGTTAAGAGTGACGTTATAACAGACCATCAAATGCACCATGAAAGTTTTTGTATTTCGAAAAATGATATTGAGTTGATCAATAATTCTGAAAAAAGAATTGCAGTCGGGACGACATCACTAAGAGCGCTTGAAAGTGGCTGGAGTGATCAAGCTTTTAAGCTTGAAGCTGAAAAATGGCATAACACTAATATTTTTCTTCACCCAGGCAAAGAAGTTCGAAGTATTGATGGGCTTTTAACTAATTTTCACTTGCCAGGTTCAAGCCTAATTATGCTGGTTTCAGCAATTATAGGGCGGGAAAAAACTTTAAGTCTTTATCAAGAAGCGGTAAAACAGCGTTATCGTTTTTTCTCCTATGGCGATGCCATGTTAATTTTACGAAAAGGTTGAATGTGAGTTTTTTTGAATTACAAGCTACCAGTGGAAAAGCTCGTGCAGGCGTTATTCACACTGCACATGGTGATATAGAAACACCGATCTTTATGCCTGTGGGAACTCGCGCTTCAGTTAAGACTTTATGGCAAGAAGAACTTAGACAGATGAATGCTCAGATTATTCTGGGGAATACTTATCATTTATATCTAAGACCTGGGCACGAGCTAGTCGAGCGTCTTGGTGGACTTCATAAATTTATGGCGTGGGATCGACCAATCCTTACTGACAGCGGAGGATTTCAAGTTTTCTCACTGGCCGCCATGAATAAGCTAACCGAAGAAGGAGTGCGCTTTAAATCTCATATTGATGGCAGCTCTCATATGATTTCGCCAGAAGTTTCTATGCAGATTCAACGCGCCCTCGGCTCTGATATCGTCATGGCGTTTGACGAATGTCCGGCCTTGCCGGCAACAAAAGAACAACTTAAAACCAGTATGGAGTTAACTCTTCGTTGGGCCAAACGTTGTCAGTCGGTTGAATTACAACAACATCAAAATCTCTTTGGCATTGTTCAAGGAGGTCTCCATCAAGATCTTCGTCTTGAATGTATGCAGCAACTGGAAGAGATGAATTTTCCTGGTCTCGCTATAGGCGGTCTGTCTGTTGGCGAGAAAAACGAAGAGATGCGCGGCTTTTTAGAAGACTTTGTTTCGCAGATGCCTGAATTAAAACCACGTTATCTTATGGGTGTTGGTAAACCTCTTGATGTCCTTCATGGCATTAAGCAGGGTCTTGATATGTTTGACTGTGTTTTACCGACTAGAAACGCCAGAAACGGTCAGTTCTTAACTAAGAAAGGCCCTCTAAATATTAAAAAAGAGCGTTTTAGAGAGGATCAACTAGCACCAGACCCTGACTGTTCATGTAAAGTTTGTGCTACCTACACTAGAGCTTATGTTCACCATTTGTTTAGAGTGGGTGAGTATTTGGCAGGGCAAATGATAAGTTATCACAATCTTCATTTTTATTTGCAAATGACGCAAGGTGCACGAGCAGCAATTAAGTCTGATTCGTTTGACGAGTTTTATCCCAAGTTCTATAACGATTACATCTCAGAAGAGTATAAATAGTCTTTTTTATCCGAGGAATTTATGGATTTTTTCTTTTCATCTGCAATCGCTCAAGAAGCTGCTAATACTGCTGCTGCGCAAAACCCGATCATGTCTTTCGTCCCTTTCATTGTTATTTTCGCAATTTTCTATTTTCTTGTGATTCGTCCACAGAAAGGTAAAATTGAAGAAGAGCAAAAAATGCTTCAGCAGCTCTCTAAAGGCGATGAGATTTATACTAAGGCCGGCATTATCGGAACCATTCATGGTATGACTGATAAAGTTGTGACTCTTGAAGTCGAGAATGGTGTTAAGTTTAAGATCTTAAGAACTCAAATCGGTGGCTTAGCTAAAACTATTTTTGAGCAAACTGAGCCTAAGAAAGCTTAATAAGGACAAATATGTTTGGACTTGGCACTGGCGAGCTACTGTTAGTTTTATTTATTGCTTTGGTCTTTATCGGGCCAAAGAAGCTGCCAGAGCTGGCGCGAGGACTTGGGAAAGGTATTCGCGAATTTCAAAAAGCTAAAGATGACTTTATGGATCAGGTTAATACACCTGATCCAGTTCCTCCTGAAGAAAAAAACCTGCCTAAAGGCGTCAACGATTCTAACGTTGCAGCACAAAATTTTGAATCTCAATCTAGCGAAGAAATAAAAAAGAATTCCTAACGATTGCTTGCAAGTTATCTATTCGAGACTCTATAATTCAAGGGCTTACGAATTCTTATCTTTAGTATCAGTTTAGGAGACCCCATGAAAAGAAGCTGGTGGACCCGCTTTACGTTTTTGTTAATTGTAACTGTTGTTTCGGTCATGATGATCATGCCTACTTTTGTAAAGTTTGCAGAAGACTCGGGCTATCCAGTCAAATCTAAAATCAATTTAGGCCTTGATCTTCAAGGCGGCCTGTATATGATTTTAGGCATCGACTTTAATAAAGTTTATAAAGACGAAGTTACTAACTACGCTCGTAAAATTGAATTTGTTTTAAAAGATCAAGGTCTAAGCTCACGCATCGGTGAACTAAACCTTGAAGATCCAGAAGATCCTTCTCATTCAATTGTCCTTAATGATGCTACTACAATCGAAAAGGCTAAGAGTACAATTCGTGAATACTTTCCAAGTATTCTTCGTTTAACCCATGAGAACGGGTCAGAACTAACTTATGCCCTTACAAAAGTTGAGCGTTCAAAAATTGAAGAGCAGTCAGTTAGTAAGTCAATTGAAGTTATCAGAAATAGAATTGATGAATTCGGTGTTACAGAGCCTGAAATTGTTTCTCAAGGTACAGATAGAATTGTCGTTCAGTTACCAGGTGTTCGTGATATTGAGCGCGCTAAAGAATTGATCGGTAAAACAGCTAAGCTTGAATTTAAACTGGTTAACAATGAAGTACCTTTTGCAAATCTTTCTGCTTGGCTTGAGAAGGCAAAGGCGGAAGGGATTGTCTTTAAAAAAGGTGAGCGTTTCTCTTCTTACTTAGAAGAGCTTAATACATTTCTGAAAAAAGATTTACCAGAAGGAAGTATTCTCGCTTTTGAACGTAAAATTAATCCACAAACAAATGAAGTTATTTCTGAAATTCCTTACGTTGTTGATGCAGCTGCAAGAATTACTGGTGAAAATCTTCAAGATGCACGCGTCCTAATTGATCAGCAAAAAAACGAACCTTATGTATCATTAGAGTTTAAACCTCAAGGTGCTAAACTTTTTGAAGACTTAACTGGAAATAATGTTGGTAGAAATCTTGCTATTATTCTTGATGGTAATGTTTATTCTGCTCCAACAATTCAAACACGAATCGGTGGCGGTCGTGCACAGATTACTTTGGGCCAAGGTGGCTTTAATAAAATCATGCAAGAAGCCAGAGATCTTGCTCTTGTTTTAAGAGCTGGTGCACTTCCAGTTCAGCTAGATTTTGAAGAGCAAAGAACTGTTGGTGCATCTCTTGGCGCTGATTCAATTAAGCGTGCAGAGATTGCTGGAATTATCGGATCAGCCATCGTCTTCTTGTTTATGTGTTTCTACTACAGAATTTCAGGTGGTATCGCAGTATTTACTCTGATTATTAACGTATTGTTGGTTCTAGCTTGCCTAGTAGGTTTAGAAGCAACATTAACCTTGCCAGGTATTGCAGGGATCGCTTTAACTGTCGGTATGGCCGTGGATGGTAACATCATTATTTATGAGCGAATTCGAGAAGAGATGAAAAAAGGCGTTGGCTTTTACAAGTCAGTTGAGAATGGTTTTTCTACAGCTTTTTGGACCATCATCGATGCTAACATTACAACGGCTCTTGCGGGCTTATGTCTTTTAAACTTTGGAACAGGTCCAATTAGAGGATTTGCTGTAACTCTGCTAATCGGAATTGCAGCTACTGTTTACACATCTTACTTTGTTGGAAAGATGCTATTTGAACTTTATATGAATAAAACTGAAGGCCAAGACCTAAGTATTTAAGGAAAAA
>CAYGQW010000052.1:0-9571 GCA_964352175.1 uncultured Halobacteriovorax sp.
ATTGATACTGATCATATTCTAAATTTGTTGGAAGATATTGCTCAAGGTAACGACGATCAGAAAGATCACTCATCCAAAAAGCACTTTTAACATAGTCAGCTGAAAAACTAATGTTCTTATCAATCTCAGTTGTAATTAGGAGAGTATGATTTCCAGCTGCGGTGTCACGATCAAGATGGCGAATAGTTGATACTCCTTCCATTGAGGTGGTAGAGCTTGAAACAAGCTGTCCATCAAGAAGTATTTTTGATGGCTCGTTCACCAAATCAAAAATGATCTTGCCACTAACTGGCTGTGTAAGTTCAAGAGTTGTTTTAGCTACAGCAGTTCTTTTTGAAAGATCATATGTCAAAACAGTATTCGCAGTTAGGATATCAACAAAAACTCCATCAGTACCATTGATATCTAAATTAGGCGGAGCTAAGTGTAGGTTTGCCATTAAAGCACTGCTAAGCAGTATAGAAACAAGTGTCGTTATAAACTTCATAGATTCTCCTGTATTTTGAAACAGCTTATTAAACTGCATCAAAGGCGAATTGTATTGCGTTGTAAGGTAATTAAAGAAGTATTAAGCTTTTTTCAATAACGCGGACATCAATATGTTTCAGATTGCAGGTTAATCGTTTGTTTCAACCTGTATTGCGCTCCGAGTTCTCAAAATTGATCGAGTTTATACAAATAGCCCATTTTCTAACTTTATAGATGCAAAGGAACAAAGCCTGATTAGTTACATGAATTTTAACGTGGAAAAGCAGTTTTGAGCTGAACCTGAAGGAGCTTAGCTCAAAGAGTTAGGGTAACCTATTATAATGAGTGCTTAAGATCAGTTCTCCACTTTGGGTGGTGGAAGTGAAGTCTATGATCGCAGCTATTGCTAACTACACTCTCATTGAAAGTGATCGTCCCAATTCTTTTCCAGTTTTTTTGTCCCTGTTCATCTTCTTTGTTGGCAACTGAAATATCAAAGATAAGCTCGCCTTGATAATGATCTACGTTTAGTTCATCTCTAAAATCATCTTCATCAATTTTATTTTGAACACGCGCCTGAACATTCATCCACTTAGGGGTAATAACGTTCTTATCATGACCAAGTTCTGAGATCTCATAAAGCTGTCTAATGCCAGCGTTATTATCTGCCTTACCGAAGCTCAATGCTAGTTTGATTGCATAGGCAATATGGATTAGGGCATCTGTTGTCTTACTAACCTTTGGTTCATTAAGCATCGCCACGTCTGTGTAGTGTTCGGCTTTTGTTCCACCTAAGTCATCAACTAAAAAGAAATTGGCAGTCTTTACTTTAGAGTCAAAGTCATTTTCATCTTGGGCAAAAATCTTACCTGCAAAACCAAACCCTCTAAATTTACCTCTTTTGGTATGAGAAAGAGCGGTACTAGCACGAGCAATGATTAAAGCTTTTGATCCCTTTTTGAAATAACCAGAGTAAATATTTTCTTGATCGATCTCCCAAGTTCCGTTTAGACAAATACCATTAGGGTGAGCAAGTTTATTGAATTGGGGCAAAATATCTGATCGATCATTTAAAGTTCTTTTGGCATTTTTCGTAATTTTGTCTTTAAAGAAGCCATACAGACTATGAAATGAAATTTTGTTGTTAGGTAATTGATATTGATCGCTCGATACCTGGTTCCAAACACTATTGAAATTACTTCCTAGATATTCTTCAACATTTTGAGTCGCAAAGGTTGGAGCAATCTCAAAAATAATAATGGTAGATAAAATGATCTTTTTAAGGTTTCGCACATGGATCCTAGTCTTTAAGTTAATTGACTAGTGGATATCATGAATAAAGTGAAAGGCTAGGGGAAATAACTTATTTATAGGTAGTTATGCACTCGGCTAAGTATTTGATATTATTGATCGTTATATGACTGTTACCACTTTGTATAGGGTGGTTGGCTGCAATTGAGAGAAAGCTATATCCTACGCGGTTAATAGGTACCAACTCTGCAAGATAAACAGGTTGTCCGCGGACTTCATCAATCCAGAAAAATCCTGTTGAATCGATACGCTTTTTATCAAAAACAAGGTCTCCTTGATCATAGGCTTTAATATTTAAATACCCGTCTAAAAAGTTTGAGCCAGACTCGTCTAATTCACCTTGAAGTTCAAACGTCTTTTGATTTCCCCAGCCAGTGCAACGAAGAATAACGTAATTGCTGGCCTGAGCGTTTAGGGTGAGGAACATTAATAGAGTAAAGAGTTTCACTGTTTAAGCCTTCTGTAGTTGTAAGACCTCTAGAATAAAACTAATATGGCAAAAAAGTAATTACACTAGGTGCAAAAATGAAAAAATTAAGTTTTTATTTTATCTTCGGATTTGTTGCAACGATCGTCTTTCACCAAGCTACTCTTTATATCTTTTTTCTTGCAGGTAAAATTCCTGCAATGCCATGGGATTTTAGTCCCGTGTCGCCTTTAGGTGTCCCTAAAGTTATTTCGCTTTCATTTTTTGGTGGCTTATGGGGGATTCCTCTTGGAATTATTCTTGAAAAACTCGTTGGTGTAAAATATTGGATTGCATCGGCGTTACTCGGAGCTATTTTCCCAACCGCAGTAGCCATGCTTGTTGTATTTCCAATTAAGGGAATTCCTGTTGGAATCCAAATGATCATAGGTGGATTAATTGTTAACGCAGCTTGGGGGCTAGGTGTCGGCCTACAAAAGAAAATAATTTTAAAATAGTGTCTTAACATTTTCTGGCGGTCTGCCAATGACCACCTTCTTACCCTTAATAACAATTGGACGCTCTAGAATCTTTGGGTACTTTAAGACCGACTGGATAAAGCTCTCTTCATTGGCGAAATCGATTTTCACTTTTTTATATTCTTCTTCTTTGTTACGAACGAGTTGCTCGTGATTTCCTTTGAAATTATTAAAGATAAACCTTAAAAGTTCTGCGCTCAGCTCGCCTTCAAGATAATTGATAACTTCGACATGGTCTGATTCATCTTCAAGTAGGCTAAGTGTCTGTCGACTTTTTGAGCACCTAGAATTATGAATTATTTTATACATTAAAAATCTCTGTCCATAAGAGTCTTTCTGCCTTCAGTTTTTGCATTTGCTACGGCACGATCAGTAAGCTCTCTAACTAAGTCGGAGAGTTTATCCATTACACCTGCTGAAGTATTTATATCGTAACGATCCTTTACATAGCTTTTAAGTTTTGAGGCGACGATGAGAACTTCTTTTGGATAATCGCTATTAGAGTTTTGAGGTTTTGAGCTAGAAACGATAATTCTTTTAGGCTCACGACTCTGTTGCGCTGAGGCAGCATTTACACTTGGAGCTCTTTCTTCTTCCGCCCAAGCACTTTTGTGATTCATGATAGGGTTGTGAACATCCCAACAAGTCACAGTACAGTAGACGTTTTTTCTGCAAGTTGATACAGAACATTTTTGGTAGATAGAATTAAATCCAATTTCTTTTTTACAAGTACTACATTTACGCCAATAGTTATTTTCCATTGAAAGATCCTTATTCGGTTTTTATAGATTATATGCACAAATTAAGTAAAATGTTGGAATGAATTATTTTGAACAACTTGATTTTTACTGTGAAAGGTTAATGCCTGGATTCTGGGCCGAACCGATCAATGCAATCTCAAATGCAGGATTTATCTTTGCGGCATCTTTTGGTTTTTATTGCTGGAAGTCATCTAAGTCTAATTGGATGTTCTTCTTATCATTCTTGGCTCTTTTAGTCGGCATTGGAAGTTTTCTCTTTCATACCTATGCTACACGCTGGGCCCACCTTGCAGATCTTCTACCTATAGCTTTATTTATGAGTAGCTTTTTGATTTTTGTGCAAAAGCGTCTACTTCATTTTTCAAATACAAAGACACTAATAGTGATGATTGTCTTTGTCAGTGCTGCTGTTTTGATTGAAATTTACCAACCAAGGCATCTTCTTGGTGGCTCTCTTGGTTATACCCATGCGGTAATTGCTTTAAGTGTAGTGACTTATCTTTTTAGAAAAAGAAGACATCCCTACACTAAGTACTTTAGTGCAGGCTTGCAGGTTTTTATTTTGAGTTTAATTTTTCGAACTCTAGATACTTATCTTTGTGAGCTTAATCCTTTTGGTTCTCATTTTATTTGGCATCTTATGAATGCTGCTTTGATATTTATATTACTGATCCCAGTTGACCTAATATCGAGACAAAATCATGAATCGTAAACTTTTTTTAAATATTCATCTGTATTTAGCAGCATTTTTTTTGCCTTTTCTCTTATTAATGCCAATAACAGGTGTGAGTTATCTTCTGGGAGAAAAAGGGGCCAAGCTTTCTAAAGTTGAGTTCGTTGTGAATGAGACCCCGCCTTTAGAAAAAAAAGAGCAAGATGAGTGGATTAAAAATCAATTTAAAATTAATAATATTGATTTTGAATGGGAATATATTAAACCAAATGGAAAAGACTTAATTCTTAGACCAAGCTCAGTTGATCACTATATTTTAAGTGTTGAAGACAATCAAACTGAGTTTATTAAGATTGAACCCAATCTTCTTTTAAAGCTGATTGAGCTGCATAAAGGGCACGGGCCAAAACTTTTTAAAACACTCGAAATTACAGCAGGCATTGCTCTTATTCTAATTACAATCTCGGGGGTTTTCTTAAGCTTTTACAGTCGATCTTTAAAAAAGAAGTTTTTACTACCTCTCGCAATTGGCTCGATTGTGATGCTTATAACTATTTTTATATAAAAAAGGACGCAAAATGCGCCCTTTTTCATTGTCTTATTTTATTTTTATTAGCGACAATCAGCGCCACCAAAGTAGGTCTGCTTCACAAAGTTAAAGAACATACATCCTTTTTTGCTGTAAAGTTGACGGAACATTCCTGGTGCAACTGTATTCATCTCTTTCTTAAGTTTAATGGCTTCGTTCCAAGTTAGAGAGACTACGTCTTCAGGTGTAGCTGCATGAAGTCTGATGTAGCTATCATCATAAACTGTTTTAAAGTAATCAACAGCCTCCGTTTTTGGCTTATCATTAGCATTTCTATTAAAGTTCCATAGACGCTCATGTTGACGAGCATAGTCGCTATGAAGGCCACTGAACTTAGCTCCCTTATATTCAACAAGGTTATCAAACTGATTGTACTCGGCATTGTTTGAAAGGTTGAAGCTACCGGCTAATAAAACTGTTTTATTTGGTAGTTCATTGTCGATAATTGCAAACTTATGGTGATTGAGTACCCAAGAAGAGTAATGAGGGGCATGACTATAAAAATGAACTCTTACAGGTGCTTCTTTCTTATCGTTACCAGGAATTTTTTTAAAGTCGCGAACAAAACGTGGAGTCATCTCAATAGATGGTCTGCTACCAGTGTCACGAATATTAGTTTTAAACTCTTGGTTATCAACTGACAGTCTAACATCAACTCCGCGCTCTACAGCACGAATTAAGGCTTCACTAACACTATAAAGATTGAAGTGGTTTAGCGCTAACCATACACTCTTTTCTGCTTTATCAATTGCATTAATTAACTGAGTTGATACTGTGTAAGGTTGCTCACCGTTATCTAGGTAGCGATCATTAAGATCAATGATTCTTCCTTTTTTATAGTCAGCGGAAATAATAGAGTTTTTAGAGAGCGTGAAATTCATTGAACTCGAAATAAGAGTCATGGCAGATGAGTTAACTGGAAGGTTATCTTCTTCAATATCTAAAGGAAGTTCATCTGCTTTTTGGAGTTCCCCTGGAGATACCATGTCATCTGAACTATTCCACATAACTGCAAATTCTTTTTCAAACTGCTTAATGATTTCTTTATTGTCTTTTTCGCCTTCATCTTCAATAAAGGTGAAATCTTCAGAGTATCTATTCTTTGCTCCACCTGACATATTGGCACTTGAATTGGAAAGATTTTTTGAATCAACTAAAACAAACTTCTCATGCATATTCTGTTTAGCACGTTTAAACATGGCGCCCATTGCTTCAAGCTTAGCGACTTTTGATTTGATGCTACTTTTAGCTGCTAGCGGTCTATGCAGAACAACACGAAGTTTCACACTTGGGTTATTAGTTAGCAGTTCTTCCATCGCATCAGTAATGCCACCGTCAGACCAGCTGTAGATTGAAATATGCGCTGTCTTTTTTGCACCTTTGACGTACTCATACATTTTTTCAAATGCTTCATCACCTTGATGTGGCGAGAAGAGAGCATAAGGTTGTGCCGCATAAAGTGACATTGGTAGTAGAGTAAGTAGGGCGATTTTTAGGCTTTTCATATTTTTCCTCAAATGTTGAATGGGCTTTTAGTACCAAACCATTTGAGTTTAGGCATCTCCCCCTGTTTTAATTACAGACCCCTTTTAACTGTAATTACAGATGTTTAGAATCTTCTGATTTTGATATGATTAGGATAACAATGAGTAAACTCACTAGTGCGGGGACAGCGGCACTGGCCGAGTAACCCCATAATGGCGCAAATTTACCAACGAATACTGTTGCACTTGATTCAGAGAAATTAGTCATGGCCATAAAAAGACTAAAGGCAAAGGCGGGAAAATCTTTACTCGAGTGACTCATCAGGTAGGCATAAAGACTTGAAGTTAATAGACCTATTGAAAAATAAAAGATGATCATGGAGCTAGAGATTAATAAGTAGTCTGATTTTAAGTCTAATAAGGCTGCAGTGGCGACGGCGCAAAAGGCACAGATTTTTGTAGCATGGGATAGAAGTTTATCTTTTGCAAAGGTATCCGAAAGTTTACCACCAAATAAAGCTCCTGCTAGCATCGCTAGTGGAACTCCAATGGCATAAAGTGGCCCTCGTATCGTTGCAGGGACTCCGACTTTAACAAGGGCAGCGCTAGCAATACCTGCTAAGCCCTCAAATGAAAGACTCGCAATAAAAGCAGTCGCAATTAAAAGCCATGTTTTTTTTTCAAGTAGTAAAAGTTTTAAACCTTGAAAATACTGTTTCACATCAAACTGGTGAGGCTCTTTAGGTTCAGCCCTTGTAAATAGGCTAAGGCTGCTGATTACGATAGCACCAGCTAGAGCCGCGCATGTAAACTCCAAGCCAAGACTATGGATAAGCATCAAGCTAGTACCACCAAAAAGTGATCTACCAACAAGCATTCCCGCCTGCATGGCGCCATTTACTCGACCCATCTCTTCAGCAGGAACAGACTTAACTGCTAAGGCGTCAATGCAAACGTCTTGAATAGCAGCAAACATTGAGTGAAGCATAAGAATATAGGTTAGATAATTTAAATTCCCAGCTTCAATGGCTGGAAAAAAACTAAGGGCTGTGATTGCCATAATAATTTGAGCAATCAAAAGTGGAGGTTTAAGTCCAAATTTTCGAGAAAGTAAGTCTACAGCTGGAGCAGCAAAGAATTTTAAGCTCCAAGGAAGTGCTGCAAGGGCGGTAAGCTTTGAAACCTCACTGATCTCAAAGCCTCGCTCTGCAAGAATTGCTGGTAGTGCCCACCATATAAAACCAATCGGCGCACCTTCAGCGAAATATAAGAGTGCAAAGTATAAGCGTTTATTCACTCTCTTATATTAAAGTTCGTCGCAAGGCTTGTCTAATCAACCCAGGTTGGAGAATTTCTTACTTTTGAAGCATCGTAGCCAAGAGTTTCAGCCTTTGCTTTTAGATCGTTATAAAGAGCCTCATCAAGTTCAGCAGTTCTTGAAAGAATCCAGAAATATTCTCTCTTAGCATCACCAACCATAACCCATTCGTAATCTGCACCAAGATCTAGAATTCTATAATCTCCAGCGAAGAGACCGAAGCGATTAAAGAATGGAACAAATGAAACAGCTAGTACTGAATTAGTTTCTTTATCTTTAATACTTGCAATAGCTTTTCCTTCTTGAATTTCTTTTGGATTATCTAAAAGCTTACAAGTGTTTAGAACGTTAACTTTTCCGTCATCTCTTAATGAGTAATTCGCTGTAGTTTGGCCACACTCTTTTTGAAATGGATTTGCATAACGACCAATTTCATACCAAAGACCCATATACTTTTCGATATCAACAATTTCTCTGGTTGAAGGATCAGCAGGAATTCCATTAGGAGTTAGCACTGAGTTTAAAACGTGGATAACGCCGTTAGATGCTTTAACGTCAGTTTCATCAAGATCAAGGTCTTTAACTAAAATGAATTCGTTAGATAGAGTTTTTAATCCTACTTTTTTTACAACTTTCTTAGCTTTAACTTTCCCTTCTACAATATGAAAAAGAAGAATGGACTTAAGTTGCTCTGGCTTTGATAGAAGATCATTAAGTGTGCCAGCAGGTAGATTGGCAAAGGCAGCATCAGTTGGAGCAAAGACAGTGTATTTGTTATGTTCTAAAGCTTCATCAAGAGCAGTAACTTCTAGGGCTTTTGTAAGTACGGTGAAGCGACCATCTTCTTTTAAAGTCTTAGTGATATTACTTGAAAAAGTTGCACAGGCTGTTGCAGGTAAAATGGCAATCGCAAAAAGAACTGACAGTATTGCATTCATTTTAAAATCCTTTGATGAAGTTTCGTAACTTATGAAACGTTGCGCTGAGAATGTAAAGGGAGATGATACTTCTTAACCTTAGACAAGGCTTTTACATTGCTGAGATCAAAAGTACCATAACGCCAAATAAGAATAGAAAGGAAGAAATGGCTAAAGCAATGAGATCGAGCCTGTTAGCCTTTGCCAGAACTGCTGGGTCCTCTTCATGCAGTTCAAGCATCCAAGTGGTCCTAACTACTAAAGATAACCCAGCGACGACGTAGATATAAGCTCCAAGATAGATCTTATCAATCAAGACTAGATAGTCGACCTCAGGCAGATTATCACCAAGAGTCAGCTGAAGGGCCACGATCGTCAGTAATGCTGTAATACCAACGCCAACTCGAGCATCAACATACTTAGGGCTAAATAAGAACATTAAAGAGGCACAGAAAACCACGCAAAAAATTGGAAGTAAGAACTTAATGGCATAAGCCCCACGTGGACGATGGATAGGAAGTTCAATCTTGACTCTAGAGTATCTCGATTTTCCATCAATTCTTGGATCACCAAAATTTGATGAATATTTTTGCTCTAAAATAGAAAGAGAAGGCTTACCAAATATAAAGCCAGGAAGTTGAAGTTTTTCATTCACAGACACAGCGTCGCTGTCGGCAATGTATCTAATCGCTCCTGCCTCGGCAGAATTATCTTCAAATTCGACTGTTAGCCTTTGAATATCAAAAGGGTAGTTACTTAGATCAAATTTTGTTCCAAAGCGGCCGTGAACGCGAACCACTTGATAGAGCTCTCCACTTTCAAGCGTGTCAGGTTTCTCATAGGCTTTAGTTTGTGTATGTCCCCATAGCTCTTGAGGATTTACAAATTCAAATGATTCAGAAGGATCTATTTCAGAATCTCGCCATTTAAACCAAATATATACATCTGCATTATAACTATGAGTTTTTAAATCAAGACTTTGAATATTATTAACAAAAGCACCAACCGTAACTTCGCTTGGTGCTGCAAAGATTGACTGGCTTAAAAATAAGCCGATAAGTAAGAAGAGTATTTTCACCTTAAGCTAATCTCAATTTGTTTAAAG
>CAYGQW010000052.1:9581-15923 GCA_964352175.1 uncultured Halobacteriovorax sp.
CTGGTTTTAATCTTTGGGTCTTCACTTAAGTGTTGATGAACAATGCGTCTCTCTGCTGGAGATAATGCTTTCATCAAGACAGGAGCATTTTTTGTGTACAGCTCCTCTTTAAATTTATCTGCTAGGGCGATAAGAGACTTTTCATCTACTCTTGGCTTTCTGTCTCGGTATTCAGTCCGAGGTCCGCCATGTGCTCTCGGTCCGTTATTGGTTTCATGACCTTCAAAACGCTTTGGGATATCGCTTTGAGCTCGCACTGATAATTTTAAGCCTTTATGGGGTTGAACTCTTGGTACTAAAAATTCTTTGATCAAATGTTCAAAAGATAAAAGTAAATTACCATTATCTTGACCTAAAAGATTTTCGTCTTGCCCACTAAAAGTAACTTTAAGTAGTGGCTCTTTAAAAGAAACTCTAACTTGTAGATCAAGCCCTGCTCTAAGAATGATATCCTCAATAAATGGAGTTAAAATTCTTTTGTAGATTGGTTTGATATAAAAACGATATTTATTTTTTCTGGGACCAAAGAAAATGAATTTCTTTCTACCTTGTTCAACAATTTCATGACCAAGTAGTTCCGCATCGTTGAGCCTCCAGTAGTGGAGAGCTTCATCGGATGCTTTTTTAATGGACTCAGCATCTACGATAAATGACCTTTTATCATTCATCGGCTTTAAATCTAGAGAGACTGCCGTATTTCTTGGAGCAGCACTCTTGGCTACTGGTTTTGAAGTTTTTGGGTTTTCTCTTGGAGTTCTTTCTTTTCTGGCAGGACGATTATCTTCATCTAGTTGCAAAGAGTCTCTATTAATATAAGGCTTTTTGCATAAATCAGTGGCAAACATTTCGTCTTTAAGTTCCATCTTTGGAATTGGATTACCAATCATTCTGGTAATTGGGTCTAAGTACTCGCAGTCTTCAAAGGCACAAAAACTGACAGCTAGTCCTTCTTCACCGGCTCGACCTGTTCTGCCAATACGGTGAACATAGCTTGCAGCTTCTTGTGGAAGATCATAGTTCACAACAAGGTTTACTTTTTTGATATCTAATCCTCGTGCAGCAACATCAGTACAAACCAGGATCGTTGTTTTCTTTTCTCTGAAGTCTTCCATCAAGCGCGTACGCTTATTTTGAGCTAGACGACCTGAAATAGGTTTCGCCTTAAAGCCCATTGCAATAAGCCATTCTGCAACTGAGTGAGTTTGAAATTGTGTATTACAAAAAACAATTGCGTAAGCATCTTCTTGTTTTCTAAGAAGTCCAACAAGTAGAGCGAACTTCTCTTCACGGCTAACCATAGCAAGTTGGTGATCGATTTTATCGACTAGCAAACCGTCGCTTTCAACCTTAAGCTCAACTGGTTGTGAATGAAATTTATAAGCGGTTTGTAAAACATCAAGGTTCGTCGTGGCCGAAACCATGATCATCTGACGAGACTTAGGAACTTTACCTAAGATGAACTCGATTTCTTTTTTAAAGCCCATATCAAAAAGACGATCAGCTTCGTCAAAGACAACACCTTGAACTTTACTCAGCTTAACTTCACCTTGCTTGATCAGATCTGCAAGACGACCTGGAGTCGCGACTAAAATATGAGCGCCATTTTTAATCAGATCGATTTGTTTTTCGATACTTTCGCCGCCGATCACGCAAGCGGTAGTCAGGCCTATTGGTGTTGCTATTTTAGTAAAGACTGAATCTGTTTGTTGTGCCAGCTCTCTGGTTGGGCTGATGACAAGCCAAATTGGAGAATTAGCTTCGGCAGCAGGAGAGTTGTCTTTTAGAAAAAGTTCAATCATTGGGATAGCGAAAGATCCGGTCTTTCCGCTTCCTGTTTCTGCTTGGGCGAAGATGTCTTTACCTTCAAGGATTGGCTCAATGGTAAGCTCTTGAATTGGCGAAGCATTTAGCCAACCTGCAGTGTCTAGGGCTTTAAGTAAAACAGGATTTAATCCGAAATCTGAGAAAGGAGTATTTGTATTAATGAGTGCCTCTTTTGGGTGCGGTAATTGTACATAAAAATATGCTCATTCTTATCAAATTTAGTAGTTTATTACCCTTGGCACTGAGTCAAATGAGTCTTGTCTAAAAAGTGTCAGAAGCCTTTAAATTGGCCTTAAATTATAGTTTTTTATGGAAATCAAAAATGCATTAATTGTTGGGGCAGGACATGGGATTGGTTTAGGTCTTGCTCAAAGCCTTATTGAGCAATTTCCAAAGTCTAAAATCTTCGCCACTTACAGAGATAAAGCGCTAGCAGCGAAGCTATTGTCGACTTCTGTTGTTTCAAAACAGCTAGATCCAAGTGACGAAATAGAGTTAAGTGATTATTTTAAGAGCCTGCCTGCGCTTGATTTAGTCATTTGTACTATAGGTGCTCTGCAAAAACCTGAGAAATCGTTAAGAGATATATCCATCGAGCATTTATGTGAGGCTTTTAAGGTTAATGCGGCGATTCCCATGCTAATTTGCAAGCATGCCAAGTCACGTCTTAGTAAAAATGATGATAATTTCTTAATTTTCTTATCCGCAATGGTTGGAAGCATTAGTGATAATCAAATTGGTGGCTGGTATGGATATCGCGCAGCAAAGTCAGCATTAAATCAATTAATCAAAACAGCATCTATTGAATATTCAAGAACTGGCCATAAAACTAAATTAGCCGTCATTCATCCAGGAACAACCGAAACTGATTTATCTAAGGCATTTTTAGGAAATGTTAAACATAGAGTATGGACCCCTACTGAAAGTGCAGCAAATATTTTAACTGTAATAGGCGACTTAAAATCCACGGGTGAGTTCAAGAATTGGGACGGAACGACAATACCTTGGTAGGATTCTGACTTAAATTTAACGTTGGGTCACTCATGAGTTTAAGCTTTTCAAACGTCACTAAGATTCAAACAGGTCAAGCCTTGTTTACAGGTGCTACTTTTCAGATCAATCCTGGTGAAAAAGTAGGACTTGTTGGCCCTAATGGTGCGGGCAAAACATCATTGTTTAGACTCATTACTGGTGAAGATCGACCTGATGAAGGACAAGTTTCAACCTCTGAAGGATTACGTATTTCGTACTTCTCTCAAAATGTTGGAGAGATGGCTGGTCGTTCTGCGCTCCAAGAAGTTATTGAAGGACATGCAAAAGTTTCAGTCTTAAAAAAGAAACTTACGGAATACGAAGATAAATTATCTGATCCCGATTTAGATCCGGATGAAATGAATACAATCTTAGAAAAGATGGGTGATGTTCAAACAGAGTACGAAAAAATTGGTGGCTACGATTTAGATTCTAGAGCTGAAGAAGTTTTAACAGGTCTGGGGATTGCACCTAAAGATCATCATCGTGCAGTGGAGAGTTTTTCGGGCGGATGGAAAATGCGTATCGCGCTTGCAAAGGTTTTGGTGACTGTTCCTGATCTTATCGTCATGGATGAGCCAACCAACTATCTCGACCTTGAAACAATTCTTTGGCTTGAAAAGTGGCTCCAGTTATTTAAAGGCGCTGTCTTCATGACGACCCACGATCGTGACTTCATGAACAACGTCGCTAAAAAAATTATTGAAATTGCTCATAGAAAAATTACTGTTTATTCTGGTGACTATGACTTTTATGAAAAAGAGCGTGATATTCGCCGAACTCAACTTGAAGCTGAACACTCTCGTCAAAGAGATATGCTGGCGAAAGAAGAAGAGTTTATAGCCAAGTTTAAAGCACGCGCGTCTCATGCTGCTCAAGTTCAATCACGAGTTAAAAAATTAGAAAAAATTGATCGAGTTGAACTTCCTCCTGAAGAACAAACTATTAGTTTTGATTTTCCAGTTCCTCCTCGTGGATCAGATGATGTCGTCGTCATGGAAAATCTAGCTAAGACTTGGAAGACTGATGAAGGGGACTTAAAAGTCTTTGAAGGTCTTAGTGCAATGGTTGCCAGACAAGAAAAAATTGCAGTCGTTGGTGTTAATGGCGCCGGTAAGTCTACACTGCTTAAAGTGATTTGTGGTCACACCGAGCCAACAGCCGGTCAAGTCTCTATCGGCCCAAGTATCAAGGTTGGATATTTTAGTCAGTACTCCCTTGAAGTTCTCGACCCAGAAGCAACTGTTAGCGATGAAGTAAGATCACGTCTTCCTAACGTAAGCGATGGTTACCTTCGAAATCTTTTAGCAGCGTTCTTGTTTCGTGGAGATGATGTTAAAAAGAAGGTTAGGCATTTATCTGGTGGGGAGAAATCTAGACTCGTATTGGCTTATCTTTTTTCGCAAGGGAATAATCTTCTTGTTTTGGATGAGCCTACTAACCACCTTGATATTATTTCTCGCGGTATTTTAATGGATGCACTAAAAGCATACGAAGGAACATTATTATTTGTAAGTCACGATCGTTATTTTCTCCATGCTCTTGGAAGCAAGGTTATGGAAGTTGATAAAGGTGGAGTGACTTTATGGCCTGGAAATTATTCTTGGTATTTAGAAAAGAAAGGCCTGGCTTAATCGCGAGATCTTTCTTTAATGAGAGTTTGAACTTTTGTTAAAAGTTCTTTGCATTCACCTTCTTCTAAACCAAATAGTACATGGCTAGCTTGCAAGTCTTTTGGCTTATCGCCTAGCTTGTATGAAGAAAGTCTGTTGTTGAGATTATTTCTAAGAGTGCGTAAACGTTTTGGTGACCATTCGTGAATTTTTTCTAAATCTTTTTTCATAAACCCAATTTTAAATAAAAAAAAAGCTGGCCTCTAAAGGCCAGCTCGTTTGTAACTTTTTAGATTACCAACGTGATCCGCCGCCACGATTGTTGTTCGTGCGTGGTTCCATTGGCTTAGCAACGTTAACAGTCATACGACGACCATCAACATCTTTACCGTTAAGAGCTTCGATTGCAGCTTCAGCTTCATCAGATGATGCCATTTCTACAAATCCGAAACCTTTTGAACGGCCAGTGTCACGATCAGTGATGATCTTAGCACTTTGAACTGTTCCAAAAGCTGAGAAGTTTTCAGTAAGTGATTGTTCTGTTGCAGAAAAAACCAGATTACCAACATAAAGTTTGTTACCCATAAATCCTCCTAAAGGCGTGGGGTCGTTTGGAGGATACGGACGATATGTCGAAAACCCAAAACAGACGTTAACAGAATCACTTAATAACACGAGGCGAAGCCCAAAGATAGACTCTGATCATAATTATTAGAAATGATAGTTAATTCAGATAGTTACAGTTAGTATCCATTACCATTTCCGTTACCTCGATTACCTCGATTAGCGGTGTTTGGTCTTCTTTTTCCATTATTCGTTCTTTTATGAACAGCATTTCCGTAATTTGCATTCGTTCTAGGGCGAACTTTTTGCTTAATAATCGTATCTAGCTGATTAAGTTGCTCTTCAACAGATGGCTGGAAAAATATTTGTGAGTCTTCATCAATCTCTGGTGCCATACTGTTTCCATTAACTTCGGACTGTTCATTATAGCTAGGACTTCTTGGCTTATGCTTCGGACTAGGACGAGGACTTTTCTTCTTCGGACGTGGGCGAGATGGTAGCTCTCCGTTCTCCCTAGCAATCGCTTTTTGTTTTTGTATTTCAGCGACTCGTTCAGCAGCGGCAGCAGCAATAATTTTTTGAAGTGCTTGCCACTGTTCACCTGTTTCTGGATTAACCCATGCAAGAGTACTTGTCTTATCTGTAACTAACTCTAGATATTCTGCAGGAAACTCTTGTACATCAAAATTAACTAAGTGTGTGATTGAATCTAGCTCGATTGATCCTATTGCAATATCAGTTGCGACGAGAACTCTAAACTGTCCTTCACCTAGCGCTTTGATGGTATTATTTTTTTGATTTTGAGAACGATCACTATGAATGCAATCAGTAGGATGACCCGCTTTGAAAAGACGTTGTGCTAGTCTTCTTGCCCGAAATTTTGTTCGACAAAAAACAATCGTGGTTCCCTTGTGTTCTTCTAATCCTGCTAAAAGAGCATCAAAACGGCCTGGTTCTTCTTTTTCATTTGGGATAACAACTTCTGGTATCGGCATAGAACCTGCTTCAATTACAGTTGCATTATTTGTTAGCTCTTTGCTCATAGTTTCCACTTCATTTTCAAGTTTAGAGGTAAATATCATTGTTTGTCGCTCGCCGGGTATTGCTTGAGTTATTGATTGCAGAGAATTTATAAATCCAAGTTCAATCAAACGATCAGCTTCTTCCATTACTAAAAATTTAACATTTTCAAGCTTCGCGATTCCGCTTTCGATATGTGATAAAAGTCTTTCTGGCGTCGCTACAATAAGACGTGGTCTTTTTCTTAGATTTGTTTCTTGAATACCGATATCAGCTTCGTCAGCATCAA
>CAYGQW010000053.1:0-15861 GCA_964352175.1 uncultured Halobacteriovorax sp.
GGGCTTTTCCGAATCAAGTGCATTTCATAGAGCATTTAAACAATGGACTAAAAAAACTCCGCTTGAATTCAAGAAAGAACAAGGCATCTAATCATTTTTTCTTAAGGGATTTTAATTCGACATTCGCATCTTTAAGCGCTTGATTGGCTTTTGATAATTCCACATTCACTCTTTTAAGTTCAGCCGCTTGCTTATGAAGCTGACTATAGAGACTTATTTTATTAAGCAATCGGTGCTCATCAATTGGTTTAGTTAAATAATCAAACGCGCCAAGCTTATACCCCCTAGTTGCAAATTCGTCCGACTTAAAATATGCCGTCAAAAAGATAATAGGAATATGCTTGAATTTTTCATCACTCTTGATGGTGTTAGCAAATTCAAAACCATTCATGACTGGCATTTGAATATCAACAATAACAAGCTGAACATCTTGCTGCTTCAGAATTTCTAATCCGCCCTGACCAGAGGAGGCCTGCAGAATTGAAATGTCACTCGCCTGTTTTAAGATACACTCTAAGGTGTAGAGATTATTATCATTATCATCGATTATCAGAACTTTTAAATCATCATTGGTACTTTTCATTAACACTCCATATTGGACGATAACTTTATCAATTGAATCTATTCACATCAACTGGTAGCTTTAATTTAGTTTAGCTAGCTGAGAAATATATGATTCATCGCTTCATTCCTTTCTATCTTAAAAACAGTATCTCAAAAAAATTGATTTTTTTAATCTTAATCTTCAGCTCGATAATTACACTCGTTTTAACAGCAGCTCAGCTTTGGCTTGAATTTGAAACAGAAATTAGTGAGATTGAATCAAGACTAGTTGATATTGATCGAAGTTTTTCTCAAACTATTGCGCAACAAATTTGGAACCTTGATCGCGAACAGATGGAGATAACTGCAGACGGGCTATTTCAACTTCCCTATGTGGATTTAGTGCAAATATCAGGTAGCGACATGGAGCCTGTTATTAAAGGGGACATAGAAGAAATAAACATGAGTCAAAAAGAAGATAATGAGCATATTCGGCTAGAAAAAGACCTCTTCCACGACTCTTTGGAGACCTCGATTGGTCATTTAACAATCTGTACTTCGTTAAAACCAATATACTCAAAACTATTTAACAAGATTTTAATTACGTTATTTACTCAGGGAATTAAAACATTCCTAGTTTCAATTTTTATGCTTATTGTATTCAATCTTGTAGTAGTCAGACAACTTGTTGCTTTGGCCAAGTTAACTGATGGTCTTTCAAGTGAGAATTTTAACAAGGCAAAACTCTTAGAAATGTCCAGCGAAAAAGGCGATGAAATAGACACCGTAATCTCGTCAATAAATCTCATGATTACACGCCTTCGAGAAAACTATAATGATCTTAAGCGCAGTGAAGAAGAGATTAAACAACACCGAGATCAACTTGAAGACATTGTTCAAAAAAGAACGGAACAATTGCATTCAGCCAAAATAACTGCTGAAAAAGCCAACGAAGCAAAATCACTATTTCTGGCCAGTATGTCGCATGAACTTAGAACTCCCTTAAACTCAATTATTCTACTTTCTAAACTTTTAACTAAAAACGCAGAAGAAAACCTTACTGCTGATCAGTTAAAAAAGGCGAATGTCATCAACTCGGCCGGGAAGGAATTATTATTACTTGTTACCGACTTATTAGACTTATCTAAAATCGAAGCTGGTAAAATGACAGTTGATTATGATGATTTTAACTTAAAGGATATTCTCATTAATATTGAATCTCTTTTTAAACCTGTTGCAGAACATAAGGGTCTTGATTTTGAGATATCTATTGAGAGTGACTTTCCGCTCAAAACGGATCGCGAAAAGCTAGCACAAATTCTTAACAACATCGTTGGTAATGCAATTAAGTTCACACAAAAAGGCAAGGTTAGCATAAAGCTTTATACCTCCAAGCAGTCTGATAAAGGGAATTATTGTGTTGAAGTTACCGACACTGGTATTGGCATGACTAAGTCTGAAATCGATATTATTTACGATGTTTTTCAGCAAGGTAATAATAAAATCTCAAGTGAATTTGGCGGGACTGGACTTGGACTCGCAATTTGCAAGAAGCTATCTGAGCTATTAAATATTGAAATTGAGATTGATAGTCAACCCAACGTTGGTTCAACATTTAGAATTTATATCCCATCTCAGGCTCAAATTGAGCACACTATCATCAACGCAGAAGTCGATGACATGAAGCTTAATGCTGCTGCGAGGAATTTAAAAATTGCTGTTGTAGATGATGACCCTCGAGCACTTATACATTTAACTCATTTACTCGATAAAGATAATATGAATGTCACAACCTTTACTTCACCAAGGGTATTTTTAGAGCTAACTGTCAGGGATAATGATTGGGACTTGATTATTATCGATCTTTTTATGCCTGAAATTAATGGCTTTGAATTGTTTACAAAAATTAAAGAGCTAAATCTAAAAGGTAAGACAATGTTACTAACAGGAGAATCTTCGGTTGAAACTAAACGTAAAGCCAGAGATACAGGCTTTGATGGTTTTGTATCAAAGCCTATTAACCTAGAGTACTTAAAACAAGAAATTAACCGACTGGCTTAATTATAATCTAAATAAGTATAAGACTTAAGTGAGTCTTCATAAAAGTCAGTTAAGCGAACACCTTCTCGAGCATTCATTTCACCATTTTTAATCAGCTTTCCAATCGTGCGCTTTACCATATGCGCCATATACTCCGGTGTGTACTGCATGGTTGAGAGAACATTCGCAATTGAAGCTCCACGAATGACTTCTTCAATGTAGAAGTCTGTAGGATCGTCATCATCACTAAAAACATGAACTTCGTTTAAACGTCCAAAGAGATTATGCATATCTCCCATAACGTCTTGATAGGCACCGGTTAAAAACATCCCAATCACATACTCGTCACCGGGCTTAATTTCATGTAGAGGAATAGTTCTTCTCACTTCATCGTTACCAATGAATTTACTAATCTTTCCATCAGAGTCGCAGGTTATATCTGCTATTGTACACTGACGAGTTGGCGCTTGATTTAACTTGGTCAAAGGCAGAACAGGTAGAAGTTGACCAATGGCCCAATGATCTGCCGCACTTTGAAAAATAGAGAAGTTACACAAATATTGAGCCGCCAAAGTATCTTCTAACTCTCCAACTGATTCAGAAACAAATTCTTCTTTTCTAGAAAAATCTAATACTCTTTGACTCGCCTTCCAAAAAAGAGTTTCAACCTTAGCTCTATCTTCTAAAGATAGAATTCCAAGTTTAAAAGCTTGAAGCGCATCATCTCTTACTTGCCTCGCATCATCATAAACTTCTTTATAGTTATCATGATCAAGAGTTCCAAGGAACTCTCTAACGTTTTTAACCAACTGATGTTCGCCAGGCGTAGGTGTTACATCCCATTCATTTTTCTTAGAGTCGATTATATCGACAACGTTTGTGACAACACATGAGTGCTGGGCTGTAATCGCTCTTCCACTTTCGGATACGATATCTGGATGCTTTACGCCTTCTGCATCACAAACCTGCTTAATACCATAAACAATGTCTGCAATATATTGAGACATGGTATAGTTCATCGAGGATTGACCGGTTGATTTTGATCCATCGTAATCAATCGCGAGACCACCACCAACGTCGATATAGTGCATATCTACACCAAGCTTAACTAGCTTGGCATAAATTCTAGCAGCCTCAGCGATAGTTTCTTTTACACATTTGATATCGGTTATTTGAGAACCGATATGATAGTGAAAAAGCTTAAGGCTATCGAGTAGGTCTTCTTGCTTAAGTTTTTCTACAGCTAAAAGAATTTCAGTTACAGAAAGGCCAAACTTGGCCCTATCTCCACTTGAATCACTCCATTTACCTGTACTTTTATATGACATCTTACAACGAAGTCCTATCATTGGTGGGACATCGAACTCTTTTGAAATTTTAAGTAAACGATCGAGTTCAGAAAGTTTTTCAACAACGACAATAACTTTTCGACCTAGCTTTCTACCCAGCATAGCAAGTCTCATATACTCGTCGTCTTTATAGCCGTTAAGTACAGTCAAAGCACCAGGATTATCATTGTAAGCCAAGACTGCCATCAACTCTGGCTTTGACCCCGCTTCGAGTCCAAAGTTATAAGGTGAGCCTGCTGCTACGATTTCCTCAACTACTTCGCGCATTTGATTTACTTTAATAGGGTAAACACCCAAATACTTCCCTTGATAACCCTCATCTTCGATAACACTTTTAAATGTTTCATTAATTGAAACAACTTGAGACCAAAGAATGTCGTGAAAACGAATAACTGCTGGGAAAGAGATCCCCTGTGACTTCATTTCTTCAATAACTTCAGCCACATCTATGCGTGGTCCATTTTCTTTACGTTCTGGATTTACAGATAGGTTGCCTTTTTCGTTGATTTCAAAATAGCCTTCGCCCCACTGTGAAACTTGGTAAAGACGATCGGAATCATTGATCGTCCAACTTTTCTTATCTGTATTATTAGTCGTCATTAATTTTTACCCATTTCCTATGACAAGCATGATTTCTCTAAGAACTTTACATGCAAAAACTGAACTATTATTAGAAGGATCAAGCTCAGGTGCTAGCTCTGTAATATCTGCACCTACGATATTTTTTGATTTAAACATTTTCATGAGTTTTATAAAACAGTGAAAGTCTTCTCCACCTGCTTCGGGTGTTCCCGTTCCTGGCATATAAGCAGGGTCGAAAAAGTCCAAATCTAAAGTTAGATAAATTGGCCTTTCATTAGGAATTGCTTCAATGGCATTAAAAAATTCTTCACGAGATGTTTTAAGAGTCTTTTTTTCTCTCATCTCATCATACTCTTCTTTTGTACCTGAACGAATTCCATACTGAATCAGCTCATGCCCAGCTCTAAAATGATCAAGGCTTCTGCGCATAATAGATGCATGGCTAAAATGATGGCCTTCATAACCATCTCTCAAATCAGCATGGGCATCAAGATGAACCAAGACAAGATCATCAAAGTTATCAAGATATGTCTTGATAGGAGCATAAGAAATGGAGTGCTCCCCTCCGAGAGTTACAACTCTGATATTATCTTTTTTAAAGTCTTTATTCTTGGCAAGTTCAAAAAAAGCATCAGTTGCTTTTTTCCAATCAGCATCGGCATCACCAGAATTTCCGACTGGAAGATTTCCAAGGTCATAGATATCACTTACGTTTTCTAAGTCTAAATCAAGATATGGTGAGTAGCCTTCGATACCATAAACAACGTTACGAATAGCCTCTGGACCAAGTCTTGTTCCCTTTCTAAAGCATGCCGTTCCATCAAACTCAAAACCAATTAAGTGTAAACCGTTGGCAACAAATTGATCACCGGGCTGTCCCCACTCAAAGCTAACTTCTGGTGCCTTCAACATATAACCTTCCATCGAGGGAAAAAGTCTTAATTTCATTAATGAATGTGGTGATTTGATAGGATTTTTGTAGGTTTGCGTCAAGCGAAATTCCCCCACAAAGTGGGGGGGTTCGGGAATGTCTTATCTGCCTGACGAATCTCTATTTCTTTCAGGTACATAGATATATGGGCTATTCTCATCAATGACCGGAGATCTTCTTCTTTGGCTATTATCTTGGTCATTTTGTTGTGATGCAAAAGAGCCAGACTGAATAGCGTCATTAACGGCTTCGGTTGAGCTAACCACTGAAGATTCAGGATCACCTTCTTTGCGATCACGACGGCATACAAGCGAAGTATAAACTTGGATATTTGAAGGATCATCAGATTCATCAAATCTAAACTGCTTAGCTTCTAGTGAGCTGAATAATGGATCATTAACCGTAACTCCAACAAAATTCATATGATCGAAGTCTTCCATTGCCTCAGATACCGCACCATCTCCTACGTTTTCATCAAATCCTAAATACTTACATAGGTCTTTTTCCTCGGTAAGGTTTTTGGTGCGATAAATTCTGCCATTTGAACTATAAAAGTTTCTTCTAGCGACATAGGGTGCTCCAAATCGTCTAAGCTCAGCTGATGTAAAAATTTTATCGAAATATTGTTCGCGCTCTCTTTGAGCTTCAGCCTGTGCATCTTCAGAGCGTCTTTGTTGATCACGATTTGTTCGAAAACTCTCTGGCTCACCAAACTCTTCGATACAAGTCTTCATCTCTGCTTCGGTATGCTCTTGCCTCATCAATTCTTCACAAATATGAACGTCTTGAGCAAAAGCTGAGCTGATTCCAATAATCAGGGTCATGGATGCTGCCAATGTCCAATAAGTTGCTGTTTGTGTCAGTTTCATAAATGCTCCTCTCTAGCGAGATTCTCAAAAGTGCTAAATAACTAAATATGAGATATATATAAGCAGGCCGCATGCCAGTTTCTTGAATGTATTTTTAGAGACTTAAATCCCCAAGGCGATTAAAGCTTGGATTCAATGTATAAAAATTGGACACTTAGATATGCCGATAGAGAACGAAATTTACCAAGGCAAGTACCTTCAAGTTGTTGAAAAAATTATTGACGATGAAATCTACGAAATAGCCAAACTTCGCCCAGCTGTTATTATCCTGGCCAAGAACAACGAAGGAAATTTTCTCTTCATCAAGGAATTCCGTCCTCATGAGACGCCAAAGTTAAGATTAAAACCTGTTACTGGTTTTATTGATGATAAAGATCAATGGCATGAGACAGCACATCGGGAGCTTAGAGAAGAAGTTGGTTTAATAGCGCAAGAAATCAAGCTTATTCGCCATATCCCAGTCACTGGCTCTGTCCATACTGATAAGTATTTCGTCATTGCCACAGGACTATCAGATGATCCTGAGCCGATCATAAATCCTGATGGTGACGTGATTAAAGAAATTATGTATTTAAATATAGAAGAAGCTATCGAAATGTCGCTTTCAGGTGAAATGCCTATAACTTTCGATTCACTGGGCTTATTTTTTTTAAAGGAACTTAAATTATGAACGCAAAAATGATTGTTATTCTAATGATGGCAGTACTAGCGACACTTTTTATTTGGAGTAAGTTCTATCGTAAAAAAGAGCAGGTGATTTCAAAACTAGAAGTCGAATCTTTTGAGGCTATTCAAATCTGGTTAAAAAACAAAACGGAGCAGACCAAGAAAGATGCTATTGAAAAAACTGTTGCACTTTCATTGGCTCAAGGACTAACACCTGAAAAAGCTATGACCATGGCCGAAAACCAAATCTCCTCATTGAGTGTATGAAAACTCAAATCATCGCTTTTATTGTTCATCTTTTAGTAAGAGTTTTAGGTCTTACTTATCGCTTCGAACACAAACTTAGTGAAGATGTTTTGACTGCAAAAAAACTCCACCCGAAAGGCTCCTATCTCTACGCTCTTTGGCATCAAAATATTGTAGCATCTATTCTATCTCATATGGGAAAACCGCATGTTTGCATAGTTAGCGCATCAAAGGATGGAGAGCTAGTTGCTGTTACCCTAAAGATGCTTGGTCACAAAAGCGCTAGAGGAAGCTCTTCTAAAGGTGGCCAAAAAGCATTATTGGAGATGGTGAAAATTGTAAAAAACGGAACACCTGGAGCAATTTCTGTCGATGGACCGAGAGGTCCAGCTAAAGTTCCCAAAAAAGGTATTTTTGAAGTAGCAAAAATAGCTGAAGTTCCAATTATTCCGTTAATTCCGATTCCCTTAAATTATTGGTGTTTTAATAAGAGTTGGGATCAGTTCAGACTGCCAAAACCATTTAGTAAAATTATCGTTCATTATGGTCGACCAATTCATGTCGACAAAAATATTCAAGCATCTGACTATGCGCGCTTAAGTGAAGAACTTACCGCACAATTGAATAATGTTGAACTCGCCGCCATGCGAGAACTCTAACGAAATTAATAACTTCCTTTAAAATAGGCAGAAATAGCTCTTTTAAGCTGTTTTGGGTGTTGAAACTTAGTCGTAAATCACTAGAATAGGCTTACTCAAACATGTTCAATGCCTAACCTAGGAGAAAACAATGGCCGAAAAAGAAATGTTATTAGTTGGTTCAAAAACTAAAGATGCAATCAAAGGCACTGGCCTTAATGTGGCTTCAGACGCTCTAGATAAGTTAAATGAAGTTGTTCATCAGTTAGTTAAAGATGCTCAAGTTCGTTGCGAAGCAAATGGTCGTAAAACTGTTCGCGCTAGCGATTTTTAATTTTTGAAGGCGAAGAAGATTTACTCTTCTTCGCATTTATTATGAAACAAAAAATATTATTACTTTCTCTTTTTACTCTCGTCTCTTGTCAAGGAACTCCACCTAAAAATATCGGAGTTACAGAAGGAAAGCTCAAACCATGTCCAGACAAACCGAACTGTGTCGTCAGCTTTGAGTATGAAAATATAGATAACTTTTTAGCACCAATAAAAAGTGAAGAAGATCCAGCTAGAATAAAGAATAAAATTCTAGGGATTGTTTCTAAAAATAGTTCAGCGAAAATTGTTGAACAAACCGATGACTACCTTAGGGCCGAGTATTCCTCTAGCTTATTTAAATTTGTAGATGATGTTGAGTTTTGGTTTGGTGAGCCTGGTATAGTCCACTTTCGATCAGCTTCAAGAATAGGATATAGTGACTTGGGAGCAAATAAAGATCGAATCGAGTCTATTCGATTTAAATTTCATCAAAATGATTTTTAATTTACGATAAATTTATCTTTGCTCGCTTGAATTAGTATTTGAATCTCTTTGTTCTCCAACAGAACCGTCTGACTGTCCACTAAAGCCACGAGTTCTAAGCTCTAATCCTCGACCTGTATCTACAATATATCTTCTTCTCATTAGGCAATTCTTTGTATAAACAGCTAACTGGTTATTTAGTTCAGAATTTCTATTGATTCGTTCAGGAAAAATTCCAGTTCTCGAATTATTATAGTAGCAACTCACGCCTCTTTTATCACTATTTGAGAGGTGTGATTCCCAAGTAACAAGGCAATTTGGTTCGTCGCTGAGAGTACATCCACCTGCGTGCGCATTCCTAGGACATCTAAAGCCTTTTGGAAGTGCTGCCTGGCTGGCATGGGTCCCATTGGTTGGATAAAAACAAGATCTTCGACCAGAAAAGCCAGGGGCTAATGTTGCAGGTGCTTCAACTCGCGTGCCCCCCCCTTGCATGCTTCCATCTGATCGTGGACTTGGCTGCTGTAGAGATGGGTTACCATCGCAGCTACTACTCAAGCATGCTGAAACGCATGACAATCCATTGGAAGAATCGATTTGCTCACTATCTGATGTTCCATCTGCTTTACAACCTCCAGCAAAATTTAGTCCTGTCTGACAACTTAGCGCTGCTCTAATATTTGATGAGTAAGTAGCAGGTATCTGCCGATCACAACTGCCTTTTAAACTTTGTGACATCCATTCTCTAAGGGCTGGACCCGAAAGCTGTTTGGATTCTATATATTTTTCCAAAAGTTCATTTCCAAGTCGATTGGCAGGTCCCATTCTTTGTGAACTTCTATTACAACTAGCATCACTATTTGCAGTTTGCGGATAACAATCTTGAAGTCTCTCTGAAGAAAGCTGACAAGCTTGATACTCTCTTTCTTTTGGATCCAACTCCATATTATTCAGGTCACCCTCTAAGCTTGTGTTATAGTGAAAACCCTTCTCATTTAATGCTAGATAGTCGGCAGTTGCGATTGCGACTTCTGCAGCTAGCTGATCTTTTGCTGCCGGATCATTTTTTAATTTTAGAGCAAAGCCAGGACAAACCACTATCTTATCCTGTATCTCTCCACCAATATTCATTTTAAATCTTGAATAAAAAACTTTTGGATTAAGTCCGTCATTACCACATTCTCTTAAATACTGCCCATAAAGATTGATCCATTGCCCTTTACCATCTTCCGTATTCCAATTTCCCTGGATAGGACTTGGAGAAATTAATCCCAGATACTCATCTGCCGTAGCTAATTTGTCTTCAAAATTTTTAGCTAAATTATTAGAGCGAATCCTATAACCTTCATGACTACTCAGCGATGCTGACTTCGCATCCTCTGCAATATTTGAATAATTTTCAACGATTGATCTTTTTAGCTCATTCCTTCCGGTTGATGCGTTTCCATCACTACTGACTTCCTTGAGCGATTCGGCAGCGAATGTAGTAATTAAGTTTGCTTCATTTCTTTCGCCAGTAAAAATTTGCTCTCTAAATTCTCCGGATCTCTTATCCATGTCTCTAAGCAATATATGATTGCCGTTTTCATCATTTGCAATCGCTTTGGCTGTCATCTTCCACACAAAACCATGCCAACTTCTTCTTTTTTGTTGTGGCAAACTTCTTAGAAGCGGGTCTATAGGTAGCGCATATTTATTTGATTCTGCACAAACTACAGCCTGTGGATTGGAACAGAATTGATCATTCACCACTTGTTCTGGATCAGACGGATTAACAACAGGTAAATCACACAGCTCTTTAATACTTCCACTTGGAATTTGATGCCCAGTAGCTTGAATAAAAGTTGCTGCCAAGTCGTTACAATTTTCGCAAGGGGCACCATCAGCAGATAGATTTAAAAGTTCGGTACAAACATTATCTGGCTCTTCAATTGCCTGACAAAATGAACTTACGTCTTGTGCTTGTAAACTAAGCGCAAAACTTAAGGTAAGAATTAAAATGGATTTATTCATTTCCTATCCCAATATAGAAAGGCTTTAAATGACAATTATATTCAACTATTCGGAATGAGTTTTAAATTACTTAAGAATTGGATTAAATGCCCAAATATTTCAGTATATTAGCACTGTTATTATTGATTTATAGCTAAAGTGAAGTGCCCCAAATTAATTGCTAATCTTAACTATATTTGGATCTAAAAATTCATCTTTATAGGTTAGATAACTTTTATAATGATTACCGTAACCCTCATACTCCTGACTTGTTAACTGCCTGACCGCTTTAGCAGGAGAACCCATAATCATTGAATTTGCAGGATAAGTTTTACCTGGAGGAACAACAGATCCTGCAGCAACTACACAGTGCTCACCAATGACAGCTCCATCAAGAATGATAGAACCCATTCCGATCAAGCAGTGGTCCCCGATAGTACATGCATGAATAATTGCTCCATGTCCGACACTGACACCCTTACCAATAATTAAAGGAATTTCTTCAACCACATGGAGCATTGTGAGGTCTTGGATATTCGTACCTTGTCCGATTCTAATATCGTTGACATCACCCCGAGCCACTACCTGATGCCAAAGATTTACATCTTTATCAAGGAAGACTCTGCCGATAACATCAGCCGAAGGAGCAATATAAACGCCTTCACCTAGCGTAGGCGAAATATTTTTATAGCTATAAAGTGACATTTTACTTTTTGGCCCAAGGAAGTTTCGAAATATATGCAGCCAGATCTTTGATATCTTGAGCAGATAGTGCACGGATATAGGGCATCATCACCTGATTAACTCGCTCGCCAGTCTGCATGGCAGTGATTTGTTTTTCAATATACCAATCATACTGTCCACCAATCGCTGGGGAATTTTGAGACTTCTTCCCCTCTCCAGCTTTGCCGTGACAGACGATACATTTTCCATAAAGAGTGTGACCACTTTCAAGTTGAGGAGTATCGAGCACTACTAATGGACCCTCTACAACTGGCTCTTCTTCCTCGCTTGCTTTTTTTAGTGCAGCTAATTTTGCGTCTTCTAATTCTTTAATGGTCGCAAGCTTATCTTCATGTTCTTTTTTTACATCTTCATAAGTAAAACTCTTATTATTAACTGTAATATTTTTAAATGATCCAAGTGACATCACTAAAACAACAGCAACTAAAAAAGATATGAATAGCACTAACCGAGTCATGGTCACTCCGAAGGCGTAATAAGTGGTCTAAGTACCCAGAAGTATAGGGCGTCGTTAAGCTATTGGCAACAATAGTCATCGACTACCTAAGACTTATCAAAGACTTTTCTAAGTCATCTAAATTATCTACGAATTGTAAAAGTGCAACATGCTGAGCACTGATAAAACCTTCCTGCTGGGCACGGTTAATATGCTCACGTAAAAAATCATAGAAGCCATTTTGATTCAATATAAACACAGGCTTAGAGTGTAATTTAAGCTGGGCCCAAGTCAGAATTTCAAAACATTCATCCAAAGTCCCAAAGCCACCAGGCAGCACAATAAAAGCACTTGAACGAAGATACATTATCTCTTTTCTTTTATGCATCGTATCAACAACGATAAGATCGGATAGATTTTTATGTGCCACTTCCCATTCAACTAATGATTTTGGAATTACGCCTAAAACGTTTCGACCTCGAGCAAGGCATGCATCCGCCAGCACTCCCATTACTCCAACAGAGGCTCCGCCATAAACAAGATCTAACTCTTGGTTTTTAAAAATTTGCGCCAACTCCTGAGCAACTTTTAAATATGCATCGGATTTACCTTTTGCTGATCCACAAAATACTGCAATATTCACCTTGATAACTCCTCTAGATCAACCAGGCTCACCCTTGATTCTTCATTTGGCTTTAAGTAAAAAAGATATTCTTGATTACCCGTTTTTCCAACAATTGAGCACTTTGTTGCAGCCCAAAGCCCTAACTTATTTTTATGTGCTACTTCTAATATTTTAAATAAGGCTTCAAGTCTATATTGTGCTGACCTTACGATTCCATTCTTATCTATACCATTTCGACCTACTTCAAACTGTGGTTTGACGAGGGTAACTATTTCACCGTTAGACTTTAGTATCTCTCGCATATTTGGAACAACAAGTTCTAAACTTATAAAGGATAAATCTGCGACAATTAAATCGACGGACTCATCTAAGGAATGAATATTTCTAATATTGGTTTTTGACATCTCAATGACGCGAGAATCTTCTTTTATTCTCTGATCTAGCTGATCGCTACCAACATCAATGGCAAAAACTTTCTTCGCTCCTTGCTCAAGCAAAACTTGTGTAAAACCACCAGTCGAAGCACCAAGATCAGCGCAAATTTTATCATTTGCATTTATTTTAAATTTATCAATCGCATCTAATAATTTGAGAGCTCCGCGGCCGACATAGTGTGTTTGAGCCCGAACCTCGAGAGATTCACCAAAGGTTAGGTGTGAAGGCTTCGTTATTCTAACGCCAGCTTCATAAACAGCTCCTGTTTTTATAAAATCTAAAGCTTGAGATCTAGTCGATGCTAAACCCAAACGAACCAAGATTTTATCCAACCTATCTTTCATTTAAATTCTGGCTTCAGAAATACTTCGATGAGTTGACCAATATTATCTTTAATTTCAAAACTCAATTCTTCACCAACTTCAACATTAGAGTCGTTACCAATATTGGATAGCTCCTTTCCTGAATCAGAAAAAACTTTTCCTGTGACTGACACTTTCGAGCTAGGGCCATAAACTGTTGGGTCTTTGGGAAAGTCGACAACGAGTAAAACTTCAACACCTTCACGCATCTTTATTCTAAATTCTTTTTGAGGTGGCACTTCCTCCTTGGTGTGAAACTCGCTTAAAAGTGTAATGCCTTTATCAATTCCCTTATGGTGAAGAATACTAACATTCAACAATAGACGCGCCTCAGCAGTGGCGCAAAGAATTAAAGATAATACAAGAATAGAAAAAAGTAGTTTCACAAAGCTTATGATAACCTTCAAAACATCAATGACCAAGAATACATTCAAAACAAATTTAAAAAGAAATATAGGTTTTATAGCTCTCGTCGCTTTTAGTCCGGTATTCTTCATACACTTGCCTCCATCAGAACAATCGAGCTCATTACACTTGGATAAAGTCTTTCACTTTTTATTTCATTTTTCATTTGGACTTTTGTTCTTATGGTCGAAACTTAAACCCTGGGATATCATTTTTCTTTTATGCGGCTATGGTCTCATCATTGAAGGAATTCAAGAATTTACAGAATATCGCAGTTGTGAATTATTCGATATCATGGCCAATACAATCGGAGTTGTAGCAGCTCTACTTTTTTTTAAACTAAAAACACGCTTTAATTCTCGTAAATAGTCACTTAGAGCAGTACTAGATTGAATATTATGAGATTTAATTTTTTTTAATTTTAGTCTAGAATGTGAATAATGTGTAAAGATAAATCCAGAATATCAGAACAACGAACCCTAGAACACTTTAACGACAAGTCGACGAAATACTCTTTTGCATCAGAAAAAAAACCATGGAGCTATATTAGGAAAAGAGAAGAAATTGCTTTTTTAAATGTATTACACAAAATGAGCTTACATCATGACTGTAATATAATGGAACTTGGTTGCGGAGCAGGCTTCTATTCAAAAAAACTTCAACATTTTACTAGTAATCCTTTAGTATTGGTTGATTTCTCAAAATCCATGCTTGAAAAAATAAAAATTAAAAACTCAAAAAAAATATGTTGCAACATAAATACGTTTAAGAGAATACAACCTTTTGATTTAATAGTTGCAATGGGCGTACTTGAATTCAGTGCGAATATTAACAATTTTTTTAAGATTATAAGTGAGAATTTAGACATAAATGGTCATGCGATATTGATGACACCAATGTATTCGATTTTATCTATACCATATTATCTCTACCACCTTAAAAATGGTATTAGCTTAAAGTACCTTAGAAAAAAACATTTACATATAAACTGCGATCACCATGGATTTGAGATCATTTCCAGGCAATTTGTCTTTCCTTTCAACACTCTGATCGTCTTAAAAAAGGCTTAAGAATGATTAACCTTAACAGCAACTACTGGAAAGAAAATGCGTCCAAATGGGAAAGTAAACGATATGGAAAAAGCTTCATCTCACGGCTTTGCTTTAAATCCATCCCTAAAAGATTACTATGTGCTCAGAAAATACTAAAACTTTATTCAAACAAAAATACAAGAATTCTAGAGATTGGCTGCGGAAGCGGCCTACTGATTGAAGACAATTCGCTCCAATACAAATCTTACCTAGGGATTGATATAGCAAGTGAGTCAATAGAACTGGCTAGACAAAAGTTTCAAGGTATTCAGGGTGTTGATTTCAAATGTCAGGACATTGATACAGTTGCGTTTGAAGATTTTGATTTAATTATAGGACTAGGCTTAACTGATTGGCTGGATCAAGCCAGAATGGAGATTTTAAAAGATGGCATAGAAAAAAAATACTTTATTCTATCCTTTACTTTTAAATACTCACTTTTTTCTAGCCTACATAGCTTTTTGTCTTTATTTTTTTATTTTTTTAAGTCGAAAGCAAAACCCCGAAAATATACAAAAAAATATCTAATGAACACCTTCCTTAAACAGATCAAATTTAGTAAGATAACAAAATACAACTATCACCTTGCAGCACCGGCGCAAATTTGGACCAATCTTCCTTAAAAAGTAAAAGACTGGAACTATTCATAACTTTGTGTTGTGCCGTCTTGATATTCTATAGTATTTCAGAACATTTTAAGTCGCTATTTGAATTCAGTTATAATATCTGGATTGACAGGGATCTTTGGCGAGCATCTAGGCCTGAAGCTCAATGGGTTAACGGTGTCGAGCTTCTTTACGGGCCAAGAACTCCAGGAGGTTTTTATTATTACTTACTTTCCCTTCTAATTAATCTTTCGAGAGATCCAATAATTCTTCACGGCTTCTTTTTACTTTTTCATCTTACTGTCTTTTCGTTCTTTACACTATCGTTAATCAAGAAATCAAAAAAACTAGCTCTTTTCTTTTCTTTTTTTTATCTAACCACCAGTTTCAGTCTTCACCAAAGCTTTATGTTTTGGAATCCGTCGATAGCAGTAATTCTTGCAAGTCTTGGAAATTTATTTTTCTATTATTTTGTAAAAAATAATAAATACATCTTTCTCTTCCTTT
>CAYGQW010000054.1:0-15754 GCA_964352175.1 uncultured Halobacteriovorax sp.
GTTTGTGTACCTCGTGTAATTCCTATAAATCCATTTGTTAAAGTCTTTAAAGGAATTGTTAATTTAGTATTCAATGAAGCATTTGCTCTTGATTCTGAAATAGAAGCAAGTCCAGACGGAAACGGCTGTATTGATAGAGGTCAAGGCGGTCGACCGGTTGCATGTCCAGAAGGTTTTGGTAGCGGCGCAAATACAACAAACAACACTGGTAATGTTGGTTCTTCTGGAACAGGAAGAGCTGGACAAGGAGTCGATAAAGAAAATTTAAGCTTTACGGGGCAAGATCGTATTGAGCTTTTTTCTTTGAATCCAGACCAGACTAGTGATCTCTTAACATGTGATATTCGTCTTCTAAACGACTATGCCAACAAACTTCAAGGTACAACAGTTGAAGGCTCAAGCGTCTCAATGTTGCAGGTTGAGCTAGCGCTTTTGGGTTTTGAGTTTGTGGCCGGTGGTAATTCACAGATTGATGACTACTGGAGAGGTGGTGAAGGTAATAGAACACTTCATGCCAGAATTGCAGAAATTGCTAATAAAAGAACGAGGGTTAGAACAGCCTTCTATCAAGACATAGCTTGGTTCGAGCCAAAAGTTGAATGTATTTGTTTAAAGAACAAAGGTTGGAAGAACTTAAATGACGCGCAAAAAGACAAATTTGAAAATAACTGTCGTCTTGGTGGAACAATTCCGTCAATACTTTCTATCGATCCGAATAACCCAAATCAAAGAACGAGAATACGAGAGTTTGAGAGGGCCAAAGTTGAGAATGGCGAAGTGGTAACAAACGCTGATGGTACGGTTCAAACTGAGATGACTCAAGGTGAAGTTCTCGACATGAATGACGAAGAGATTAAGCTCTTTCGCCAACTTCGTGATGAAATGGTTGCTGCAGAAGCACCAACTCCGGAAGAGTGGGCAGCATATATCGCTGATCTAAAAGAAAAAGAAAATTTAATTGAAGAAGGTGACGATGCCCTAGGAATACAAGCTTTGAATACGCTTAAAGAGTGGGCCGAAGCAAATGCTAGTATTGAAGAGATTGGTTTAATTAGCAACACCATCTCGATGAATGAACTTGAGACTGTGTATAATTGGATGGAAAATGAAGCTAAGTGGACACAGGTTAATGAAGTTACTAGAAATCTTTATGCCTTTAATGTCAAAGAACATAGTTCTGCAGACAATGTAACGCTGGCCATGGCGCTGCTCGCAGCTGGTGCTATCGCCATCGTTGGTGGTTTTGCTTTATCAGCAACTGCTAGTGCATGGGTGACGATCGGAATTATTACTTCAAGTGCCGCATCTCTAGGTGCCGGAATGTGGATGATTGGTTCACTTCGTGGTGCTTGGTTTTCGGCTTCACCTAAAATTACGGATCAATCGAACGGTTCTTATAAATGTGGAAAATCAGATACTTGTTATAAATTTCAAAGGAAGCTTCATCAGCCGTACAATGATGTTTGTCGAAAACATATTTCTGCATCAGCTTGTATTAAACATTTTGTTGTTGTTAAAGGTGAAGGTGGAGTTGCTGATAGTATTCTGGTTGACCCTTGGATTCCAAAGGGAATCGAAACGAATAAGATTATTAAAGACACAAGATTTCACGCAGACCTTTTGGACTCTGGCTATAATGCCGCCTATAACTATATGAAGTCTTCGATGCAAAAACCAAGTGATTCAAAATCTAATTTATGGGATAAGAGTATGTTCACCAATACTGTTATTACCAACAAAGTACTTGGCCACTATGCACCTGCTTTAAGAGGAAATGCTCAAGATTATATTGTTAGTAGGCCTACAAAAGAAGCAATCGTAGAAGGGGCTGCACAGTATCTTCTCGATCAAGGCTGGTCAACAAATGAAGTCACAGCACGCGAGTTTGGTGAGTATGTCTATAAAAACCATTTCACATGGGCCAAAGAAACTTATAGTGATGTGATTGCTTACCCACAGCCGGGACTTATTGCTTACTTGCAAATCATCGCAAACGGATTAGCCTCACAGTCCGATTTTAACCTTGGTTTAGCGGGGGGATTTAGACAGTTGGCTAAAAACTATGGTGATGAAATAGATATTAGGGATGAAGATTTTGATGATAGAGATACAGACGGCGTTATTCCAGGTGAACGTCCTGATGAAGGAAATCGAAATACTATTGGTGGCAATAATAATAATAATGGTACTGGCATAGGCTTTGGAGATGGAAACAGCCTCGGAACTTTTGGCGGAAGTGGAGCCGGAATTTTTGGAAACGGATCGGGAGTTTTATCTAGTAGCCAATTTGGAAGTGGAGCTTTCAATAGTTCACTATTTGGAAATGGTGTAAGCAAAGCTATCTCTGATTTAAGAAAATTTAGGAAAGGACAAAAAGATGCAGCCGATGCTTTTAAGAAGAAAAACTCAGGTTCTGAAAGAGGTAAGCGCTTGCTAGAAGCAGTTGGAGATTTCAATGATAAGTTTTTCAGTGATTCTTTAAATGGAAACTCTCTTAATGGTAAGGGCGGCGGTAGCGGTAGCGGCAGCGGTAGCGGCAGCGGATCATTGCTTTCTTCTTCTGGCGCTGGAAAAATTAATCTAGGCTCTGATGGCAAGGGTGGCAACGGCGCTGACGGAGATGGAAGCGGAAAATCAGGCTTTTTCTCTGAAGGAGTTGGTCGAAGTGGCGGTGGAGCTGGTGCTGGTGCTGGTTCTGGAGCCGGTGGCAGCGGATTTGGCAGTGGATTTGGAAGTGGTTACGGAGATGACGGTGGTAATGGTTATGGCGATGGAAGTGGTGGTGATGGTAGTAATGTTGGTCGAGAAGGTAATATGAGCGCTGAAGATGCAAGAAGATTATCTGATGCCATTAATAATCGTGATAATGGGCAAGGAAAATACAATAGACAAGACGGTATGACCCTTTGGGAAATTGTTACGAATACTTATATAAGAGTCTATGATCGACTCTTGGAAAGAAAATCAAACGACTTGGATTAAAAATTAATGATTGAAAGCTCCGTAAATGGCAAGGATGCCAAGACACGAATTCAATGCTTGGATTTACTACGGGGCTTTTTTGTTTTCTTAGCACTTTGGCAGCACTTTAGTTATTATTTAAATTTTTGGTATATTAATTATTATCAAGGTTGGAGCTTTTGGGGAGAACTTTTAGAGCCCCATGCCTCTTTTGTCGGAACGCAACTCCCTGTCGATTATCTAAGCGGTTTAGCTGCATGGTTTTTTACTCCATGGGTTTCTCAAATATATCTCTTTCTAGCAGCCTTTAATTTGGGGCGTATTGAAAAGAACGATAATATTAAGCCTAAGATTTTTGTCTTTCTTGGTTTGTTTTTACTGTTTACAGTTGAGAATATGTTTGTTGCACCAAATATTGGAGAAGCACTCTCTCTATATCCTCTTCAGACATGGATGATTTGCCTACTAAGTGTAACAATTTTCTATCATTACTTGGGAGAGAAAAGTGTCTGGGCTTTATTGTTTATTGGTCTAGGTTGTTCGGTTGTTCCAATCGATAACTTTTATATTGGTATCGAGCAAAATTTAAGAAGTATATTACATGATAATTTTGAGATTGATGCTAGACCGCATTATTTTATCTCAAGTGCTTGCCTGGGATTTTTGTTCGGAAAGTCGTGGTGGAGTGAAAATTATAAGAGATTTAATAAATTCTTAATCACTGGTGCAATAGCTTTCACAATTTGGTTAATTTGGGGTGAAACTTTTATTGTTGATGCGAAAGATGTATTTCTAACTGAACACGATCAAGCTAAAAGCCTTGTCGGATTAATAGGTATTCATGGTGTCGAGTTGCTCGTAACTGGCTTCTTCCTATTAGTATATAAGCGCGGTTTTGATTTTAAAATACCACTTTTGAACTGGGTTGGGCGTTATTCTCTCTTGGTCTTTGTTCTACACAGGTTAATATTTTTAAAAGTGATTATGCCTTTTAGAATGTTGTTGTATAATATTACAGATATAAAAATTGAAATTCGTTATTATGAAATATGGGCATATATACTTTTTGTTGTTTTTTGTGCATGGTTAATACGAAAGCTTAAGATACTAACCTACCTTGAAGGGAAGTGATGCAAACCGACTCGGCTCATTTAATTTTAGATCTTTGGATGAGTGAGCCCTGGTCTGATTTATGGGTTCCCCAAATTGAAGAAATTGTTGAGCGAGAATTTTCAGTAGTCAAAAAAGTTCGACATGACTTCGATCCTCATGGTGAGACGATAGCTTATATCTTATCAGAATCTCATTTTACATTACACTCCTATCCTGAAGAAAATTATATCAGCTTAGATATTTATATCTGTAAGCCCGACTACAATTTCGTCAACCTTGTGAGTGAAATTGAGAAGTTTATTCCAATAGATAAACTTAACAACAGAACAATTAAGAGAGGGGAGTTCGCTCTTCCTTTTTTATTGCGATGGAAAAAAGAAGAATTGTTTTTATTGTTTTCAACTTTTGTTGTGGCTGCTTGTAGCCTTCTTTACGAGCTTCTCTTGGCGCAAAATCTATCAACTGTTTTAGGTGATACTGCTCATCGATATAACGTCACAATTGGATTGTATATCGCATCAATGGGTTTGGGCGCACTAATTTATAGTAAACTAGATATTAAAGATAAGGTGAAGAGTCTTTTTAGGGTTGAGGTTCTCCTTATTATATTTGGCGGGCTATCTCCAGTTTTGACAATCATTTTAGACTCTTGGCTCAGAGATCATTATTTATTTCTGTCGATTTTTCTTCATTTTCTAATTGTCGTTATTGGCGTTCTTTCTGGTTTTGAACTTCCACTGCTCATGGATATTGGTAAAAGTATTAGGGAGCGACTTTCAACGATTGTCTTGGGCGTCGATTATATTGGCACTCTTTTCGCTGCAATCCTATTTCCCTTACTCTTGGTTCCGATATTCTCAATATTTGGCATCGCTGGAATAGTCGCTACACTAAATAGCTTCGTAGCAGTTTCATTTATTAGGCTCATAAAGTTTAATTCTATTTTAGAGAAGTCAGCCTATGTCATTACTGCAATTTTCTGTGTTTCACTGGCTTTTTTATTATGGAAGAACGAATCAGAAATTAGCCAATATCTGATTCGGCAATTCTTTCTTGGAGAGGGATGATGAAAAAAAGTTATCTCTTGCTCACATGCTTGTTGTCGTTTTGCAGTATTGCCTATGAACTCTTATTCGCTAACACTCTAGCAATCATGTCTGGCAACGTGGTGCTTTGGCATAGTTTAACTATTGGAATCTATATTGCCGGATTAGGTGTAGGTACTTTTCGCTCCGTAAATATTATCTTGCCTCGTAAAAAATTAATTAAAGTCGAGCTAATGTTGTGTTTGTTGGGTGCATTGAGTGTCGTTAGTATTTATTTTTTTACGGCCATCTATGAAACTTCAGTTTCTATTGCTAAGGCTGGTTATATTAATGATTTCTCAGCATATATCACTCTTAAAACTCAGTTGAGAACCCTGTACTTTATTGTTTGTGAATCACTTGTTTTTATTGTTGGGTATTTCTCTGGCTTTGAGTTGCCTCTCATTATGGCAATGGCAAAAACGGATTCGGAAAATAAAGATTCAAGTAATGACGATGAGAATACTTTTATTGCCTTTAACTATTTTGGAACATTGCTTGGAACTTTAGCCTTTGCCTATTTCCTTATTCCTATGCTGGATGCTTTATATACTTCACTCGTTGTTGCAGGGATTAATTTATCGGCTTGTTTTTGGCTCCTTTATTCTCATAAAGGATATAGAGACTATCGAATGAATTTTTTAACCACTGTGTTTAGCTGTGTTTTGTTGCTTTCCTTTGTCTATGCAAAAAAGTTTGAGCAGGTTTTTTTAAGAATTTATTATAGGGCCGGAACGACATATATTGATGAACAGAAACATGACTTTAAATCATGGTGGAAAGTCACGATGGACAAAGGCGATGTCGTTAGGATTAAAACTCTGTATCAGTATATTGATTATTTTAGAGTTGGATGGCGGGGAGATGAAGAGTTTATTTTGATGATAAACACTAATTTTCAGTTCAGCTCTTTAAATGAGAGGGTGTATCATGAAGCTTTTGCTCATATTCCCGTTTTAATAACAGGGCAAGATCCCAGAAATGTTTTAGTTCTTGGAGCGGGCGACGGAATGTTACTTAGGGAATTAAAAAAATATAAATCAATTGAATCACTAACTCATGTTGAATTAGATAAAGAGATGCATGAGCTATCTAAAAATAATCCAGTTATAGCTAAGTTGAATGAAGGTGCTTTATCGGACCCGAATGTTGAAACAGTGTTTGGTGATGCTTTTCAATTTCTTAGAAAATCTAGTAAAAAGTACGATGCTATCTTTATCGATTTTCCTTATCCGCAAGATTATAATGTGACCAAGCTCTACTCGTATGAATTCTATACTTTTGTTCGAAGAAATTTAACACCAGATGGTTATGCCGTTATTGATGTTCCATTAAGAACAAAAGAGGGACGACTTTCAAGAGTGAATAGACGACTTATTGAAACGGAAAGTACTTTTATGGATGATGATTATCAAAGGAATTCAATTGTAATGAGTACTGTCGACAAGGCCGGTTTTGCGACAAGAATTCCATATTTGGTCGGAAAGGAAACGTTTCTAATTATGACTAATACAAAGTCTAGTCTCAATTACGATCTATATAATATGCTTTCAGATCGTTATCCTAATCTTGATAATGATGATCTCTCACTAATTAATCGTCAGCACTTTCCCCATGAAATCAATGATGACTTTATAAACTCAGTCTTTCACCCCATGCTCGTCGATCAACTCTAGGACTCAAATTTGAGGCAATTTTGAGGGGAAATTTCTGACGGTTCGCATATTCTATGTTTTTTTATACATATAAAACCCGCTTTAAGTTCCGTAATTACTGGTTGACTCTAGATATGTGAAGAAATATATATATTTTTTTAAAAATATGCCGATATTGGATTAGAATTAACTTAGACGAAAAGTCTATTAACAAAGGTTCAAATCCATGAGCACTCTTCAAACTACAGCGATGAAAAAGGAACTTATCAAAAGAGAACTAGAGACAACTCCATGGGATGGGCTTTGTGTCTTAGCTAAAAAAACTCTGATTAAGAGTATTGGTGAACTTTATGCAGATGAGATCGAGTTAAAGTGCTTGGATGAGCTAGGTTTTTATTGTGGAGATGTCATTAAGTCAGCAGAGATGCTTGCTGCACACCAATTGGTGGCCTGTACCTCTTCAGATGTCTTGGCCTATGCTTTAGAAGCTCTTGAGTGTGAATATAGTGTCTTGGAGGATAAAGACATCGATGGTCTTTATAAGATCTTTATGGTTCCAGCGGAAAATGCTGAAGTTGATCCTAATGTTGAGGTAGATATCGAGGATCAGTTTATAATTTTAAATAAAGAAGCATAAAAAAAGCCCCTGCAAAAACAGGGGCTTAATATAAAATGGTACTCCCAAGGGGACGCCCAATTAAGATTAACTAACCCCACTGAATGATTCACTTTTAGGTGATGTTAAGTCGTTAACGCTTTTTCCTCTCTCATCAAAAATCATTATTTCTCATCTTTTTAATGCTCACGGTGTGCAAAACGTGTTCTGCACACAAATGTGTTCAAACGTGTTCACATTTTTTACCGGCCATTTCTAGTCAAAGAGAAGCTGACTCGTGTTAACCGCAATGTTAGCATTTAGCCTCAAACTGATAGGAGCATAGAATTATGTGGATTCCTCCAAACGGTGAAGATGACTCAACTATTATTGGTGGAGTGGCCGTTGAGGGTCATCCCATGAAGCTAAGCTTTGAGTCTCGGGAGTAATAAAATGTTCATTTATCATTTTAAAAGAAAGAATATGAGCGGAAATGAATTGATTCCACTTAATCGGCAAAAGGAAAAATGGCCTGAAATGCACAAAGAGCATGTGAAAAAATATGAGGGCAGAGAAAAACTTTTAGAGAAGAAAATCCCAATTTTAAATTGTCTTTGGAACGATGTGTTGCATTTTTCACCGATAAATCCGCAGTTGATTTTAGATGTTTATCATAAAGAGAATCTTGTTCCTGATATCCGAAAGGATGAAGTTTTTGAAGTATATAAAATCCCAGTAGGGATGTTATCAGAAGAAAAAACTGTCTGCTTTCAATCTTTTAACTATGACTTTGATCATTATTCTCCAGAACTTGATAAATATTGGAAATTTTCTTTGTCTGAATTTGAGGAGCTTCAAGAGGTTCCTAAAGAGCAAATACAGATATGGCATCAGGATAAAAAAGCGGGTAGGGTCCTTTTTTGGTATAGTCACATAATGCACGTACTATCTCAGACGACTCTTGATATTTCAGATTGTGAAATTCTTAGGTGTAAATAATGAAATTCATATTTTTAATATCCATATTTTTTGTAGGATGTACTACGACGAAGAGATCTTCTGCTTCAATAGATCTCAATGAAATTATCAAAAAATATGATTTGCCGGCTTTAGGATACTTAATTTCTGATCTCGATAAAACGACATCACTAGAAGTCGCAGGACGAAGAGATATTTATGAAGATTATCAAGTAACTCGAGATGACAAATTCCACTTAGGTTCAAACTCAAAAGTGATAACGGCAACTCTTTTTGCCTTACTTGTTGAGGAAAGTGAGTTTTCTTGGACTTCTAAGATCTCTGATTTTACTCCATTTGGATATCATCTCCATCCCACGCTTTCTAAACTAACGTTCATTGACCTCTTTCGTCATCGATCAGGAATGGACGCAAATGCTTATAGCGAACTTTGGATGAAGCTTTGGGGAATGGAGGATGAGAATAAATCAGGTGAGATACAAAGAGATCTGCTGGCAGAGCACTATTTACAAAATAAGCCACAGTCTGCAGTCGGTGAGTTTAAATATTCAAATGTAGGTTATTCAATAGCAGGTTTTATAATTGAGAAAAAATTGGGTACTCCTTTTGAGCAGCTTGTTCAAAAATATATCTTTGAAAAACTTAAAATGAACTCTTGTTCATACGGAGCTAAAGGAGATGATGTCCCTAAAGGACATAAAGTCGTAAAGGGAAAAAGACTTAGCTATCATGGAGGGAATCCCCAAGTTTATTCTCCAGCAGGAAGAATAAGTTGTTCTTTGGAAGACTGGGCCAAGTTGGCAAGATTTCACTTGGGGAAATATTTAGCTAAGGATCCAAATTTTAAATATTTTTATGAAGCACCAAAAGGGCATTATTATTCAACAGGTTTTGTTATTACTAAAAATGGAAGCTTTGCTCATGAAGGTAACAATACTTTGAATCATGCAATTATTAATATTGATCCTAAAAAGCAAAAGATTGTTCTTGTTGTTACAAATGATGGTGATAATGATAGAGGCGTAAAGGGTTCTCAGGAATTGTTTGATCTTTTAGTCTCATCCGACGAACTTTAGACTATCAACCTATAAACAGGCATAAAAAAGCCCCTGAAAAATCAGGGGCTTAATATAAAATGGTACTCCCAAGGGGATTTGAACCCCTGTTACCGCCGTGAAAAGGCAGTGTCCTAGACCAGGCTAGACGATGGGAGCATTAACTGTACAAAGATCAATTCCTTTTTCAATGGTGATCCCGCTGTGACTCGAACACAGGACCCTCTCATTAAAAGTGAGATGCTCTAACCAACTGAGCTACGGGACCGACAAATCGAAAAAGGTGAAGTGAATTTACGAGGTATTGGTATTGTTGTCAATTCTGTGCAGTAATTTTTTTCAACATTTAAGCTCTTTTTATCGCATAATCTTGCGCCTTTGACGCCCTTCGTTTAATGTCAGCTTCAAATTGAGGGAATTCCCTTTGGAAGCTAAAAATGAATAGTTTAGAGTCAAATTCACTGCTCTCTAAGCGAGTGGCCCTGCACACTCTGGGTTGTCGCTTAAATTTCTCTGAAACAGGCTCTATTGCGGCTGGATTCGAGAAAAGGGGCTATCAGGTTGTTCCATTTGGAGAGAACGCTGACGTCGTTTTTATCAATACTTGTACGGTAACTGATAGCGCCGATTCAACTTGTAGAAACCTCATTAATAAAGCCCATAGATCAAGCCCTGAAGGCAAAATTGTTGTTGCCGGTTGCTATGCGCAAATGGATGCACCGAAAATTTCAAAAATGCAGGGTGTAGATCTGGTTCTTGGAACAACTGAGAAATATAAAGTTTTTGATTATTTAGGTGAAGAGGAAACTGATCAAATCCATATTGATAAAACATCAGACTTTTATGGCGCTGCCACTTCTTTGTCAGAAGGTCATACAAGGGCTTTTTTGAAGATTCAAGATGGCTGCAACTATGTTTGCTCGTTTTGTATCATACCTCAAGCTAGAGGTCGCTCAAGGGCTATAAGTATTGATAGTGCAATTGCTGAAGCCAAAAATGTTTTATCTCAAGGATTTAAAGAAATCGTACTTACTGGCGTTAATATTGGTGAATACGAGCACTCTAGTGGCGAACGACTTGCCGATCTCGTCAGGCAAGTTTTAGAGCTTGATGGACTGGAGAGACTTAGGCTCTCCAGTGTCGAGCCAAATACTTTAAGTGATGAGCTTTTAGATGTTTTTGCTTCAAGTCCAAAGTTTATGCCGCACTTTCATATTCCACTTCAAAGTGGCAGTGATGAGATTCTAACTAAAATGCGCAGGAAGTATGATGTAGCCCTTTATAGAAAAACCATGGATAGAATTCTGGAACGTTTTCCAGATGCTGGAATTGGTGCAGATATCATTGTTGGTTTTCCGGGTGAGACTGAAGAGCAATTTAAGCAAACCTATGATTTAGCAAAAGAGCTACCTCTAACTCATTTTCACGTTTTTCCATTTTCAACCAGAAAAAATACGATCGCTGCTAAAATGGAAGATCATATTCAGCATAGTGTAAAAAAAGATAGAGTGAAATCTCTTATTGCGCTTGGGGAAGCAAAGCTTGCTATGTTTGCCGAAGATCAAATTGGAAATGTTTCAAATGTTCTATATGAACGAAAAAATAAGAAGGGACTTTGGGAAGGATATACTCCTAATTATGTAAGAGTATTAACCCAAAGTCCTATAGATCTATCTAATAAAATTGTTAGAACTCAAATCATATCTAGTAATCAGCAATTTCTTAATGGCGAATTACTTTAATTCAGATTGTATGAGTGCTTCTAGTTGTTGATGTCCAAATTCTGTTAAAGGTTTTCCATTAACGAAAAATCCTGGAGTTGCACGAACACCTACGGCTCTTGTATCAGATTCATCTATATCGATAATTTCTTGAATCTTAGGATCATTCATATCCTCTTTTAGCTTATCAATATCTAAACCTAGTTCTGGTAAGTAGTTCCAGACGAGTTCTGGTTTTGGGTCATGATGAGAGCCCCACTGTGGTTGGTGGTAAAATAATAATCCCAGCGTCTCCCAGTATTTGTCCTGCTTTCTGGCAGCCTCAATGATTTTGATAATAAACTTGGAGTTTGGGTGAAAAGGAGCGTACCTAACAACTAGTCTTACGTCTGGATATTTTGCCAATAGCTCTTTTACAAATGGGTAGAAAGCACGACAACTTTCACATTCAGGATCTAAAAACTCAACAAGAGTCACTTTTGCATCAGGGTTACCAAGAGAAATAGAGTGATCACGCTCAAGCATGGCTTGTTTTTTAGAAACCTCTTTCGTAAAAGTCTCAGCCTTTTGGTTTTTATACCAAAGTGAAGCCGCTAAAAAGACGGCAAGTAAAAGAGTGGTAGCTCCAAGAATTAAAGTTTTCTTATTTTTCATGTTTAGACTTCCATAAAGTGAAATTAATAATTGAAAAGGCGATAAAAGATAAAATAGGAATTGTAATAAAACCTAGCCAGTTAATATACATCGAAGAGCATGGAATGCCCTGGATGCATGGAGAGGCTGATTCAGGAATAAGATCATATTGAACACCGATATGATAAATTGAAAGCCCCCAGCCGATAAGAGAAAGCGGCATGGTCACCACGTAAATATCTTTTACGTTCTTCCAAAGAGCCGTTGCGAGGATTATTACAAGTGGGTACATAGCGATACGCTGATACCAGCATAGCGAACAAGGAACAAACTCCATGACCTCACTAAAAAATAAACTGCCAAGAGTTGCGATTAATGAAATAAGCCAAGCACAAAAGATCATAGCTCTTGTCTCGCTTCAGTAAAAACACTTAGTGATGACTTCATAAATAAAAGCGTGATACCGACGGCAACAATCAGATCAGGCCAATGACTGTTATATGTATAAACAAAAAATGAGGCAATAATAACACTTATATTTGAAACAATATCATTTCTAGAGCAAATCCAAACGGATTTAAAATTAATGTCATCATTTTTATGACTTGTTAGTAAATAGAGACAAAGAGCATTCATGGCCAAGGCAATAAAAGCAACAATCGTCATGGTTTGATGTTCTGGAACCGTAGGGTTGTAAAAGTTATAGATACTTTCTGCCAAAACACCCAAGCCAGTGAGTAGCATGAGAACGGATTTAAAAATAGAAGCTTTGGCCTTTGCTGTTGCTCCAAGACTCACTACATAAAGGCTACTTGCATAGGCTAGGGCATCTCCCATCATATCGAGGGAGTCGGCCATAAGTGCTTGTGAGTGAGAAAAGTATCCAAAAAGAAATTCAACAAAGAACATCATCAGGTTAATAACAAGAACTATCCAAAGAACTCGAGACTGGCTTTTAGCTAAGCCCTTTAAGTCTTCGGACTTATTATCACAGCAGCTTGATCCCATTAGAAATAATCTTTAATAAATTTAATCTGATGGCGTTCAGGTCCAAAAGCAAGAATTCCTACGGGAATACCAACATGCTTTTCAATCTTAGAAATATAAGACTTTAGTGGTTCAGACAGCGTGTCGCCTTTGAAGTCATCATCAAAGCCAGAAACTTCTTCATAAATTGGTTTAACTTTTGAAAGATCAAGTCCAGGTGAGGCCATATCGTATTTTTTGCCATCAACTTCATAGGCCGTACAAACTTTAAGCTTGCCCATTTCAGCTAGGACGTCGATTTTTGTAAGAGCGAGAGAAGTTAGATTACTTGCTTTAACAGAATATTTTAGAAGAGGTAGATCAAGCCAACCACAACGTCTTTTTCGACCAGTTGTTGCTCCAAACTCACCACCTTTTGTTTGAATATCTTCACCCATTTGATCGAAAAGTTCTGTCGGGAATGGGCCTTCACCAACTCGGGTGGTATAGGCTTTGGTGATTCCTAAAATTTCTTCAACTGTACTTCCAGGACAACCAGCACCAGTATAAATCCCTCCAGCTGCTGTAGAAGAAGAAGTCACAAATGGATAAGAACCCCAGTCGATATCAAGAAGAACGCCTTGCGCGCCTTCATACATAACTTTTTTGCCTGCCATTAGGGCCTGATCAATTAAAGCAAAAGTATCATCTAGGTATGGAGCAAGTTTTTTACCATATTCAAAAAGCTCATTGGCTTCTTGCTCAACACTTGGATACTCAGCTTTATAAAGTGAATCAAACAAGGCTTTCTTTTCTTGCAGACTAGAAGCTAATTTCGTTTTAATTGTTTCAAGGTCTAGTAGATCACCAAGTTTAAGTGCACGTCTTGAAACCTTATCTTCATAAGCAGGACCAATGCCTTTACCAGTCGTTCCAATTTTTAATGGACCTTGAGATTCTCTAACACCATCAAGAATTTTATGATATGTCGTAATAACAGTAGCACCACGAGAGATTTTCAAATTCTCAGGCGTGATTTTCGCTCCAGCATCCGTAACTTTTTTAAGCTCAGTTTCAAAGGCACGAGGATCAAAGACTACACCATGACCCACAAGAGAGAGGCAGTGTGGATGTAAAATTCCAGAAGGAATCAGGTGAAGAACGGTCTTCTTTCCTTCAACAATAATGGTATGACCAGCATTGTTTCCACCTTGATAGCGTACGACGAGATCGCATTTCATTGCCAACAGATCAGTAATTTTGCCTTTGCCTTCGTCGCCCCATTGGGAGCCAATAATTGCTAGAGTTTTCACAGTTATGCTTTCACTTCGTTTAAAAGGTTATTATTAACAAAAAATTCATTCATTTGGTTGACGGCCATTTCCCCAACACGAACTTGAGCTTCTTCAGTTGAAGCACCAAGGTGTGGAGTCATGACAAGATTCGATAGCTCTTTAAGTTTATTACTTGGGTCCAGTGGTTCAGTGGCAAAGACATCAAAGCCAGCACCGCGAATTTTATTATTCTTAAGAACGTCAGCTAGTGCTTCTTCATCAACGATGCCACCGCGAGCAGCATTTACGAGGATAGCGTGAGAAGGCATAGCTTCTAGAAGTTCACGATTAATCATGCCTTTCGTTTTATCCATTAACGGCACGTGAATGGTAATGATATCGCACGTAGAAAAGATTTTTTTAAGATCACTTTCTTTTTTTGCGTAACTAATGTCAGACTTTTCAACCATTGGATCAAAAAACATAACTTCAGGATCAAAGCCAGCTAGACGTTTTGCAACGATTTGTCCGATACGACCAAAGCCGATGATACCAATTTTTTTATCAGCAAGTTCAACACCTGTGAATTTTGCTTTTTCCCAAGCTCCGGTTTTCATCGATGCGTCTGCCTCAGCTGTTTTTCTAAGCACAGTCATCATCAAAGCAATGGCATGCTCAGCCGCTGAATTATTGTTGGCACCAGGAGTGTTGGCGACTTTAACGCCTTTAGTGCCACAAGCTTTCTTATCAATATTATCTGTACCTTCACCAGCACGAATAACAAGTTTAAGATTAGGTGCTAGCTCTAAAAGTTCTGGTGTAATGGTTGTTGCTGAACGAATGATAAGACCAGCAGCCTTTGGTAAAAGTTCTTTAAGTTTTTCTTGATCAACTTTGCTTTCTGGGTGAACTTCTAATGAAGTGTTGGCCTGAAGTTTTTTGAATTGGTTTTTATCAAAGCCATCTGGAACAATGATGAATGGTTTCATGTGGGGCTCCTTTGCCTAGCAAATACCGAGAGATTATAGTGTTCGAGGCTTGTAAACCCAAGGGAAATAGAGGGATTTTATGAATGTTATCGATATGTTTTTTGCATCATTGAATAAAGTTTTTGTGCATCAATCCAAAGAATGGGGCGAAATTCTTACAGGCTTTGAAACTCGGAATAAATACAAGCTCTTAGACGAGCAAGGAAACTCCATAGGGTTTATTGCAGAACAACGTAAGGGACTATGGGCGTTATTATTGCGCAGTGGGCTTCGAAGTCATCGTCCACTTACAATCAAAGTTTGGGATGAAAACAGAAAAGAGTTATTGGAGATGAATCGTCCTTTTTATTGGTTTTTTTCAGACCTTCAAATAATCAGCGAGAATAAAATTATAGGTCATGTCTACAGACGTTTTGCATTTATTTTCAGACGTTATGATTTAGCCGATGGTTCTGGAAATATCTTTGCTCGCGTTCGTGCACCTTTTTGGCGAATTTGGACTTTTTCAATTCTTGGTGCCAATGGAAATGAAATTGCAAAAGTTTCAAAGAAATGGGGCGGAGTTTTAAGGGAAGTTTTTACTGATGCGGATAAATTTTTAGTTGAGTTTGATGGTCTAACTCCAAACCAAAAAGCCGTGGTATTCGCAGCAGGTATAAGTATTGATTTAGATTTTTTTGAAGAGAATCATAACAGAAGGTAATTGTAGAGAGGCACTCATATCCATCC
>CAYGQW010000055.1:0-15496 GCA_964352175.1 uncultured Halobacteriovorax sp.
TGTCTGTCGAAAATCAAGGTATTGTAAAACAAGTGATGGGACCAGTCGTTGACGTAGAGTTTCCATCAGGAAAAATTCCTGCAATTTATAACGCTCTAACTTTAACAAACAAAGTTATCAGCGATAAAGCTAACAACCTGGTACTTGAAGTGTCTCAACACTTAGGTGACAACGTTGTTCGTACAATTGCCATGGATGCTACAGAAGGTCTTTCTCGTGGTATCGCTGTTATCGATACTGGCAAAGCAATTCAAGCACCAGTTGGTCGTGAATGTCTTGGCCGAATTATGAACGTCGTTGGTGAGCCAATTGATGAGTGTGGTCCAATCAATACTAAAAAGTCTTACGGTATTCACCGTGAAGCTCCTAAGTTTGAAAACCTTTCAACCAAGCTTGAGCCATTCTTTACAGGTATTAAAGTTATCGATCTTCTTGCTCCATACCTTAAAGGTGGAAAGATTGGTCTATTCGGTGGTGCTGGTGTTGGTAAAACAGTTCTTATTATGGAATTGATTAACAACATTGCTACTCAACACGGTGGATTCTCAGTATTTGCTGGTGTTGGTGAGCGTACGCGTGAAGGTAACGATCTTTATTATGAAATGAAAGAATCAGGAGTTATCGACAAGACAGCTCTTGTTTATGGTCAGATGAATGAGCCACCTGGTGCCCGTGCACGTGTTGCTCTAACTGGTCTTTCTGTTGCTGAATATTTCCGCGATGAAGAAAAGCAAGACGTTCTCTTCTTCGTTGATAATATCTTCCGATTTACTCAAGCTGGTTCAGAAGTTTCTGCCCTTCTTGGTCGTATTCCTTCTGCCGTTGGTTACCAGCCAACTCTTGGTACAGAAATGGGCGTGATGCAAGAGCGTATTACTTCAACAAAAGATGGATCGATTACATCTATTCAGGCCGTTTACGTTCCTGCGGATGACTATACCGATCCAGCTCCTGCTACAACATTTGCTCACTTGGACGCGACAACAGAACTTTCACGTCAAATTGCTGAGCTTGGTATTTACCCCGCGGTTGATCCACTTTCATCTTCTTCAACAATTCTATCTCCGGATATTCTTGGTGAAGAACACTATTCAACTGCACGTGGTGTTCAGCAGATTCTTCAGCGTTATAAAGAACTACAAGACATCATTGCCATTCTTGGTATGGATGAACTTTCTGAAGAAGATAGATTGATTGTTGCAAGAGCTCGTAAAGTACAAAAGTTCTTGTCTCAGCCATTCTTCGTTGCTCAGCAGTTTACAGGTATCCCAGGTCAATTCGTGAAAATCGAAGATACGATCTCTGCCTTTAAAGCAATTCTTAATGGTGAGTGTGACACACTTCCAGAACAGGCTTTCTACCTTGTTGGTGGACTACAAGATGTTTATGAGAAAGCGAAAAAGCTTCAGGGTGCTTAATAATTAAGGAATTGATATGAAACAATTTACTGTTGATGTTTTAACACCGAACAAAGTTATCGCAAGAGCCGTTCCTGCGGAAGCTCTGTTGATTCCAACATCACGTGGCCAAATTAATGTTCTTCCTGATCACACCCATGTCGTTACAAAGCTTTCAACTGGAATGTTGTCTATTTTTGGTGGAGCTGACGATCCAGATCGTCACTTCACTGTGACCCATGGAATTTGTAAGGTATTAGAAGATAAGATTGTAATTTTATCTAATACCTCAGAGGAACAGCATGAAATTGATTTGGATCGAGCTCAAAAAGCCTTGAAATTTGCTGAAGATAAACTTGCAAATGAAGCGCTTAATGAAGAAGACCATATTAAGTTCCATCGCAAAGCCGAAAGAGCAAAGCTTAGAATTCAGTTTGCGAAAGAGCAGAAGAATCGTAAGTAATTGCTAGATCAAAGTAATCAAGAAAGCCTCCAGATCAATGGGGGCTTTTTTTTGCCTTGAATCAATGAGAAAGAATGGCACAATAGAAGATATGAAAATATCAGGCGTTCTAGTTCTATTCCCAATAACAATCTTCATTTCGTTTTTTGTAGTACAAAAACAAACGATGATGGAAAAACCATTTGAAAGACACGCGGGTGCATATACGGATTTAGGTCATATAATTGCTTCGATAAAGAATGCTAATAAATATGAAGCACCTAGAAATATTATAGTTCCAGCAACGATTCCAAGAAGAAATGATCAATTGATTAAGCAACAGCTAAATATTCAAACTGCAGATATTTCAATAACTAAACCAACACAGGGCCAAGCAAAGAACACAGAAAATCACTTGGAAGAAATATGGCGTGATCATATATCGCAAAATCAAGCAGCACCTGTAAAAGAAGATACTTTTGCAAGTACTCAAAACATAAAACTTGCAACTGCTGTAGGGGTGCAGGCGTCAGTTGGCTCAGGCTTGTTGACCCCTAGAGAGCCGACACCAATGGAAAAGGCGGCCATAGAATCTAAAAAAGAAATACCAAGACATGATGCGAGTGGATTTGCTGGTGACAAGGAGAATTACGCAAGTTTAGATGTTTTAGTCGTTGGAGCAGAAATCAATAATTCTGCAAAAGAAGAAAAAATTGAAAATATTTCGTTCACATACATGGCCGATGAGACATCAATAATAAACTCTGAGGATGGAAGGTTTAACTTCGAACTTCTTCTTGCAAACCGTACACAATCAATGTCCGGAATTTTTCAAGCACGTAACTTTGTTACGACAAGAGTTGATCTTCCTATGGAAGTTGGATCATATGGATCACTTGTGCCGATGGTATCTATTGAAAGTCTGGATACGCTTTTAATAAAGCATGAGGCGAACGTGCCTGGTGGATTCGTTTTGGTTGACCTAGATCAAGAGATCATTGATGTTGAGATCGACAAAAAATACTATAAAAAAGTGTATCTGACTCCTGAGTTTAATGAGTCAAGTGCCGATGACAGCGCTCGATTTGTGATGTTCTTGGGAGTTGAGGCTGGTAATACGACATTGAGATACCTAACTCGATCTAGGCATATTGCTGAACGAGTGAGCCTGGTTGCTGCGGATCAAATACTTTATGATCTTCCAATTATTACAAAATCATTTGTTCATAGCTTTGGCCTTTACGAAATGGAATCCCTCTCTCTGCTGCCGAGAGAGTTATCATTGTCAGGTAAAAACATAAGGCCTTTTGGACAAAAAAATACTGCGATTCAAGAGACTCTAAATTATTACACACTCGAATTCATTGATAGCGTGTTGGGCAGTCGCAACTATACCGAGGTTGATCACCTTGGAACGACATTTTTTGTAGGCCATAAAGGAAACGATAAAATCGTTGTTCCGGGACAAGGGTTTCTAAATGAAGTGCTGGCATTTCACGATATGGATCGACTCGTTCAAGATTGCTTGATCCAAATCAATTTACCATCTGAGAAAGAACTATTTGAAATTACGATGTATGGAGAGGGACAAAAAGGACCACTACTTTTAGATTCTGCATATCTAAACAAAGACGGAACCGTTTCAGTTGATGCTACTGAGTTTTCTACAAACGCATTTATTTTAGGAGATATGTTAGGTCGGATCAATGTCAAAATTAAATATACAGATGACAGCATAGATATGCTCAATTCCGTATGTGCTCCATCAACTTACTTGGTTGAACACTTATAGCCGTTTGCGTGCTTAACCCAATTTTTAGGAAACCTAGAAGTCATCATTTCTGGAGTAATCAATCGATAGCGGCTTTTGGTTAGCTCAGAAGATGTAAAGAGCGCCGTTCCTCTGGGGAAGCTATGATTTAAATATCTTCTTTCAAAGTGTCTGTTTTCTTCAACAATGTTATCGTCATACTTTTTCATCAGCTTGAAAAACCAATTCGGCTTAATGGCACATAACGAAACATAGGCATGAATGATTTGTGTATTTGATTTAGGAATATCGTAAATCTTATCTTTGTAGGCGAGTGCTCGAGTTAATGCCAAAAACTCTGCAAAAAAGTTTTTTGAAGCAAAACCAATGTGATCATGTTCATAAAATTCAAAAATATTAGCAAGTGAATAACTTCTTTTCTTCGCAACAAGCTGTCTCTTGGCTTTTAATAGATGCTTTGTACCCGAATTATAAGCAGCGATTGCCAAGTCCCAACGACCGAGAATTTTCAAATTTTGCTTTAATAAATGAAGTGCCGCTGCGCTTGCCATTAATGGTTGCAATCTGCCATCTTGCCTGCGATTAAGTGGCATAAAATGACCACCAATCCAGCGCATGAATTGCCAAACACCCGATGCACCAACTTTAGACCTAGCACGAACATTAAAAGATGATTCAAGAAAAGGTATGGCCCGTAACTCCCAGGGTACGTCAAAAGCCTCAAAGTAAGTCTTTATAGTTTTTTCGTAAACAGCAAAAGAGTTGATACCTGCTTGAATATTGTTCTTTTGTCCAGTCTGAGCTCTTAACGCGTCAGAGAGATCTTTATAAAAGCGCTTCTGTCCTTTCTTGTTTGGTAGTTTGATCTTGGCACGCTCAAGAGCTTCGATAATTTTACTTCCAATTTCACCTGCAGGTTTACCTTTGGCTAAATCGTTAAAGGCTGTCTTATAACGAGTAACAATTTTATCTACATATTTTGATTGAAGAGCGGACTTGGTAAACTGATTAAGTTCGCTGCTATGGACAGAACTAAAGTCGAGAACATCATAGATAAGTGCTAGATTGTCTTTGTCATGAATAACAGAATGACTACTTGGGTGTTGAGTATAGATATCGAACCAGAAGATTGTAGCGTCAAGAAAATAACTAGGAATTTCAAAGTCTTTTGATACTAGATTATCAGGGTCGAAAAGTAGCTTCTCAATAGATTCATCGTTAAAAGGTACAGATTTGGGCTCAATAACTGCACCTGTCAAAACCTCTTGCTTGAGTAGTGGGTCATTCTGCAAAGTATTTTCAACTGATAATGCAAAAATAGTTACAGGTAAAAATAGGAGTAATAAAGCTAGCTTTGCCATTCGTGATTTCGGAAAACTTCCATCGTTCTTTTGTAGCCCGATGATACAACCTCTGAAAGTTTGTCAGGGTTTAGTGAAAATGAATTTTTAAAGAAGGTACGATAATTACTATGTTTTGGATAAATATCAATCATTTGTATATTGGGATTATAGTGAAGCTTGCGCTCGAGAATGGCAGCAATCTTCTTGCGATGTTTTTCATCAAACTTATTTACTTTCATATATTCAGATACAGTATCAATAATATCTTCTGACTGGGCACGCATGGCACGGTTGGCGACAATTTTCTTTTGTATCATAAGATATATAGCCTGAGTGCATATGGCAGGTAGGCCATAATTAACAAGAGAGCCGACCTCGTCCATGTAATGGTAGGGTGTATGTGTCCAGGAACTAATAATGATGTCACAGCCATGATCAATTGCTACATGTGTTGATAGAGTTTCACGAATTTCACCATCAATATAATAATCAGTAAAATTGGTTTGAGGATTGAAGATAGGATAAGGCGAATAAAATGGTGGAACGCTCATACTCGCAGCAACAGACTCGGTAATTGGAATTCCTGTATAATAACAAGCAGTAGAGTCATGATGAGGATTGGGATAATTATATTTACTAAAAATAACCTTTCTTGAATGGTCCAGTTGAGTCGCGACAACGAACAAATCAGTTTTTAATCCAGAGAAGTCGTTATGTTGTATAACATGTTGATCCAAATATCTTTTCAAGCCAGCAGTTGTAAAAAAACCTGGCAATGTAGCAAGGGGATTTAATATTTTTCTTAAAACCGTTGGAAAACCTTCTAGTGCATCGTAAAAATCGCCCTTTGGTGGTCTTTTGATAGATGATTTAATGCTAAGCATGTCCTTATAGGTAATGGGTTTTAGGCGAGCAGATTTACCATCAACTTGTGCCTCAATAACGTCCATTGGCGAGTGGCCACTGGCAAAATACAGCCCAATTAAGGCGCCAGCACTAGAACCAACATAGTTTTTAATATCGAGCGAGCTAGGCTCAGAATTATTATTGGCCAGATTAAAACCGAGCTCTTCAAGCGCAAGGCCTACGCCTAAGTGCCAAGCAGAAGCTTTAACAACTCCACCAGATAAAACAAGTGCTATCTTTTTATTTTTAAATTGATCAAGGTTCACGCGCCGCATGTGATAAGGATAGACGATGGAGAACAACAGCAAAAGAAAAACAACGTTTGCAGCGCATTAATATGTGTATTTTTGCTTGAGTAACTACTATTATAGATAGATGAAAACATTTTTTGTCGTAATCATTAATTTAATATTCCTAAATATGGCACAAGCTAGCTTGAGTCAAAGAAGATGCATGCTCTTGCCAGTAAAAGACCATGTTGATGGAGCAATTGGCTTTAAGGTCTTTCAAGAAGTTGAGAATTATTTACGTGAAAGTGAGTGGTGCTATTATCGGCCCAATTCAGAAATACTAAATGTTCTTGGTAGTTATAAGAAAAACTTAGATGAACATTTAAATAATCCCGACGTTCTCAAGGTCTTGGCCACAAAAACACAAGCTGGGTCATTAATAAAAGTAAAGATTGATAAGGCGGTAAATGGAGCAACGGTAGAAATAAAAATACTTGGTGAAAATGGCGAAGATGTATACTTATCAGAGTCAACAAGACTAGATACAGATGAGATAACAGTTATTGCTCAAACAATTAAAAATTGGCTAGATATCTATGAAAAAAATATTCCTTACGATGCAAGAATTGTAGGTGTGTTGGGAAATCAGTTTACGATAGATGCAGGTAAAGGTTATGGAATTAGAGTTGATGATGAAGTAATTGTTACCCGGGCGATAAATAAAAAACGTCATCCATTACTAAAGGAAATAGTTGACTGGGATACTGAAAAAATAGGCAAAGGAAGAATAACATTTGTTGCTGATGCCCAATCTCAGGGATCAATCATTCAGTATGATACACCCAAGAAAATGAGAGTAGAAGATTGGATTATCATTCAAAAAAAATCCAAAGAAATAGTCAAAACAGCCGATGAAAGATTTGATGAAAAAGATTATACGTTTGGAAAATTAGGTATGATGTCGATTGGTGCGAATATAGGGTCAGGGTCGGTAAGTGTTAATGATGGTTCAGCGACAAAGAAAGTCGGTGGTATGAATTTTGGTATTGATCTGCACATTGAACTTTGGGCAACAAGAAATTTTTGGACATCATTAGAGTTAAGAAAAAAGACTGGATCCTATGAATCAGAGACGGGTAGTTTAAACAATAATGATCAATCACTTGGTTTTACAGATTTTTCATTTCTAGTGGGCTACAAATATTTACCACTGGGATTTTTTTATGGGCCGCAAGTTGACGGATATTTGGGCTATTCCAAAGTTACTTACGGACTGGATACAAATACTACAGATGGATTTACCGACTTTAGTTTCAATGGTATAACGGCGGGAGTGAAGGGATCATTACCAATTGTGCAAAATGTAAGAGGTTATTTAGAGATTGGATTCTTGTTTAACCCAGGTTTTGAGCAAGAGGTAACTGTTTTAAGCGGTGAAGCCGATTCAACTTCACATTTCAAACTAGAATTTGGTGGAATGTATCAATATAGTCCAAGCATTGCAATTAATGGTGGAGTGCAAATCTTATCCGGTGAGGCTAAGTTTTTATCACCGGCCAGAGCAGTTAAAACCAAAGATACAGGTTTTAAAATTGGAACCAGCTATACATTCTGATGAATAAAGAAATACAAAAGTTAGAAGAGCAAATCCTCTATCATAAATCTCGGTATTATCAAGGTAATGCTGAGGTCACAGATTCCGAATACGACAAACTAGAAGATAGGCTCAGAAAAATTGATCCAAAGAATAAAGTTCTATCTCTCGTGGGGTCAGCACCAACAGGTGCAAGCAAGGTTGCTCACGATCAAAAAATGCTTTCTCTTAATAAAGTATACGAACTCGATGAACTATTAAGTTGGATCGAGGATCGGGAAGTTGTCTCCACTTATAAAATAGACGGTGTAAGCTGTTCGCTAATATACAAAAATGGAAGATTATCGATCGCCAAAACCAGGGGAGACGGCAATTTTGGTGAAGATATAACGATTAAAGCCAACTGGATAAAAGATATAAGAAGTTCTCTTGGGCAAAACATCGAACAATGTGAAGTGCGTGGTGAAATCTATTGCACAGAAGAAAACTTCTACACTATTTCAAAAGAAATGGAAAAAATTGGATTAGAAAAGCCTACTTCTCAAAGAAATATCGTGGCCGGGCTACTTGGCCGAAAAGATCATGTTGAACTATCAAGACATTTAAGTTTTCAAGCCTTTGAACTCATTTCAGATGAATTGAGAATCAAAGATGAACATAATAAGTTTACCCTTTTAAAATCATTTGCTTTTTCTATTCCAGATTTTCAATTGCATAAGAATAGAAAATCCATTGAGACAACAATCGATGATGCTAGAAGTTTTATGATGGAGGGTGATTATCAAATTGATGGCCTTGTTTTTACATTAAATGAAATAAGCCTTCATGATCAACTCGGAGCAACTGCACATCACCCAAGATATAAGATGGCCTTTAAGTATAGGGGTGACTCTAAAGTTACAACTATTAATGATCTTGAATGGGGTGTGAGTCGAAATGGAATACTAACACCTGTTGCACACGTTGCACCGGTGGAATTGTCAGGGGCAGAGATAAGACGTGTTACTCTACATAACTTTGGTGTCGTAGATCAGTATAATTTGAAAAAGGGCGATGAAATTGAAGTTGTAAGAAGTGGCGAGGTTATCCCGAAGTTTTTAAGTGTCGTAAAATCTACCAATGGAATTTTTTCATATCCCAAAAAGTGCCCATCTTGTGAAGGTCCAACAAGAGTTGAGTCTATAAGGCTTCATTGCGATAATAAGGATTGCCCAGTTAAGGTTCTGGAAAACATTCTTCACTTTATTGTAAAAATTGGTATTGATAACTTAAGTACAAAAAGACTTGAGGAAATGATGAGAAAGGGTCTCGTGCAAGAGATTCCGGACCTTTACAAAATCACAGAAGAACAACTACTTACGCTTGATAAAACAAAAGAAAGACTAGCACAGAAAATAATGGCAGAAATTCAAAAATCAAGGTCCGTAGACCTTATAAATTTTCTGTCTGCTTTAGGCCTATCCGGTGGAGCTTATAACAAATGTGAAAAAGTTGTGCATTCTGGTTATAACTCACTTGATAAAATAAAGGATCTTACATTAGAACAACTTGTTGAGATTGACGGTTTTGCAGAAAAATCTGCAAGCGACTTTTTACAATCTTTAAAAGAGAAGATGCCAATAATTGAAAAACTTGAAAAAAATGGATTTAGCTTTAAAGAAATAGTAATTAAAGAAAATCCGATAAAAGGCAAAAAGATTTGCATCACAGGTGCATTGTCTGAAAAAAGAAGCGTCATTGAAGCAAAAATTAGAGAATTGGGCGGCGTTGTGAGTGGGTCTGTTGGTAAGTCAACTGATTACCTGCTAACCAATGAAAGTGACTCTGCTTCAAGTAAATTTAAAAAAGCCACGGATCTAGGCATAGAAATAATATCTGAAAAACAATTTTTTGAAATGGTTTAAATATGCCTAAAGTATCAACTAGTTTTGTCTGCATAGAGTGTGGACACGAATCCTCACAGTGGCTAGGGCGCTGCCCAGCATGTCAGCAGTGGAATACATTTAGTGAAGAGTCTAAATTTAAAATAAAGTCCAAAGAATCGAAAAATTCAAATAAAGCACTCAAAATCACTGATATAAGTGAAAAGTTAAATACCCGCATACAATCTGGGATTAAAGAGTTTGATCGTGTCGTGGGTGGCGGTATTGTTCCTGGAAGCCTTATCTTGATTGGAGGAGAACCTGGCATTGGAAAATCTACGCTTTTAACAATGATCATGGGTAAGCTCTCGTTAAAAGAAACAGTGCTTTATATCAGCGGAGAAGAGTCGTCTTCACAAATTGCTTCAAGGATGAAAAGACTAAAAATAACAAATGAAAATCTCCTCATCCTAAATGAAACGAATTGGCATCTCATTAAAGATCAAATAAAAAAAATAAAGCCAAAGTTTATTGTTTTAGACTCGATTCAAACTACAACCAGTCCAGAGATTCAGTCACCTGCAGGGTCTGTTAGCCAGATAAAAGAAGTTACATATGAGCTGATGACTCATATGAAATCACAAAATATTACAACTTTTGTAATAGGACATATCAACAAGGAAGGATCAATAGCCGGTCCCAAAATTCTCGAGCATATGGTTGATACAGTGATCTACTTTGAGGGTGATCAGTATGGTCAATATAGAATCTTAAGAGCAATAAAAAATAGATTCGGAAATGCCAATGAGATTGGAATTTTTGAAATGAATGATTCTGGACTTGAAGAAGTTGAAAATCCATCGAAGTACTTTATAGATGATCAACAAAATGAACATCACGGCCGATCTCTTTCTTGTGTGCTTGAGGGAAGTAGAACTTTATTTATTGAAGTACAGGCACTAGTTGTTGAAAACAAATTCGCGAGTGGCAGAAGAACTACGCAGGGAATTGATGCCAATCGACTGGCAATGCTGGTTGCTGTGATAGATAAATACTTAGACATTCCAATCTCTCTTAATGATATCTATTTAAATATTGTAGGTGGGGTGAAGATCAACAGTAGAGAGACAGACTTGGCTGTTATAGTCTCTTTAATCTCAAGCTATAAATCTAAGCCAGCTCCATCGGATGTTATATTTATGGGAGAGGTTGGCCTAACTGGTGAAGTGAGGGGACCGCACATGATGGAAAGTCGTCTTAAGGAAATTGTTCAGCTTAATTATAGAAAAATTCTTACAAGTAAAAAAATAGCAGAAAAGTACCAAGGTCGTTATGAGGTTGAGCTTATTGGCATAAAAGATGTCAAAGAGCTCAGCGCTTATCTATAAATATAATTTCTTAATGCTATTTTGCCACAAATTGTTTTTCATTTTACAGTAAGAAATTTGAGACTCAATTGAATTAAAAATCCGATCTTCCTCCCAAAGTTTATCTATAGTTTCAAACGACACTATGCCAAGACCCAAGCCAGCTGCTAGAGCTGCGCCGTAGGCCGTTGTTTCAATAACTTTAGGACGAACAACTTGCATTTCACCAAAAGTTGCTTGAAGTTCGAGTAAAAGATCATTGGCAGAGGCGCCACCGTCAACTCTCATGCTTGAAACTTTAATTTTAGTATCAGCACTCATAGCACTAACAAGATCATTAATAGAAAGTGCAATACCCTCAAGACAAGCTCTGGCTAAGTGAGCTGCACTCGTGTCTCTTGTCATGCCGATAATGGCAGCTTTAGCATCTGCCGCCCAATGAGGAGAGCCAATGCCTGTGAAAAAAGGCATGAAAAGAATATGTTCCATTTCATCCAAAGATCCAACTTGCTTTGCTAGTGTTTCAATTTCTGGAGAACTGGTAATAAGCTTTAAATTATCACGCATCCACTGAACGGCTGCTCCAGCGATATAGCAACTTCCTTCAAGGGCATAATGAGCTTTACCTTCTTGATCTTGATAAGCAATTGTTGTTAAAAGACCGTTGTCAGAATGTACTGGAGTTGTGCCGGTGTTTAAAAGCATGAATGCACCAGTTCCGTATGTACATTTTAGAGCACCCTTTGAGTGTCCGGCCTGTCCAAAGAGAGCTGATTGTTGATCGCCGAGAATTCCAGTAACGGGAATATTATCGGGTAAAAATGATAATGAAGTTGTTGCACCAAACTTTCCAAAAGAGGGAAAAACTTTTGGTAAAGTTTCAGCGGGTACTTCAAAAAAAGATAACAGCTCTGGGTCCCACTTCAAATCGTGTAAATTATAGAGAAGTGTTCTTGATGCATTAGAGCCTTCTGTGGCATGAACACCTGTTAATTTAAAAAGAAGAAATGTATCAATTGTACCAAAGCAAAGCTGCTTGCTCTTTGCTGCAGTTTTAACGGCTTCATTGTTTTCTAAAAGCCATCTCATCTTTGTGGCTGAAAAGTAGGGATCCAAGGGTAGGCCGGTTTTTGAACGAAGCATTTTTTCTTGATTCTTATTCTTTAAACAAAAATCAGAAGTTCTTCTGTCTTGCCAGACTATAGCATTGGCAAGAGGATTGCCTGAACGATCAAAGGCGCAAGTCGTTTCACGCTGATTAGTAATACCAATGGAAATAATCGAACTTGCTGGAATATTAGTTTTTTGTAAAAGCCTTCTGACTGTCGATTCCACACTTGCCCATATATCGTTTAGGTTATGCTCAACCCAGCCCGGCTTTGGATAGATCTGTGGATACTCTTGATTTACTGTATCAATAAATTTAAAGGTTTTAGCATCCACCAAGGCGGCCGTAGTGCCTGTAGTGCCTTGATCTAGTGCCAAGATATAGGTCATAGAAGATCCTTAAATGTCGTTGATGTTATCACAATTTGTTTGCGACTTAATCGTGTTACCGTGATTGCATAAAATAATTGCAGCAGCTTGCCAAAATCCTTTAACTCCACCTCTAAAACCAGTGATCATTACGGAGCTTAATACCATGACAACTATCAGTAGGAGTATGAACTCAACAAGAGTTTGACCCTTTTGATTTAGGCGTGTAGATAAAAGTTTAAAATCATGTCTAGTAGATTTTGAGGCGACCATCTTTCCCTCTAACGAATTAGACTGTATTAATATAATATTACTTATCTAAGCGTAACTAAGGCTTAGCAATTGTGCCAGCAGTAGGAAGATGAAGAAATACTTTCCGATACTAGCGTTTATAACAATGTTTACGGGCTTTTTAGCCGGTCAGATTTTCTTTGACGTTTTCGAGTCAAGTGCAGGACAGAGCAGCGCGCAAAAGAAGAAGTATTCACATTACGAATCTTTATTAAAAGAGTCGGTCTTTGTTACAAAAGCGGGCAAAACAATTGCTGGAAATGCCATCGAGGCTCCCATTGTTATTCTAAACTTCTGGGCAACATGGTGTAAGCCATGCCTAGAAGAATTTCCTTCTTTGACTGAGCTAGATGAAAAGTTTAACGATCAACAAGTTCAAATAATCGGCATTAACACAGACGAAGCTGACGCGAAAAAAGAGATCTCAAAAACAATTGAGAATAACAATCTTAAGTTTCCAAATATTCTCGATACAGATGGGGTTTGGCTTGAGAAGTTCATGATAACGGCCATTCCGGTTTCTATTATTTACTATAAGGGCGAAGTCGTTGAAGTCAGCAATGGAGCAAAAGATTTTGTCGCTGAAGAGTTTCTTGAAAGTCTAAGAAGTAAGCTTAAGCTCTAGTGCAAAAGTTTCTACCCCAAGAATAAGTTAATTCAGCCAGTGAATCAGATTTAAAAATACTAAAACGTGGTAGGCGCTCTAGTCCAAGAGCGTCATTCGCGTTGATTGTGATTGCGGCCCAAAGCTCTGCCAGATTCATTTTGTAATTTGGCGCAGCCATTGAGGCAATTAACAATAAATTATCTACATGGCATGAACCGGGATTGTAGTCGCTGGCGATGGCAACCTTAGCGCCGGCATTTAAAAGCGCTCTTGCATTGGCTTGAGGTTTGCCAAGAAAATAACCGGTTCCAGGAAGAAGGGTCGCAACTGTTTTACTTTTTGCTAATGCCTCAAAGCCATCTTGTGTTGTACATAATAAGTGATCTGCAGAAAGGGCATTTTGATCACAAGCAAAAACGGCACCTTTGTTGTCGTTAAACTCATCAGCGTGAATCTTTAAAGGAATGTTAAGTTCTTTTGCTTTAGCAAATAAAAGATCGCAGTCTTCTTTTAAGAAATAGCCTTGCTCGAAAAAAATATCAACAGCATCAATGGTTTGATGAATGTCATTCAAAAGGGGAAGGACAATTTCATTAAGATAATCTTTGGCAGATTTAAAATTTTTTGGCACAGCGTGGGCGGCCATGAATGTATTTGTAATTCTAATGCGCGGTGAAAAATGATCTTTTAAACGAGAAATAACACGGCTTAATTTTTTTTCCCCTTCAAGCGTTAAAGAGTAGCCAGATTTAATTTCTATAGTACCGACACCATAGGAATAAATTCTTTCAATTCTTTCTTTAGAGGATTCAAAAAGTTCATCTTCAGAAGCATTATTTGTTGGAGTCGTTGTCGCTAAGATTCCTCCGCCAGTATTAGCGATGGCCTGATAGTCAGCACCATTAAGTCTCATGCTATATTCATTGGCACGATTACCAGCAAAAACAAGATGGGTATGACTGTCGACAAGTTCTGGTGTGACAACATGACCCTTTAGGCTTTTTGCTTGTGAGCGATATTGCGAGGGTAGATCTTTTGAGCTCCCCATCCAGTGCACTTTGGAATTATCAAAAACGATAGCGGCATCTTTAACAATACTTAAATCTTCAGGCAAAAGATTTCTGCCATCTTTGGCGATGGCGCCTTGCAGTGTGGCGAATTCATTAATGTCAGTCCACACTTGCATGACTAATCCTTTTGCATTGGGATTTTAATATTAGTACCCTTGGATGCTTTTTTGGCGATATCGTAACCAGCGTCAACATGGCGAACGATACCCATGCCAGGGTCAGAGTTTAAAACCCTTGAGATACGTTCATCCATATCTTTTGTTCCATCAGCAACAATAACCATTCCAGAATGTTGAGAATAGCCCATGCCTACGCCGCCACCATGGTGAAAGCTAGTCCATGAAGCGCCATTCATTGTGTTGATCATAAGGTTAAGAAGTGGCCAGTCTGAAATAGCATCCGAACCGTCGAGCATACCTTCTGTCTCACGATTAGGTGAGGCAACAGAGCCACAGTCGAGGTGATCACGACCAATAACAATTGGTGCTTTTACTTTTCCTTCGCGCACTAAACGATTAAAAAGTAAGCCAGCCTTTTCTCGCTCACCGTATTTAAGCCAACAAATTCTTGAAGGTAAGCCTTGAAATGAAACCATCTTTTGAGCTTTATCAAGCCAAAGATGAAGTTTTTTGTTTTCGGGGAAAAGTTTTTTAAGCTCTTCATCCGTTGTGTGGATATCAGCAGGATCACCTGATAAAGCGATCCAGCGAAAAGGTCCAGAACCTTCACAAAAAAGTGGGCGGATGTAAGCAGGAACAAAACCTGGAAAATCAAAAGCTTCCTTAAGACCAACTAGCTTTGCGCCTTCTCTTAAATTATTTCCGTAATCAAATACATGACTTCCTCGTTTTTGAAACTCAAGCATTGAGATAACATGGGACTTCATCGTTTCGTGGGATAGCTTTGTATACTTTACTGGATCAGACTTACGTAGGTCATCAGCTTGATCCATAGTCATTGCCGTTGGAACATAGCCATTGAGCGGATCATGAGCAGATGTTTGATCAGTTACTAAATCAACTTGAATATTTTTATCTAAAATATACTTAAAGAATTCAGCAGCATTGCCAACAACACCAATTGAGATAGCTTGATTCTCAGCTTTAGCTTTAAGCGCCATTTCAATCGCTTCATCATAGC
>CAYGQW010000056.1:0-15033 GCA_964352175.1 uncultured Halobacteriovorax sp.
ACAATTTTTACCTCAAAATAATTCGCAGGAACTAGTTTTTCTATCACAAGACATCAAGCTTCCTAGATCAATGTCCATTCAAGACTATCTGGACCATATGTCAGTTTTTTATAAAAATTATGACAAGCAAAAAGAACTAGAACTTATAGACTACTTTGAAATCTCCCCTGATTCGAAGATTGGCAGCCTATCCACTGGTCAACAAAAAAAAGCACAAATAGTTAGTGGATTATGCACTAATGCAAAGTTATTAATTATCGATGAGATCACTGCTGTACTAGACCCCGAATCTAGGCTCAAGTTTTTTAAAGTCTTGGAAAAACTCCATGCAAAGAAAACTCAATCTCTTATTCTAGCCACAAATATTGCTGAAGACTTAATTGGTCGAGTTGATCGAATTTTATTTCTAGCAGATGGCAATGCGACTTATCACCAATCACACGAAGTTAATCAAATCTTCAAACTTGGAGATGTTGCTTGATTTTTCTCTTTCATCATTTAAAAAGTGAATATCGAATTCATGCAAAAGTCATGTGGTTTACCTTACTCATTCTTTTGGTCATGTGTTACGCTCTCTCAATCGATGCCTCTAGTGTCGATTCAGTTCAAATTATTTGGTATAGTTTAGTGGCAGGCATGGTCACCAGCTCTGCTTATAAAAAAGATTTTAGTCTAAAATATTATACTGCCATGCCTATCCCAAGGGATGTTCTCATTTTAATTATTATTCTTGGAAGAGTATTATACTTCTTGCCAGGTGCAGTTACACTTACAGTCTACTACTCGGCCATACCTAAAGATCCATTTTTAAATCACAGCTGGCTTCTGCTAATGATGACATACTTCATAGGAATAAGTATTTTTAATGCTATTCAAGTTCTAGGTGATATTGAAAATCCTCGAATTGAATCTGTGCCTAGTCGATTTGAATCTTTTCTAATGTTTTTTAAAAAGATCGGGATTAATTATATTCTTGGTGCAGGTATTTTGTTTTCCGGTTTTATTTTATTAAAGGGCTTAGTTCAAATCCTAGGACTAAATATAATAAACAATCAATTTATTGTTATTATTTACGGTGGTGCTATACTGACCTTCCTCTTTTATCGATGTCATCAGGTTTTTCTTAATGAGCATTTAAGTTATTGGTCTTGGAAAAAAGATGGTGCTCTAGCCACTTTGCTTATTATTTTTTCAGTTTTTCCTGCTATCGCCTACAAGCAGAAATTATCCAAACTCGTCTATTCCAAAGGTGATACTGAGTATTTTGCAGCCGTTGAGAATAAAGATATTAACAAGATTATTGATTTAGCTAAAAAAGGGCATGATTTTAATCTTAAAAACGAGCTAGGTTATACTCCAATTTTGGCTGCAGTCAGATCCGGAGATATTTTAACCGTGAAGACGTTAGAGTCCCTAGGTTCAAATTTCGATCACACAACTCTTGTGGAACCTTCAATTCTTTCTATTGATTTTGAAGGAAAGCTAAGCCCTATTCATTTGGCCGTACTATCTAGAGAGCCACAAATGTTAGATTACATAATGACAAAAATAACTGCTTCACAGGCTCTCGAACCTATTGAAGTTATGACACCTCCGCTACATTTAGCTGCACAGCACTGTGTACCAGAAATGATAGAGTCTCTGCTAAATCATGGCTTTAATGTAAACTCGACGGCTACTTCAGGCCAAACTGCACTTTTTGAATCAGTTAAGAGAAATTGCTTTTCAGTTAGCATAGAACTGATTGGACGCGGCGCAAACACCTCATTTAGAGATCAAAGAGGTAGGATGGCAATCCAATATTCTAAAAATCCTCAAATGAAATATATTTTAAACAAGTTTTCAGTAAAAAAAATGCCACAAAATCGACTTCCGGCCAGTGAAGATGTTGCCTTTCCCTCTTCTAAGCGTTAAAAATATATCCCACAAGATGCCCAGGTGGCGAAATTGGTAGACGCACCAGACTTAGGATCTGGCGAGCAATCGTGGAGGTTCAAGTCCTCTCCTGGGCACCATCTTTAGGTCAACAATGTCTCAAACTGATTCAAGCATAAATTGGGAAGTTATCGACTCATTAGCTGACGATCAAGATAGCAAAACCGTTCTTCTTAACAGTTTCATTCAAAGCTTCGAAAGTGATCTAGCTAATTTTGTTAACGCTATAGGTGTAAATGATCATGAAAAGATACTCATAGTCACACACACCCTAAAAGGCGCCGCCTCAAATTTTTGCAGCCCATCTTTGGTGAAAGAACTTAAAGAACTTGAAGCACAGTATATTAAAGGCTCTTTTGATAATCTTGCACAAGACTCTGAAGTCATAACTAAGATTGTTACTCGTATTACTGAAGAGCTTAAAAGTAGATTATAAAGACAGGAAGATATTATGAATATATTAAAAACATTAGTCTTAATGTTGCTAAGCTCTGCTTGTGCTTTTGCACCTATGAACTCGTCAAAGACAGCTAGACCTTTATCTGATGATAAAACGATGATCGACTTTGGTTTCTCCCCTTTTCCTTATGCCAACCTTTCTAAGTCAGTTTCAAATAGATTCACAGTCAGTGGCTCTGTCGAACAACAATTATTTCCGCTAATATCGGCAGCGATTAAATACTCCTTTCAAGATTCAAGAGATGGTTTTAGTTTTGCTACAGAAATTGGCTCATCACTAGGAATGGGCGTCGTAAAATCATACTCAGGCTTTGGTGGACCAATCTTGAGTTGGAAAAAAAGTAAATTTGAGATCTATTTTTACCCAAAATTAAACTTTGTGCATTTTGACAAACTAGAACTATCCAGCTCTGATAGAAATGATTTATTTATTAATGAAATAGATCCTGGTTCTGTTACTTACTTGTTGTCAGCTATTGGTACAACCTTATGGATTGAAGAAAATATTGGACTTAATATAGAAGTCAAACACTTCTCCCTTTTAAGTAAACCCGGAGAAGTAAAGAAGGACATCATACCATCGGTTGGTATGATGATTGGATTTGACTAAGAAGCCTTTGAAAATTTAGATAGTTGACGCTCTAGCTCAGCGATTTTGTGTGACAGCTGATTGTTTTCAGCCTTAAACTTAATTGCCTCTTTTTTCTTCTCATTAATTTCCAGCGTTTGAGCTTTCAAACTCTCTGCAAGTTTTTGATTTAGCTTTTCCAATCGTTTTTCATTATTTGATGAACCTGTTGATGCGCTTGCAGCTGTATTTGAGCGAGATGACTGCTTATCAATTTGCGCCTGAGCAAACTTAAGCTTTTGCTCCATTTGACGAACTTTAAGAGATTGCGCCTTCACTTCATGAAGAGCTGTTCTCTCTCTTTGTTTCATAAGTTCTAACTCTTTTTCTAACTCTTTGCTTCCATTAAGATCAGGCCCCGATGAGGAAGTTTCCGTTTGGCGAAGTCTTAGGATTTCATTTTCCTTTTCTTGTAACTTTTTATTGAGCTCACGGTGGGAAAAATCCAACCTGGTCAACTGATCTTTTAGTTGTTGTTTTTCATTTTCAACAGAAGATATACGTTCTCTAAACTTACCCAGCTCACTAGTATCTCTTTGGGTTAAGTTGGCATTTTGCTGAGACATTCTTTCCGACATGTTTTCATTACGTGCTGCTTGCAAGTCGATTTGACTTTGCAATGCTGAATTTTGCTTCTTTAATTCTTGTAATTCGTTAGTAGACTCTTTGCTATCAGCGCTGCGCTCCTTAAAGTACTCAAGTTGTCCCTCAAGCTTTTTGACTTCAGCATTTTTGCTCGCCATTTCAACTTGTAACGTTTTTAACTGAACTGCAACCTCATTGTTTCCAATTGCTACATCCGGAGCTGGTGGAGAGGTATCAGTGTCATCATCGTCATCTATACTTTTTGCCACATTCTTCTTTATTTTCGTCTTTTGCATTGAAACTTCTTGCAGTTTTTCAACGACAGACTTCATCCTCTCAATTTGATGATCTCTTTTGGCTAACTCTTTTTCAAAACGATCAGCTTGTAATTTATCTTTAACCACTTGATTTGCTTCAACAACTTTTTTATTGATCGCATTATTTCTAGAGTCAACAACCACTTGCTTTAACATCTCTGCAGCTGCAGAACGGCTTCCACCAACTTCATCGATAATATGTTCAATCATGGCAACTTCTATATCTTCAACGGCGATCATTTTTTGCCTGAGTTCAGATAATTTATCTGTAGCCCTCTTTAATTGCTCCGGTGATATTTTTGAACTTTCTCCAAGACGATTATTAAAAACACCCTTATTTTTTAAAGGATCACCGCCTCCGCCTTTTATTACAATTTTGGATTTATCTTGGACTTCCTTCTTACCTTTTACCACGGTATTAGTGAGTGACAAGTCCTCTTTTTCACCCTTCACTGTCTGTTTGTGCTTATCCTCTCCAGTTTTTCCTGATACTACCTGCTTAAATAAATCGTCGTCGTCATCGTCACTGCCTGAAACTAGCTGACTAAAGTCGTCCTCATCGGTATTACCAGAGACCATTTCTACATCGTCGACCTCAAGCTCATTCGCTGACTCAATGAGATGAGTAAATAAATCATCATCATCAAGATTTTCTAAGGCATACTCATAGCTTGCTTCAAACAGCTCTCTCGTAGATATATCGCTCAGTGCTCTCAGCGCATTTTCATACTCTTCTCGTGATAACTCTGATAGTTTTTCTTGATCTTCAAAGTCAGACAACAACTCTTTTAGAGATGAAATTTCTGTTGGTGGATCTAATTTATCATTTCGTATTTTATGACTAGCATGCTCTAGAATTTTTTTAAGTAAGGCTGGGTCATTTGTTATTATTGTCTCTTGGTCACTATACCTTCTCGCCGTATTGCCTGATAATTTAAGCTCAGAGAAGGTACTCTGGTGCTTATTGGGGAGGAGCTCAAGACTTGATTTTCTAACAACAAACTTTCTTAGTGTATCTACATTTTGATAAAGTAATGTTCCGCCAGGAAGTTTATATTGATCGTGACACCATATTCCAGTTAATATTAATTTGCTGGCTCTATCAACCTTATTAATTTCCATTATATGAGTTGAGTGATAAGCAGTTTCCAACAGAGAGTTATACAAATTATTAACGTCGCTAGCTCCAAAAGATTCTTTAATCTGCTCTACAGAAAAGGAGTTGTTCCCGGCCATGACCTGAACAACAAAACATCCTTGGAAGATTCCAAGTTGGACATCTATTGGTAGCGCTATATTTTCTCTTTTCGCATGATGAGCCAGATATCCCATAACCGAAGTAAAATACGTCCTAAACGGCAAGGGATCAAAGCCTGAATCTAGAATCCTTTGCGCCATGATATCTGCAATCTCGCCCTCTTCAAAGGGATCAATGAATCTATAGCTATAGACTTCTTTTTCAAAACTCTCATAAGACTCACTAATGTCGACAGAAAATTCACCATTAACAGCTCTTTTGATCAAATATTCTAGGGCTGGATGATTAAGATGCGCTGGATGTATATTCCCAACGAGCTTCTCTGCCCAAACTAATTTTGGAGTCTCATTAATAAGCACTACCTTTTCTTCATCTTTTATTTTACTAATATCGTCACAAATTACTGGCGCGTGCTCACCTAGCTTTTCACTAAGCTGAACGATATCCTCTGAAGGGTTATCGACTAAAAGATGAATAGGTTTTTTAACTTCTTCTTCCACTTCTTCCTATAATTCAAATTCAATATACTGCTCGCTCTGCTGTGAGCTAGCCTCATTCTTATTTTTTAGTTTTTCAAGAACTCTAAAGTTGTCTTGACTCCATAAATTCTTCCAAACCTGACCACTTTCTTGGAGCAAAGAGCTATTCCATTTAATTGTTTGCTGTAAGTGATTAAACCATCTCTCAAGATCGCTAAGCTCGTTCAAGTTAAGATGTTTAGGTTGTCCTGAACCATCTGACTTTTCAAAAACCAGTTCCATCATTGCCTTTAAGGAAACATATTTTGACGGTAATAGATTAATCTCAGATACATCAATTTTTTCATCCGATCTATTTTTCTCTAAAAGATCAAGATCTGAATATTTCATATTGTTATTTTGATAGTGGGCACTATACGAAAAATTAACCAGCCATATATTTTCTAAATAGCTCCATGATGTATAACCTAGCGATACAGCTCCCATCATACTCAAGGAGGCAATCAGACACGACCGTTGAAACAATATTGTACTTGGAGTACTCCAGTCTTTTGCAAACTCCGAGTAAACCTGACACATGATTTCGTCTCCAAGAATAATGATTTCAAGTGGAGTCATACTATCATCGCTAAAAAATATTTCTTCCCAGCGATCTCTAATTTTTTGAGAGAGTCTTAACTTGTCTTTTGGCCTAAGTCCGTTTTTTAGACTTAGAAAATATTCTTTTATTGTTGATATTTTTTGGTGATCAATTTTTAATTCAAAATCAAGTTTAGGATAACGCTTTAAATTTTCTTGATCTAAAAATTCGCCAGCACGACGAACTAGCACACGACTACCATCGCGCTTCACCCAGTAAATATCATGGGCACTCAGTTGACTCTCGCCATACTGCTCTAAATTGAAGTTTTCGGCGTAAACCATCGAATCTCCTCATCTTCTTATCGGAAAATGAGGATTATTACTTATTAAGATTTCTAAATAATCTAAATTAATTTACTAGGTATTAGGGTGGTAGCAGCGATATTGATGTGTAGCACTTTGGTCAGTTACTGGTGGGTATTCACCCTTACACATATCCGTTGCATTCCAACACCTTGGATGAAAATGGCAGCCTTTTGGAGGATTCATTGGTGATGGGATATCACCTTCAAGCAAGATTCTCTCTTTCTTGATCATCGGATTTGGGTTGGGAATAGCCGAGAACAATGCTTTAGTATAGGGATGTTTAGCATGTCCATATAGCTCATGACTTTCTGCTACTTCAACCATATTTCCTAAATACATCACGGCCACACGATTTGAAATATATTCAACAACCTTAAGATCGTGAGCAATAAATAGATATGTTAGACCTAGGTCTTTTTGAAGATCCATGAGTAGGTTTACAACCTGAGCTTGTACTGAAACATCGAGTGCTGAAACAGGTTCATCACAAACAATGAAGTCTGGCTCAACAGCTAAAGCACGAGCAATACAAACACGTTGTCTCTGACCTCCAGAGAACTCATGTGGATATTTATTAAGCGTATCTTTTGGAAGTTGAACTTGATCCAAAAGTTGGTAAAGACGCTTTTGTCTTTCATCACCCATGGCAAGACCATGAATATCCATCGGCTCTGCTAGGATTCCACCAACAGTCATTCTTGGATTAAGTGAGGCATAGGGATCTTGAAAAATAATCTGAATTTTTCTTCTTAGGGCGCGAAGCTCATTATTGTCAGCTTGCATGATATCTTTGCCATTAAAAATAATCTCACCTGAAGTTGGTTCAATTAATCTTAATAAAGATCTTCCAAGAGTTGTTTTACCACAGCCTGACTCACCAACCAGACCAAGTGTTTCACCACGCTTAATCTTGAAGCTTACATTATTAACAGCGTTAACGGCCCCAACAGTTCTTCCAAAAAGACCACCCTTAATAGGAAAACTTTTGCACAGGTTATTAACTTCTAATAAATAATCATTCACATCAGCCTCACGCGTTCAATGGGTGGAAACAGCGAACACTATGCCCAGAAGCTGCTTCCTCGAGTTGTGGATCGCCTTGGCTTCCACGGCATTTGTCATCAACATACTTGCAGCGATCTTGAAAGTTGCAACCAGTTGGTAAATCAAAAAGTGATGGAACCATGCCTTCAATCGTAGGAAGACGATCTCTCTTTTTACCAAGAGTTGAATCAAATGAAGGGATTGATTCAATTAGTCCTTTAGTATATGGATGCTTAGGGCTTGCAAAAAGAGTTTTAACATCTGCTCTCTCTACAATCTGTCCACAATACATAACTGCAACATCGTCGCATGTTTCAGCAACAACACCCAAGTCATGGGTAATCATAATAATTCCCATGCCTAGTTCTGTTTGCAACTTTTTCATCAGTTCTAAAATTTGAGCTTGAATGGTAACATCAAGAGCTGTCGTCGGCTCATCGGCGATAAGAATATCTGGCTCACAAGCCAAAGACATAGCGATCATCACACGCTGTCTCATGCCGCCCGACATTTGGTGAGGGTATTCATTAATCCTTTTATCAGGGGAAGGAATACCTACGAGTCTTAATTGTTCTATAGATTTTTCATGACGTTGCTCTTTCGAGAGTTCAGGCTGGTGAAGTTTGAGAACTTCTTCAATTTGATTACCTACTGTAAAAACAGGATTCAACGATGTCATTGGTTCTTGAAATATCATGGCAATCTTGTTGCCACGAATCGATCTCATATCTTCAATTGGCTTTGCCAGTAGATCTTCACCTCGATAAAGAATTTTCCCGCCAGTAATTTCGCCCGGTGGATTTGGAATAAGCCTCATTATTGAAAGTGCTGAAACGGATTTCCCCGAACCAGACTCTCCAACCACGCCGATCGTTTTGCCTTTATGAACATCAAAATTCACACCGTTCACAGCAGTAACTCGGCCACGATCGGTTCTAAATTCAACAACTAGATCTTTTACTTCAAGAATTTTCTCGGCCATCTATTTCACCTTACAAGAGGATAACCTCTCGATTTTACTTTCCTTTTAGTTTTGGATCAAGAGCATCTCTTAGGGCATCCCCCAAAATATTAAATGCCAAAACCACAACAAGCATAGCCAGAGTTGCTGCCGCTAATTGCCACCATACTCCACGCGCAAGCTCAAGTTTTGCATCATCAATCATAATTCCCCAACTTGGTCTTCCTTGAACTCCTAAACCTAAGTAAGAAAGAATCACTTCAGACTTAATGGCTGTTTGGAATGAAAGGGAAAAATTAATAATAACAATATGAAGTACATTCGGAAGAATATGAATAAAGAGCTTTCTCATATCACCGCCACCGATCGCTCCAGCAGCTTGAACATACTCACGATCTTTATGTCTCATTACTTCACCACGGATCAAGCGACAAAGACTAACCCAAGAGGTCAGGCCAAGTGCCAAGTAAACCGTCATGAGTCCTTTTCCAAGAATGAAGGCGATAGCAACAACAAGCATAATATATGGAATTGAAGTAAAGGTTGTATAAAACCAAACAATAGCTTCATCGATCTTGCCACCAAAATAGCCAGCAAGAGCACCTAGAGTTACACCGATAGTGATTGAAATTAAGCTAGTCACGAGTCCAACTGACATCGCAACTTCCGTACCTTTCAATGTTTTTGCCCAGACAGACATTCCAAAAATATCTAGACCAAAAGGATGTTCTGCAGATGGAGGGTTATAAGAAGGACCAACACTTTTTTCCCAGTCAGCTGCTAAGACACCACAAGCAACCAAAATTGCGACGATAGCGTACACGACAACAACTATTAGTGAAGCAAGCGCAAGCTTATCTTTGCAAAGCTGTTCAAAAGCATGGCGCCACAAGGATTTAGACTGAACATTCGTAGACATGACTTATCCTTAAGATAGACGAACACGAGGATCAACTAACGTATAAAGAACGTCCGTGATCACCGAAAAAATAATATAAGCAACTGCTGACAACACTGTCATGGCCCTAATCACTGGAAAGTCAGAAGAGTTAATCGCATTAAGCGTAATACTTCCAAGTCCCGGAATAGAGAAGAAACTCTCAAGCAGTAGCGCGCCCAAAATCAAAAATGGAATTTGAATAACAACATAAGTGATAATAGGAATCATCGCATTCTTAAGCACGTGCTTAAATAAAATAACTCTCTCAGAAAGCCCTTTTGCTCGCGCTGTTCTTATATAGTCTTGATAAATCTCATCCAACATAATCGTTCTGTAAAAACGAACATCAGGACCAACGGACAACATTACCCAAATAATAGCTGGCAATAAAATGTAGGGAATGAAATATGGGAAACCATAGTCATAGCCGGAAATTTCAAACCACCCCAACTTATATGCAAAAAACCATTGTCCAAAAAGAATATAGGCAAGGCTTGAAACAGACATCAAAGTTACACATCCTACGACTGTTATTTTGTCGAAGAGTGAGCCACGATAAAATGCGACAAGCAATGAAATAGATATCCCAAGAACAGTTGAAATAAAAAAAGCTGGAAATGAAAGAGTCGCTGATGGAATGGCTCCAGCTTTAATCATTTCAATAATTTCTTGTTTAGTTGACCAAGATCTTCCAAAGTCGAAAGTGAAAGCACTTTTTACAATATCAAAGTATTGCAACCACATCGATCTATTGAGTCCGAGTTGCTCTCGAATTTCAATCACCTGTTCAGCAGTAGCATGCTTCCCCAAGATGATCAGGGCCGGATCAGGGGCAACAACGTTAAAGATTAAAAAGATAATAGCACAGACTCCTAAGATCACCGGAATGACATAAAGAAGTCTGCGAAGGATATAAGCGTAAATATTCACATTAACTCGTTATAATTTTTCTAATGCAACTTTTTTAGCGGCAAGATCGACATCTAAGAATTTTTCAGTTCCAGCTTCAAAGTCAGTTATTACATAATTTTTAAGCCATGAGTGCTTAAGTACGTAGTTTTGACGATGAACACCAAAAATCCAAGGTGTTTCTTCTGCTGCCATTCGAGTCATCTTCTCATAAAGAGCTGTTCTCTCTGGCGTGTCTTGCATTGTTGAAGCTGAAGCATAAAGACGATTAAAGGCTGGGTTATCATAACCTGAGCCGTTTGCTCCAGGAACTCTATTTGGTCCATAAAGAAGTTGCAGGAAGTTTTCTGCATCAGGGTAATCAGCTCCCCAAGCAATTCCCCATAGCTCTACTTGACGCTTATCAATTTTCTTTTGAAGCTCAGGCCATGTATTTTGCATTACTACAAGCTTGACACCAATTTTTGCAAATTGCTGTTTTGTATACTCTCCAATTTGGCGAGAAACAGTTGAAGAAGGACAATCGTAAGTTAATTCCTTAAGACCCTTGCCCTCAGGATATCCCGCTTCAGCCAACAACTTCTTGGCTAGAGCAATTTCTTCATCCTTGCCGTGTCCTCTATAAACGTTTTTGAAATCTTTTTCATAACCAGCAATTCCCGGAGGAACAAGTGATTGGGCTGGAAGCGCACGGTTGTTGTAAAAAAGCTTATTAGCTGTATCTACATCATAGGCAAGAGATAATGCCTGACGGAGCTTCTTGTTCTTAAATAAATCAAGATCGAGGTTGAAAGCAGTGTAAGTCACATCAAGTGAAGGCTGAATCAACAGATCGATACCTTTTGTTGCAAGATCAGTCGCCAACTCGTTAGTTGGAGTTACAGCAGCATCAAAGTTATCTTTTGGAATTCCGATATAATCAAGGTTTCCTTTTTGGAAATTCAACCATCTTGGCTGATCTTCTTTAATGATATTAACAACAACCTTTTCTACAAGTGGAAGTTGCTTGCCACAATATTCCTTTGCCATATCTGCAAATTCTTCACTTGCTTCACATGGAAAAGTTCTTTTACGGTAGTTAGGGTTCTTAACATATTCAATTCTATTGGTTTGCTTAAACTCTGGAAGAATGAACGGGCCAGTTCCTACTGGATGGTTCAAAAATTCTTTGCCATAAAACTCTACTACTTCCTTGGCTACAGCTGATGTAAAAGTCATCGCTAAAGAATAAAGAAATTGAGGAAATGGCTTAACAAGAGTGAATTGAAGTGTGTGGCTGTCTAGAGCTTTCATGCCTTCTACTACTTCATCGTAGTTTACTGTTTCAGCACTAGTGTTTTTCTCTCTCCACTCATTTAGACCTTTAACTTTTCCATCAATTGTCCACCAACCTAAGCCTTGAAGTTTTGGATCAGCTAGACGCTTGATTGAGTAAACCAGATCTTCAGCTACAAGTTCACGACCTTTTCCACCTGGAAAAGCTTTATCATCATGAAACATAATACCTTTTTGAATTTTGAAAGTATAAGTTAAGCCATTATTGCTAACTTCTGGCATCGACTCTGCAAGATTAGGAACAAGTTGATAAGGACGCTTTAGGTAATCATACTCTAGTAAAGAATCATAAACTCTAGCTGTTTCATTTGATGAATAGCGATCGTTTGAATAGATTGGATCCATTCCTTTAACTTCACTTCCAACAACAAGGTTTAAAACCTTTTCATTTAATTGTTCTTTCTTTGTACATGAAATCATCGAGAACAGAGAAACGATGAGTACAGTTAGTAGCGACAACTTATTCATATGTACCGTCCTTATAAATCCACCATAATGCTTTTAAGCGATTGTATGGAGGTTTATATATAAATTTGTGCGTGATTTCTACTTTCTTTATGGATTAGTACTAATGCGCAGCAAGATTCCGACATTCATTTGTGAATAATTCGAGCTTAGCTTCTTGGTTTGTAGCGCTATTCTTATAAGTTAGAGTCTGTCTTGAAAAATAACTGTCATTATTAAATGCATGCAGTGTCAAACTGACACTCTCATTTGCACTTAACGCAGATGCTAAAACTAACCGATCAAGCTCATGACGAACATCAGCATTTGGCAGTTTCGCTATTTTTCGAGATAAAATCCATTCGCGCCAGGTCAATAAAAACTTTCTAATAGATTCCGATGATTTGATGCGTTTATAAAAACTTCCAGAAATTTTCTTATCTTTATTAAGTGAAATTTTTAGAATTTCTTCACCATAAATTGGTAGGTCTAAGGACACCGTAAATGAGTCTTTATCAAATTTTAATGTAGAGTAATAATCAAAGACATGCTTTTCTCGTCCGTATTCTATTCGTCCCTTGCCAGAACTTTCCAGACACCATCCCAAAAATGCTTTTTGATTATTTTTTTCTATTGAGGCGGTGTTAAAGACTGAACAACCGCCAAGAAATATAATTACTGTTTGGAGGCAGGCAAGCGCACAGACTCCAAGTCTTGCAGAGCCTTGATTACTTCGTCTTTGTCGGTTTTGACTTTGCTTAATTTTAAAGCCTCCACGTAATACTTTTTGGCCAGATCAAAAGACTCGAGCTCTTTATAAACAATAGCCAAATGCTTTGTGATCACCGGATCATCTGAAACAAGTTTTACAGCTTTATGTAGCTCTGCCAAAGCTTTTTCAAGTTTTCCCGTTTTATAATAATACCAACCTAAAGAATCTCTTATATAACCATCTTTAGGAGCCAACTCGATAGCTTGATTAATTAGAGAATAAGCCCTATCCATCTCTTTACCTTGCTCTAACAAAGTATAGCCAATGAAGTTCATAGCATGAGGATCTTTTGGGTCACGGTCGAGCATTTTTTGTACTAAATTAATAGCTTCATCATGGCGCTTAGCGCGATCAAGTAATGAGGCTAAATATAGTTCATGTGTTTTATCGAAACCATCGCCACCTTGAACGCTTGATAAGGCTTCAATAGCATTATCAACCTTGCCAAGAGTTTCGTAGAAGCTGGCAAGCACTAAATGCATGCCAACAGTCATTTCATTATGACTGGCTGTATACTCAGTAATTTGCTTCTTTAGCGCTTTTTCAGGTTCCGGATCACCTTTAGCTGCACTATTAAGAGCAACTACATTTAATATCTGTGTGACTTGTAAGGCGCTTTCATGAAAAAGAGCTGAGTCAGATGGAATTTTCTGAAAAGTTGCCATGGCGTCCTCTAAACGATCACTGTCTTTATATAGAGAACCTAGATAGAACAGAACTTTATCCGAGTCTGGGATAGCCACTAATATTTCTTTAAAGGCACCAATCGCCTCTTCCATCTTTCCTGCATCAGTATAAAGAATGCCAAGACGAACCTTAAGATTAAGGTTATCTGGATCGAGACTTGAGAGTCTTTCTGCATAAGGAAGGACGTCCTTATAATGAGAAGTTGCAAACATCACCTGCACAATTCTTGATAGGACTTGATAATTGCCAGGTTTAACTTTTAAAAAAGCCTTATAAGCTTTAATCGCTTCTTTATAATTTTCAATTTCTTCATATTGAACACCAACTGCAAGAGCTGCTTGGTGGAAACTTGGCTGAATTTTTAGTGCTTGCTTAAAATACGAAAGTGCTTTCTTTGGTTTTTTCTCATCTTGAGAAATTTTCCCGAGATAGTAAGTGAAAACTGCATTTTTAGGATTAGCTTTTTGACATTGATTAAGTAAGCCCTTTGCCTTGGCTGAATTTTTTTCTACTGCATAGGCCTTTGCCAAAAACAAACAAGCCTCTTCACTTTTTTTATTTTTAGCTAAAACTTTTGAATATGTTTTTTTAGCTAAATCTTGTTTTTCGAGAGCCGTATAGATGCCTCCCAAAACAAGACCCAAAGCCTCTTCCTTACCTTTTGATTCTTCAAATAAGAATTTTAAATGAGGCTCAGCCTCTACAAGCTGACCAGAACGGATCAACTCAACGGCATAACGCTTTTGAATATAAAGATCCTTAGGATTCATTGTATGGACTTGCTTTAGAAGCATCGCAGCCGTATGTGGATCATCTCTTAGAGCGGCGTCATTAGCTTTTAAAAACAAATCGCTTGATAGAAACTCGACAGCTTTTGGACCTGACTTGATGGCCTGATCAGATAAGGTCGATAATTGATTTTCAACCTGCTCTTTCAATGCTTGTTCATCAACTGGCTTTTGCACCACTTCTTTTGCAACTTCTTTTTTCTCATCACTTAAATGCGAACAGCCAAAAAGTGCTAAACCTACAAAAGTTAGAGATAAAAATGAATTTAGTTTTGCATATTTCATCAGTGACCATTCCTCAGGTTAAAAAGCTTACGCTCCTCACCTAACTCATCGACGCCCAGGGGCTAAATCTTAGAAAGACTAGGTTTTATCGAGATATTTCCTTAAAGCGGCATCAATTACCTAAATATAATTGTATCAATGCTGCGACGCTCAGATATTTTTCCGCACGAAAAGTCTTACTTTCACGACATTCCAGTAGGTTATGAATGACTCTTATGGCCGATTTTCTTGACACAGGCCTAGCAAGCTTGCTACTTAC
>CAYGQW010000057.1:0-14789 GCA_964352175.1 uncultured Halobacteriovorax sp.
GATGAATATAGACCAAAACTAACTGAGCAAGGTCAAGCCATGCTTAAGAAAACGCGTAAAATTCTTTTAGAATGTAATGAGTTTACGGATTTTGCAAAAGTTTTAAAAACTGGTGTTGAGCCAGTTCTTAGGATCGGTCTTGATGCTATTAGCATTCATGATGATATATTATGTGGAATCAAGGCATTCTTTGATGAGCATCCTGGAACTGAAGTCGAACTCGATCAAGGAATCCTTGGAGAGATGCCGGAGAAAGTTATTTCCGGAGAACTAGATGCCGCATTTTCACCCGTTTTACTTGAGCACGGCGACCTTCAATGTATTAGTGTGGTCAAAGTGAAAATGATCCCTGTCTATGCACCTAAACTTTTAGGTGAGCAGGAATTATCAATTGAGTCGTTAAAAAACTGCAACCAAATTATCGTTAAAGATAATAGCCAGATTTCGTCACATTTATCTTTTGGAGTTTTAAAAGGCGGTAAGTCTTGGAGAATTTCGAGTAATGGTCTCAAGAAAAGCCTTATTATTGCGAGCTTAGGTTGGGGGAGACTGCCTGAAATTGATATTAAGAATGATGTTGCTGATGGTTCTCTTCGAATTATTGACCTTCCTGAAGTTAAGACTTCAGAATTTGATGTTTCGCTACAGGTGCACAATCAAAGAAAACGCGGCCCGGTATTAGAAGCACTCATTGCAAGGTTTAGTTAATCTTCCGGCAATGGAATAAATTCAGTTTCATCGATTACTTGTCCAAACTTCCCATTCTTCCAATCTTTTTTTGCTTGCTCAATTCTATCAGATCTTGAAGATACTAAATTCCACCAAATTGTCCTCTTTTCGCCGAATGGCTTTCCACCAAAGTAAAGCAGTCGTGAATTTTTTGAGGCACTAAACTCAATTGAATCTCCGCCATCCCAAACAACCATCTGCCCTGCCGAATAATTATCATCACCAATACAGATCTCTCCCATAGCAACATACAAAGCAGCTTCATTTCCTTTTGGAATGGGGAGATTGATTGGCTTATCAGCTAGAGGGTTTATATCTAGGTAGAATAATTCTGAATGAACCGGTACTGGAGAAGTTAAGTTAAACATGGAGCCAGCCACTAATGAGATTTTATGTCCTTCTATATCTAGTTTAGGTATTTCATTATTTGGAATATGTACAAAACTTGGAGCAACTTCTTCAAATTCTTTAGGCAGAGCGATCCAAACTTGAATGCCATGAAGTGAAATATTTGTTCCCATTTCAGGATGGGTTCTCTCGCTATGAGCAATACCTCTACCGGCCGTCATCCAGTTGACCTCACCTGGGCGAATATCTTGAATAATGCCTAGGGTATCTCTATGTCTGATACTACCTTCGAACAGATAGGTTAATGTCGAAAGACCAATGTGGGGATGGGCGCGAACCTGAAGTTCATCACCATTTTTTAAAAAAGAAGGACCCATATGATCCCAAAAAACAAAAGGACCAACAGTTTTTCTTTTTGCCCATGGAAGAATTCTCTTAACTGTAAAACCTGCACCTAGGTCTTTTTCACGAGGCGGAATTACAATTGTAGGCTTATTCATCTACGACCCCTGTTGGAATTTGAACATCAGACATAAGGATTTTATGAACTGGACATTTATTAGCTATCACAGTCATCTTTTCTTTTTGATCATCAGATAGCGTCGAATCAAAAGTGATCGTTCGCTTGATAATAGTTTGAGCTCCCTCGCTTTCAATGGTGACACAAACTGTTGTGCCTCCAATACTATAACCTTTATGCTTGGCCACAATTTGCATCGTCATTAAGGTACAGGCACTCAATGAAGCTTCAAGCAGGCGATGGGGCGTCATGGCCTTATTATCGCCGCCTTCTTTTAGGCTTAGATCAGAGTGAAGTATGTGCTCACCATCACCTAATGTTACTTTGTAAGGCAAGTCTAAGCTTCCTTCGATCATCTCTAACTCCTTGAAAATATATGATGAGTATAGTCTATATGGAGTCCATTTGGCCCTAAATAAAGATTCCTTCTTACATTTTCTTACATTAAGAGGTTGAACACTGTTGATTTAGCCATCTCCCTTGGCTTGAATATAAAAACATGACAAATTTCGGCGGTTACTCTCAAAAATCTAGGGAACTATTATGAAAAGTATTTTGACGTTGATTACTATTGCTGGCGTTTTGGCTGCTTGTAGCAAAAAGCCTGAGCCAATGGTTGGTGCGGATGCGACTCTAACTGCGGCTTATCAGTCTATTGCTGAAACTCAGGTTCAAGTTGATAAGGCCTTAATCGAACATGAAAAACATAAAAATAAAGTCGATCACGATCACTCTCAATGTTCTCAACTCTTTGTTGCACAGACTCGTCTCGAGCAACAAATGCAAAAGGTTAGAGCTAAGCAAGAGAATAAAGGTTTAGCTGCAACTAACCAAAGAAGTATTTCTAAAGCGATGGAAGGACATACTAAGACTTATAAGTTCGAAGGAAACTATAATGTCATGGTCATTCCTGTTCAGTTTTCTGACTTTAAAATGGAAGACATCTCTTTTTATACACCAAACGAAAACGGTGAGATCGAAGCTCAAAATTATCTTTTTGGTGACTCAAACCCTGATTCATTAAGACAGTATTATAAGCATGCTTCTATGGGTAAATTTCTTCTTGATGGAGAAGTCACTCCAGTTGTTACTGTCGACAATACTCTTGCGAATTACGGAGAATCAGTTCCTGGTAATACCGATCGAAATGCTCGCGGTCTTGTTGTCGATGTCTTAGAAAAACTCAAGCAGACTCATACTGATCCAGCTTGGTGGGATCGCTTTGATGAATGGGATCTTTCAGATTATGACAATGACGGCAACTTTCATGAGCCAGATGGATTCATTGATGCAGTTGTTTTAGTTTATGCCGGAAAATCACAGGCTAGCTGTCAGGCTGACTTTGATACTACTGGAACACGTCCACCCAACTCTGACGTACCAGCTGGTCCAAGATATAATGCAACTATCGAATGCTATAATCGTATTTGGCCACATCGTTGGGGAATTTCATTAAATCCAAATGATCCTCGCTACAGTGAGAAGGGTCCCATTGTTGAGGGCCGTCAGCGTCCAACGATGAATGGATACAAAATTCACGATGGTCTCTTCGCTACAGATTATAATATGCAGTCTGAGTTTTCTGACCTTTCAACATTTATGCATGAGTTTGGTCACTCTCTTACTCTGCCTGACGTTTATTCACGTGGTGCCGGTAACTCTACTGGTTCATGGGAGTTGATGAGTAGCAATGCACCGATGAGAGCGCAGGAGTTTTCAACTTTTAGCAAAGTCTCTTTAGGTTGGGTTAGTCCAAAAATTATTACTCAAGGTGAAGCAACTTCAGCTTACCTTGGAGCCTATAACTTTATTACAGTAGATGAACGTGAAGGCGAACTTGAAACACCAAGAGTTTTTGAGAATATTGACGGGCAGGAATTTAAGTTTGATGCGGTTTCATTAGTACCGGGACTTGGAGAAGCTGTATATCGTTCAGTTATTGTCTTAACAGAGCCAAGTAAAGAAGAAGTAAAAGTTATCGAGCCAGTTTCAAGAGCTGGTTTGAACTCAGCATACTCTGGTCGCTATGACGGTGAATCAAGAGCAATGAAATTTGAAGTTCAAGTTCCAAATGAAGGCTCGGCTCTTTTTAGCTTTGATACAATTTATCATATTGAAACAGAAACAAATTTTTTGGCGCAAGGTGAAGGCCAAGAAGATGTTAAGGTTACTGTTGATTACGATATCGGCGAAATCAAAGTTAATGGAAAGACTGTTGAACAATTAAGAATTGTTTCAGGCGATAACAACTTTGATACTTTGAATGAAACACTAGCTGAATGTGATGTGTCGGCAATTCTAGCTCTTAGAGCTCGAAACGTTCGTGGTGAACTTTCAAAGCCAGAACAAGAAGCATTTAAAGAGAAAGCTGCTCTTTGCCAAGCTCCTAGTTGGGTTAAGAAGAACATTGATCTGTCTGAATTTAAAGGTACTACAGTGATTGTTGAAGTCGTTTATACAACTGACGCAGGCTATACAGAGTTTGGAATTGTTGTCGATAACGTTACGATGCCAACGGGTCAAACAATTGACTTTGAAAATATGCGTTCAGGAACTGACTTGCCTGGTTCTGAGTTTCAACTCCTTGTTAATGGTAAGTACGACATCTTTCACAATCAGTTCTATTTAATGGAATACCGCACACCAGGAGAGTTCTTCCGTCAAAATGGCGAAGAAGTTTCTTATAATAAAGATAATAATATTCAGCAGGGTGAGCAAAGTTATTTTGCCAATGGTTCTGGTGATCTCAGAGATCGCTTTAGAATGGTTGAATCTAGATATCAGTCAGGACTTCTACTTTGGTACTACAATACTAAATTTAACAGAACCGAAAATAATCCAACGGCTCAAGAAGGGAAGGGATATCTTCTAGTTGTTAATTCAAAGGTTAAAGAAGTTGCGCTTCCAGGTGAACTTGGAAATGCTGACTTCTTTGATGAAGAAGGCTTTTATAATACGAGTTCAACTGCTTTTAAAGAATTTGTAAAAGTTCAAAATGATCAATTTGTGTGTTTTTCTCACACGAGCTTTTATCGTTACACAGAAGGTAAAGATCCGGTCTGTGATGATATTGGATCAATTGATGCTATGAGAGAACTAACGTTTAACGGTCTTCCTCTTGTCTATCGTCGTGAAGGCTTTAACCAAATTCTTCCTCCAAGAAGAATGGGCTTCCATAGTATCGGTAACCCTATGAGAAGAGGTGCAACTGTTAGAACGGGTCTCGCCACATTTAGACCATCAGATACTGAAGAATATGCCCCTTATAAAGTCTACAAAGAGCATTATGGAGAGATGGTTGTTGATCAATTAGTAACATCAACAGCTCCTAAGTTCGCTCCTGTCTCTAAATTCTCTGATGCTGAAAATGCTTTTCCTACAAGAGAAGCATATCGCGGAGATACTGCAGTAGTTGAAAAAGTCGGCTTTAAGTTTGAAGTTGTATCGCCATCGAAAAGAGTGCTTGAAAAGTACTCAAAGGATGCGAATGTAAACTCTCACGAAAACTTTTATAGAAGACCTAGAGTTAAAGTTTATTTTGATTGGAACTAAGATAAATTAGCCCCTCTTTGAGGGGCTTTTTTTTATAAAAAATAATTCCAAAGAGGAACAGTAAGTAGTGAAAGAGGGATTGAGATGCCGACCATTAAATTTGCTAGTTCTTCATCCAAATTAAAGTCACTTGCAACAACTGCTGAAGTTATCATTGTCGCCATGGCGGCTTCTAAAATAGTCACTTTTAAAATAAAATCAATTTTATTTGTAATTGAATAATAAAAAACAAATAAAATCGTTGGCACTAAAATTAATTTAAAAATAATTCCAATCGTTAGTATCTTCCAATAACGTTTTAGCACTGCCATTGATATTTTTAACTGAAAACCCACGGCAAACAATGCAAGAGGTACAAGCGTTTGTGCCAAGACTTCAATAGAATGCAGTAAGACAGGATGATAAGAAATGTTAAAGATACCAATCAGTGATGAGGCCGCTAGTGCCATAAATGGAGGAAAAAGGAAAATTTGTTTAAGTATTGAACGGCCTTGATATTTATCACTGTGACCATATTTCGCGGCTACGAATAGTCCTAAAGTCGAAAGAACCAAAAAGGATCCGAGTTGATCAATAAGAATTCCCCATGAAAGTGCATGTGTGCCAACGAGTGCTTCCAATAAAGGCAAACCAACAAAAGAGGTATTACCAAGACCTGCCGTTAGAATAATGGCGCCAGTTTTGGCTTTAGACCAGTTGTAATACTTTCCTAACTTAGTGAAGACGATCCAAGAAAGCGCAAAAGTTAACCATGCCATTGAAATTGGTATAATGACCTTCAAATCAAAAGTGGTTGTTTTAAAAAGGTTGGGAATATTAAGAAAGACTACTGCAGGAAAAGAAACACAGATGATAAATGCATTTAAGACCTTGTGTGTTCCGGCGGGAAATCGGGAAGAGTACTTTAGGAAAAATCCAAATAAAAATGACGTAAATATTAAAAAGAAATTATCCAAATAATTAACTCAAATAAAAGTAGCCCGGATCAGGGCTACTTTCTATTAAAAAATTTAGTTAAAACTAAACCTTCATATCAATTTGTGACTGCATATAATTTTGCAGTCCAACTTTTGAAATCAACTCTTGTTGAGTTTCAAGCCAATCAATATGCTCTTCTTCACTCGCAAGAATCGATTCAAATAGATCACGAGATACGTAGTCACGCTCGTCTTCACAGATTTTAATGCAGTCTTTTAAGAGTGGAATTGCGATGTATTCAACTTTTAAGTCAGCTGCAATAACTTCTTCTAGCGTTTGACCAATATCAAGTTTGTCTAATTTTTGAAGATTTGGCAGACCTTCTAAAAATAGAATTCTCTTAATTAGTTCATCAGCATGTTTCATTTCATCAATTGAAGCTTTGTATTCAAGCATTCCAAGCTTTTCAAGGCCCCAGTTTTGAAGCATACGAGCATGAAGAAAATATTGGTTAATAGCAGTGAGTTCTCTAGTGAGAACAGCGTTAAGACCATCAATTACTTTTTGTGAACCTTTCATAGAAACTCCAAATTAAAAATATCGTTGCTATAATACACTGTTTTTTTATGTAGGAACAATCAGAGCTTTGTTTGAAAGGGGTGACTAGGGTTTTATTTATTAGACGATTGTGCGGTGTTTTGGACTTTAGGCTCAGAGTTCTTAGTTAGGCGATCAATGGCATCCATGACACAGATGCCACAACCTGTGCCCACACCTAAGTGAGATAATGCATCTTTACCAGAAAGACCCTTAGACACGACTGTCTTTACTTGATCTTCTGTTATGTTGTTACAAATACAAACGTACATTGAACCCTCTGATTGAATAATACACCAACTGTTCGGCAACTCAAACTTTTTCTTGATACTTCCTGCTTTTTTTAGGTAGTGTTTACACACTTTTATGAATAATTAAGGAGTTATAGTGAAATCTTTATTGCTCGTCGCGCTATTATCAACGCCCGTTTTTGCCTCTTTAACCGTATCTAAATCACTCGATAAGCAGTCTATAAAGGCCATGACAGGTTGTTATCTAATTAAGTTTCAAAATGCTGAGACCTTCGCTTTTGATAAGGATTATGAGTTTTATCCTCGTTATGCTTCAGGTGGACTGGAGTGGATTTTTGTTGATGAAGAAAGTGAGAACGAAATCGAACTGCAACACTTATTGGTAATTCCTGAAATGCCAGGTGGTGTTTTAAAGCATTGGAGACAAACTTGGCACTTTGAGAATCAATCACTTTATAGCTTTCAAGGTAATAACTCTTGGAACCACAGCTTAGAAGATCAGGTTAAGGTCAAGGGAGAGTGGACTCAAAAAGTTTATCAAGTGGATGATTCTCCTCGCTACGAATGTTCTGCACCATGGATTCATACTTCAAGTGCAAACTACTGGGAGTGTCTCTCAGATGCTCCTCTTCCTAGAAGAGAGTTCTCAGTTAGAAACGACTATAATATTTTACGTCGCACCAATAGACATGAGCTGACTTCCTTTGGTCATGTCCATGATCAAGACAATATTAAAGTTGATCGTCATAACGGGTCAGAAAAAGCGATTGTTATGGAGAAAGGTTACTACACCTATACTAAGCAACCCGATGAAGCCTGTGCTGCAGCTCCTGCGTGGTGGAAGGGACGTCGACGTTTTTGGAAAGATGCCCAAGCAGTTTGGGATCAGCTTTTCGAGCAACAAGAAAATCTGAGTTTTAAAGCAAAGGTTAACGATTCTCTACTTTGGCAAAAGCTATTTGCTTTAGATGACAAATTTTCTGCTTCGCGTGATTATGACACTTTAGCAGTTAAATCAGCCGTGGAAACGGCGATTAGAGCACACTTGCGCTAGTCGAATCACTCTGTATTCAGTAGGATAAGGGGGCTTTTGCCCCCTTTTTTGTTAGTGGAGAGTTCATGCTTGATCTTAAATTTATTCGCGAAAATCCAGAAGCCGTTAAAACGGCAATTACTCAAAAAAGAGTTGGTCTCGATTTAGATGATTTATTGGCACAGGATCAAATTGTTTTAAAATTAAAACAGCAAGCTCAAGAGCTGCAAGAAAAAAGAAATGCTCATTCAAAAAAAATTCCAAAAGCCTCTAATGAAGAGCGCCCAGCATTGATTGAAGAGGGACGAAAAATTGGTGCTGAGCTTGATGCTATGAAGCCAAAACTATCTGAAGAAGAAGAAAAACTTAAGAATCTAATGTATCTCGTTCCAATGATTCCTTCTCCTGAAGCTCCAATTGGAAAAGACGACTCTGAAAATGTTGAAGTTAAAAAAGCAGGTAAGCTTCCAGAGTTTAAATTTAAACCATTGGATCATGTCGAGATTTTAGATAAAAAGAACTGGGCCGAATTCGAAAAAGTTGCAACTGTTTGTGGTTCAAGATCATATAGTCTTAGAAATGAAATGGTCTTACTTGAGATGGCCGTTCATCGTATGGCCCTAGATATTTTGATGAAAAAAGGATTCACCCTGGCCAGCTTTCCGGCCATGGTACGAGAGCATGCACTGTTTGGCTCAGGACATTTTCCTGCTGGGCGCGATCAGGTTTATCATCTACCAGATCAAGACCTTTATCTATCCGGTACAGCTGAGGTTCAGGCGAACTCCCTGCATACCGGAGAAATGCTCGATGAAAAACAACTCCCAATTCTTTACGCAGGTTACTCACCCTGCTTTAGAAGTGAAGCCGGAAGTTACGGTAAAGATGTGCGAGGCCTGATTCGCGTGCATCAGTTTATGAAAGTTGAGCAGTATATTCTTTGTAAAAATGACGAAGAAGAATCAAAGAAATGGCATAAAAAGCTATTAGAAACTTCTGAAGAAATTGTGAATGCTCTTGAACTACCATATAGAATTGTTGAAGTTTGCACTGGTGACATGGGGGCAGGTAAAGTTCGTATGTATGATGTTGAGTGTTGGGTTCCATCAGAAGAGAAGTACCGAGAAACTCACTCATGTTCATCACTTCATGATTGGCAGGCAAGAAGAAGCAATCTAAGGTATAGAAACTCTGAAGGCAAAGTCGAATACGTTCATACATTGAATAATACTGCCGTTGCGACACCTCGTATTCTTGTGAGTCTACTAGAGTGTCATCAAAACGAAGACGGTTCAGTTAATATCCCCAAGGCTCTTCAGCCCTATATGAGTGGTGCCTCTAAGATAGGCTAGGACTGTTATTTCGAGCTTTTAGAGCAATGATAATTTTTACATACAGTATTCTTACACTGTTTTTATCTTGCTAAAACTTCGCTTATTCACTAACCGGAGTTTTCCATGAATGTTCTTAGATCATGTATCGCAAGCCTACTTATTTTCGTACTCGGTACAACAAGTTATGCTGCAACAATTGAGCTTACAAAATCAAATGCAGTTGTAACGAAACAAAAAGCTACAAATCAAGTCGTTCGTGGTTTGGATAAAGCAATCAAGAAAGAACAAAAGAATCCAACTTCGATTGAAGATTTAAAAGCAAAGGCAACAAAAAAAGTAGCTAAAAGCTTTGCGAAAAGAAAAGACCTCTTAGAAGATATCTTTAAACATGAAGACCAAGAAAAACGTCTTAAAGTTCTAGATAAAAAACTTAAAAAACTGGTTAGGCTTGATCCAACTTTAGCAGATATTAATAACGAAGCAGATAAGATCGAAATGCTTGTTACACTTGAAAGAAAATTAGAAGTCATCGACAGTGAAATGAATGCTCAAATTCAAGCGGTTAACGAAGAGCTTTCAAACTACAATACAACAGAAGAGTATTTGGTTGAACTAAAGTCAAAAGTTGAAAATGATACTTTAGCTTCGTCTTTCGAAAAAACTGGTCGTAGTATTGCCTCGTATGAGCTTGATATTTTTGTAGCTTATTATGTGCTGGCCACTATGGTTCTTGTTGGTCTTCTTTATTATTTAGTTGTTTCAGCGACAGTAGCTATCTGGGCATTCTCTCCAGCATTAGCGATTATCTTCTTACTCATTATGCTTTAAATAAACAGGGTCCCTACTAGGGACTCTATTTTATAATTCTCGCCAGTTTTTTTGAAGTCGACTCGTAATAATTTTTTCTACTTTTTGTTCATTGCTAAATTCTGGAGGAGGTAAGTTTAAGTGTTTTGCCTTCTCTTCATAATATTCTTTTCTAGTGGGGTGATTAGGGTTTGCCGCATGAGTAATTTTTTCTGGCTGATCTTCTAGAATAATTTCATAAATAATTTCAGCTAAGTCTTCACGATGAACCAAGTTGATATTTCCATCAGGATTTTTAATATTTTTCTTTCCACTAATAAAGTGGATAGGGTGGTTTTCATCATCGTATAGCCCGGCCGCCCTTACAATATATCCGTTTGGTTGTGTCAAAACTTCAATTTCAGCTTGATAAAGAAGATTACTTCTTGAGTCGTTGGGTATTGGTTGCGTCTCCTCTGTAATCAGCCCTATATTTCTACCAAAAACACCGCTTGAGCTTATTTGAATGATGGGTGTCGTAGGATACCTTGAAAAAAGTGCAGCTAATTGAACCGGATAGAGATCAGTGGGAGGAAAGGCACATACGACTCGATCAGCATCAGGCAGACAATGGGTACCATCTTTTGAACTCCATATAATGGGGATAACTCCCATATCTAGAAGGTTTTGATCGGGCTTTTGAGTGGTGCCTGCTACATGATGTCCGTCAGCGAGGGCCAATTTGGCTAAATTCTTCCCTGTACGACCTAAACCTAAGATGAGTATGAACATTTTGATCTCTTTTCAATAAACTAATATCTAGACTATAATAGCAAAATGCAAATATTTAAGCTTGGCGGTAAGACCGTCGCTATTATTTTGGTTGGAAGCGCGATTGTTTTATCTATCGCTTTAGTAGTGTTGATGCCTTTTGGTATTGCTCAACATCTACTTAACTAGTCTGACCAAAAATATTATCTAGCCTGGCTTTCGTTTCAGGATTTGAAACTTCTTTTCCTGTTAAATAGTTAGCAATCTCGGGCTTGTCTTCAGAATAAATGGCATAATTTAGAGTCGATGCACTGATGATACTTTGAAAATTCTCAATCTTATCTTCCCAATAAAAAGTCATCAACCCGTTTGATTCTCTCACTTCATCTTTAAAATTTTGCAAGTAAATCCTTTCGAGTGTTTTGAAAGGGTCGGGCTTTATATTTTGCGTAACTAAGAAAAACTGTGTCGCAATGGCAACTCGATGCTTTATTTGTAAATCTTCTTTGAGGTCATCAGCTGGAATGATTTCGACTTGGTCTATAAAGAGTCTTACAAAGTCTTCGAGTTGATTTCTCTTATACTTAGACCAAAGAGAATGCTGTGGATCAATTAGCGCTACATGATTCCACCAACCAATAGGAAATTCATAGGATAGAATGCGCTTACTTCGAAACCAAGGTCCAAACTTCCATAAAAATGCTACTAGGAGAATTAAAGCGACTAGCGTCAATTGACTCAAAACGTTCCTCTTTGGTACTTTAGTAATCATTATAAGGGGAAATTAATGGCTAAAAAACCTAAAAATAAAAGACCACGTTTAGATAAAGAAGCTAAAGCTGTTGGAAAGAGAAATCTTTATATTTTACTTTCTCTCGCAGCAGTCGGTGCAGTTATTGTCATCGTGGGGAGCTCACTTTCTTAGGAATTTATCCTTTTGCCCTTGATCAAAACATTCTAAAATTCTTTCTCCGTACTTTTGTTTGAGGGCCTGTGCTCTACCGTCTAAAATCAGATGTTCAAATGATTTTTGGCAATAATCTTTAGTGTATTTAAGCTTATATTCTCCACAATACTTTTTAAGTAAATGAGCAGACTTCGGTGAACCTCTATAACTTTCTAGGGAAAGAGTCTCACATTCATCAATGGTGTATTGTGATTTACCAATACATCCTAATAAGCTAAAAAAGATTAAATATTTAACCATGAGTTATTATAACATGAGTTCTGTTGTTCGTTTTTACTTTGATTTCTTATCGCCTTATTCCTATTTAGCATGGACGTGGCTTAGAAGTAGTGATCTCAACTTTCAAGCTGTGCCGATTGTCTTGTCTCAGGTGATTCATCATTATGAAACAAAGGGACCTGCTGAAATTGCACCAAAGAGAGACTATCTTTGGAAACATTGCATGAGGACGGCAATAAAAAGAGGTGTGCCATTTGTGATGCCAGCAAAACTTCCATTTAATTCTTCCTTTGCACTTCGCCTGGTTATTGCCTCAAACGGCGATAAAAAGATTATAGATAAGCTTTTTAGAATGGCATGGGAGCATGGATTAGATATCGAAGATACTGAGGAACTTTTAAAAGTACCTGAGTTTAAAGCTTTGGATAGCGTCGCTTCTAGTAGAGAAGCTCGCAGAGAATTAAAGAATAATGTCGCTCAAGCTATTGAAAATAATGTCTTTGGTACGCCGACATTTATTGTGAATGGGGAACTATTTTGGGGAGATGATTGTCAAAATGATCTCTATAATTTCATTTCAGGAAACGATCACTTAGATAAAGAGAAATTTGACTATTTTCTTGACCGTTTTGGACGGGAATAAGACTCCCTAAGCTCTGCACTAAACAAAGTCATTTGCTATACTTATAAGAGTTATTGCCCTTTTGGAGGAGCTCTTATGGCACATGGACGAGCCAGTAAAAATATTGAAGATGAATACACAAGTTTTGATCAACTTGATGGACAGCATCCCTTGCAAAAAGCATTACCAGAAATGGTTGTTAGCTATCGAGCGAGAGCGCGAAAAGGTGCAAAGATTGCTTACTTCAATTTTCATCTGGCAAAAGAGATGGGATTGATTGCCGACAATCACCCCGAAGTCATGAATGCATCTTTAGAGAAAAAACTTATCGAAACATTTAGTATTATTATTATCAACGAATATGATGAAATTCATGGAAAGAAATTTCCACAAAAAGATGTGAAGCCACACCGATATATGGCGACTCGTTATTTGCAATTGCAGCACCCTAATAAAATGGGAAAGACATCAGGCGATGGACGCAGTGTTTGGAATGGCCAGTTCAAGGGGAAAAAAGGAAAAACTTGGGATGTCTCCTCTTGTGGGAGTGGCGCAACTTGCTTATCTCCTGCTACGGCCATTCAAGGTAAATTTTTTGAAAGTGGTGACCCGACTATTTCTTATGGATGTGGTTATAGCGAGTTGGATGAAGGCTTTGCTACTGCATTCTTTTCAGAAATTATGCATAAGAATGGGTACTCTACAGAAAGAGCACTGATCGTTTTAGATTACGGTGGGAAAATTGGCTTAACTGTAAGAGTTCATCCAAATCTTTTAAGACCATCTCATTTTTTTGCTTGGCTTAAGCAAAGTGACCACAGGGCTTTGGAAGTTTTAACAACTCAGTGGATCTCTCAACAAGTTAAAAATAAAGCTTTTCCAGTATTACCAAAAACTAAGCCTGCTCAGTATAAACTGTGCTTAGATTGGATTACTGAAAGATTTGCAAAAGTTAGCGCTAGGTTTGAAGATGATTATATTTTTTGTTGGCTAGACTGGGATGGTGACAATATTCTCATGGACGGCGGAATTATTGATTACGGATCTATTAGACAGTTCGGACTCTTTCATTCAGAGTATCGATACGATGATGTTGAACGCTATTCAACGACAATTGTGGAACAAAAACAAAAAGCCAAATATCTTGTTCAGACTTTTGCACAGATGTTTGACTACTTAAAAACAGGTCAAAAGAAAAATATCAAAGATTTCTCAGGCCACCCCTGTTTAAGTCGTTTTGATGAGATTTTTGAATATCAAAAAGATATCAATCTATTGGAAAAAATCGGATTTGATGAAAGAAGCAGGGATATACTAATCTCTAAGTATCGTTCTGATGTTTTTGAGTTTAGAAAAATATTTAGCTGGTTTGAGACTTATAAAAGCTCTGAAGGTCTTGTGGAAGTTGCTGATGGTGTAAATCGAAATGCAATTTATTGCATGCGAGATATTCTGAGAGAGTTTCCTCAGCTAATCTTGGCGAGAGGAAAGGATCAACGACTAAATTCAGAAGAGTTTATTGAGATTATTAGAAGCAGCTACGCCAATGATGCTGACGTTAAGCTTACGCCTAGCCTAAAGCAAAAGATTCAACAGTTTCAAGATACCTATATGAAACTTGTTGATAATGTTGGTAAGGCTTCGAATATTCTTTTGGCAATATCAATGAGATCAAGTGTCATTAATAAATACGACCGTGTTACGGGGGATGCTGTAACAACTGTTGTCGATAAAGTTATGAACGCGAGGCCAAAGTTGAGCGCTGATGACATGTATGATGTACTTCGTGAATTCACAGAGTTTCAAAATTTAGATCCAGACTTGAAAGAAGTGACAACTTTATCTAAAAAATCAAATCGTGAAAAACTGATGAAGACGATGGTGCAAATCGTAAGAGAATACCGAGAAGGGCTGTGAAATTAGTTTTTCATGGTGGCGGACATAGCGACGATAACAAAGAACTCAATTTAGAAGCATTAAGAATGTGCCAGGATCCAGATCCGGTAATTACTTATATCCCGGCTTGCTCTATTGACTCGGAAGGTGACTTTTTAGAGTTCGCTAAAAGTTTCCAAGATTTAGGTGCTGGAAGATTCTTATATTTTCCAATCGATGTCCCTTTCGATCAGACGATGTTAGCAC